>CABIYO010000023.1 GCA_902362975.1 Caryophanales bacterium
TATAAATGTCAACCTTTATATGTACAATTTTGCTCGTTTAATAATGTTCAATATTGTCGGTTTCGTCAGACGCGGTTTGTTCCGTCCGATGGTCCTTCAATCGATATGAGTCCCCGGATATCGGCACGACGGTCGCATGGTGAAGAATCCGGTCCAAGATGGCGTTTGCCAGTTTCGGGTCTACGAACACTTCCTCCCACGAACTGAAATTGATGTTAGTGGTTAGGATGGTGCTCTTTTTTTCGTACCGTTGGTCAATCAGCTGGAAGAAGATTTTGGCGTCCTCTGCGTCGATCGGGAGATACCCGATCTCGTCGATAATCAACAGCCTATATCTGGCGAAATGTTTCAGCTTGGTTTCCAGCCGGTTCTCCTGTTTTGCGATGCGCAGTTTTTGGATGAGGTCGTGACACTTCGTGAAATACGTGCTATGCCGTGCCAGCGCCGCCTCGACACCAATCGAGGTCGCAAGATGTGTCTTGCCAACACCGCTAGGACCAAGGAACACTACGTTCTCGTTTCGTTCGATGAAACGGAGCGAGTGGAGGTCTGCGATTTGATCTCGGTTCAACGACGGCTGGAATGAGAAGTCGAACGTGTCGAGCCTTTTGGGGCTTGGTAGCGCTGCTGATCTGATCATCCGATGGGTCTTCTGTTGCTCTTGGATGTCGATCTCGTGATTCGTGAGCTTGACGAGCACCTCGGTGAGTGATGCCCCGCTCTGAATGCCGAAGTCTAGCACCTCGTCGAGGTGGAGTGCCATTTGATTGAGGTTGAGCGACAAGAGGTTCTCCCGTAGTTGCTTGTAACTGTTCGTCTCCCTCATGATCGGTACCTCTCGTCCATGAGCTGTAGATTGCGTCGAGCCATCTCGTCGATGCCGTCGTGCTCCCCGAGCGTCTGACTCAGCTGCTGAAGATAATGATGTTCCAGATAGTTCAGTTTGTTGCCGGTGAGGCGATGTTGTGCGATGGGTTTCGTGTTATGATAAATCCACAAGTAGTCGTCATGGACCTCGAGCGCTACCCGTTCGCCCTCATATCCGATTGGTACGGAATACTGGTTCGAACGGTACGACACCATGTTGGAATGGTTCACCTTGGCCCGGACGTGCTTGATGCGATAGGAATCTCTTACTCTTTCAGTTGGTAGCTGGAGTAGGAGGTTCTTTTCTTTTTGGAGCTCCAGAATCGGGATCTTCCCGGTACCCTGATGGACCTCGTTATTGATTCGCTCACACAGCCTCTCGATGTAATCGTGCAGTTCCTCGAGATTATATTTACCCTGGTAGGCGTGAATCTCGTCCAAGATTTTCATCGGTGCCTCGACCTTCCCTTTCGTCTGTGGCCGCCCGGCGATGCAAGGTTTCACCTGGAAACCGAAATCCTTTGCGAACTCCTCGAACCGACGGTTCACGACGCCCTCACCATATCTCGTTCGCGCTTCGGTCATGACGGTGCTCATGTTGTCCGTCACGAGCTCATCAGGAACTCCGTCCAATTTTTCGAAGGCCTGTGTCAGGAATGAGAGGACGACGTCTTGCGATTTTGACAGGCTGAGGTGGAAGAAACGAAAGCGGGAATAAGAGAGTAACAGTACCGCCACGTTCACCTCGATTCTTTCACCGTCCCGTGTCTCGTAACGGATGGACTCTTTCCAGTCCAGCTGTGCCTGTTTGCCGGGGGCAGTCTCGAAACGGACATGTTGCCCGATGGCGGGCATTTTTTTGTTCTCGTTAAAATAAGCGCTGAACTCGGGATGCCGTTTGATGTATGCCCTGAATGTCGATGCCGCGCACTCCAGCCCGTGATTGTCCTTCAGGTACTGCCAAAGGACGCGTCGATAATAGAAGCGTTGTTTCGAGTCCTCCGATAGGAGGGCCCGGATGATCGGATAGTAGGCGTCAACCACAGATTCACGGTTCCTTCTATCAGGCTTTCGATACCCGTTGAGATATTTGTTGACCGTCCTGCGGTCGACCCCCATTTCTCTAGCGAGTTGGCTTTTATTGATTTTCATGTTCATCGTCTCCATCATGTCGTTGAATTTCTGTAGGTCCGTAAGTTCGTTCACCTCGAACGTCGTGTCTACGTTTAATTGAATTTGCATAGTCGTTCACCTCGTGAACAAGTATGCGAGAAGGAGACAAAATTGTACATTCTTATCCCATCACTTTAGGACACATTAAAAGTATCATTTATAACGGACATGCTGAAAGGCTATAAATATAGGCTCCACCCAACGCCGGCACAGGCCGAGTTCCTCATCAAGACGATCGGCTGCGCCCGGTTCATCTACAACAAGCTGCTCGAGGACCGCATCGCCATCCGCGAGGAGGCGAAAGCGGGGATCGTGACGAGACGGAAACCGGCGACACCCGCATCCTACAAGCCCCTGTTCCCGTTCCTCGCAGAGTCGGACAGCCTCAGCGAAGGAACGCGAAGTTGAACCTCGACACCGCGTTCGCGAAGTTCTTCGCCGGGACGGCCGGCTTCCCGACCTTCAAATCGAGACGGCGGTCGCGCGCCTCCTACACGACGAACAACCAGCACGGTACGATCCGCATCGAGAACGGCAAGGTTCGGCTGCCGAAGGTCGGGTTCGTGCGGTTCACCCAGAGACGGTCAATCAACTTATCTCTGATATGGTGGATGCTAAAGCGATCCTCAAATTGACAAGTAAAAGTGTTTGCGCTCATCTGCCTAGTGCCGTCAAGAACCAGGTCATCAAAGATGGCCAGAGTGTCTTCCGGAAAGTGAAGAAGTCGACATACAAGGTCGTCCCTGTCCTGAAGAAACCTTATTGCACATGGAACAACCAGAACTATTCGTTCGATTTTGAGTCCATTTTTCTTCCAATCATGGTAGACGGGAAGGTCAAAAGGACAGAGATCCGTGCCGAGATGGTCGATCGAGACAACCGTAACTTCTCCCCTCTGAATAACAAGCTGGGTACGCTTCGTATCACGAAGAAGTCAAATAAATGGATGGCTCAAATCGCCGTCACAATCCCCACGACGGAGAAGACCGGTACGAAGGCTCTTGGTGTCGACCTCGGTCTAAAAGTCCCGGCGGTCGCATCGACTGATTGCGACAAGGTGAGATTCTTTGGGAACGGTCGTGAAAACAAGTACATGAAACGCAAGTTTCGTGCGAAACGAAAAGAACTCGGTCAAAAGAAGAAGCTGAACGCGATCAAGGAACTGGACAACAAGGAGCAGCGTTGGATGAGAGACAAGGATCACAAGGTGAGCCGTGAGATCGTCGACTTCGCAAAAGAGAACAACATTTCTGTCATTCGCCTAGAGAAGCTGGCGAACATCCGACAGACGGCAAGAACAAGCCGTAAACACAATAAGAATCTGCATACATGGTCGTTCTATCGCTTGGCATTATTTATCGAGTACAAGGCGAAACTAGAAGGGATCAAGGTCGAGCATGTCGACCCGGCACACACATCTCAGACATGTCCCTCTTGTGGCGAAAGAAACAAGGCGAAAGACCGGACTTATGTCTGTAAATGCGGATTTAAGAAACATCGAGATGTAGTTGGTGCGATGAATATCCGATACGCACCTGTGGTTGATGGTAAAAGTCAATCAGCCTGAGAATCTATATGATCTGTCTCAGGAGGGGTGATGGCACACCCTCATCTGGAGGTTTGAGCAAAACAGAAATGGACTGCGCTCGCACAAGCACTTCAGAATCCCACTCATCCCGAAGGGTGAGCTTGCGGCTTTAGCCGTGGGAGTGTCAAAGAAAGTATGACGGCGGCAGAGGAAGGAAAAGCGACACTTGAATCGACGAAGCGTGTATTCACTGAGATCGAACAGAGCGTTCGTCACATGCAACAATTGACGAGTTCGATGCGTGGTCAACTCGATCGAGTGAAAACGAACCAGGACCACATTCAACATGGACTGTCTGAAATTGCTTCGATTTCAGAAGAAAGTACGGCCGGAAATGAGGAAGTGGCTGCTTCGACGGAACAGATGTCGGCGACGAGTGAGACGATGAATCGTCTCGTAAAAGATTTGTCGAGCACGGCAGAGGACATGCAACGAATGAGTCAACAGTTCAAGTTATAAACTCTCACTTCAGACAGACCTCTCGTGCGTCCGCTATAATGGGCGCAAGGGAGGTTTTTTCATGCAACAATTCTCTAGTGAACTGACACAATTTCGGGGGAGTCATTATGACTTCGGACGCTTTCAAGGGAAGTATATTAAGCGCAGTCAACTGCTCGAGAATCGGATGGACCAATGGAAACTGCGCGTCCCCAGATTTGAGATCGATGCGACTGAGGCGAAGGCTGCCTTCGATGAATTTGCCCCAAAGATTTGGGAAGAATTGATTGGATTGCAAGATGAGTTGAAGTTGTCGCTCAACGACACGTTACTTCATTTTGGGCATTTTCGGGTCAACAATCCGATCAGTGGATGTTCGATTTTGACAGGAGATAACTTTCTCGTTCGGAATTACGACTATCATCCGATGACGTATGACGGTCGCTACAACGTCTTTCAACCGGATGACGGGTACGCGGTTATCGGACCGGTCTCTCGTGTCACCGGGCGTATGGACGGGATGAATGAAAAAGGACTCGCCATGGGCTACAATTTCATCAATCGTCGTCGACCTGGGGACGGGTTCGTCTGTCAGATGATTGGACGAATCATTCTAGAAACATGTGCGACGGTGGAAGAAGCAGTCGATTTATTAAAAGAGATTCCGCATCGCGGGTCATTCACATACGTCGTCCACGACAAATCGTCGAAAACACGAGTAATCGAGGCGACGCCGCGAGACGTCCAAGTACGGGAATCAAATATTTGTACAAATCATTTCGAGTTACTCCAACATGAAAACCGCTATCATCTCGACGATTCGACGCGTCGCATGATGGAAATCAAGGTCGTCCAACACTTAATCCAAGATGCGGAGAGCGCATTCCGTCTCATGAACGACACTGACAAGGGCGTCTTTTCAGAATTGTACAAGAGCTGGGCGGGAACGATTCATACGGCTGCTTATTTCCCAGAAACGCTCGAGACGTGGTTTGCGCTCGGTGGAGACCGTGACCCGGTCATCTTTGACTTCCAAAAATGGCTCGATGGGGAAGACTTCGACATCCATGAACTTGACGGTGAATTGGCGACAGATATCGAGTTTGCAAATACGGTTCAATTGTGGCGCTGACGTTTGTCAGTGCTTTTTTTAGGAGAAACGGGAATACACATAACAGGAGGGATGAACGATGAAACGAATTGGAATCATATTCATGATGTTGACGCTCGTCACATTACTCGGCGGCTGTGTACCCGGAGACGGGACGTACACGACGGACCCGGCAGGCTTTTTCTGGGGCATCTGGCACGGATGGATTGCGCCGGTGTCACTCATTTTAGGATTGTTCAATGAAACGTACCGCGTGTATGAAGTGAACAATACCGGTTGGTTCTATGATTTTGGATTTTATATCGCCGTCATCAGTGGATTTGGAGGGGTGACGTTGACGCGGAAAAGTCGGGGATAGTTTGATTATATGAAATGCCTCATGACGTAGGGGGTCAATCCGACGGCTGAGGTATTTTTTATTTTGCTCGATGGTGGTAAAGGAAATGATGAAAGAGTTCGATATAATGAATATGGATGATTTTTAGCGTGGAGGTGCCGAATGCACTCATATGAGTTTCAAATGTATCGAAATTTTGATGAACTCGCGATTGACTTGGAAGAATTGCGCGATAAAGGATATACCGTGGATGATTACGATGCGGATTCGTTCCAAGAGGCATGGGACAATCATGTGAAACAGTACAATCCGGACGAAATTCATGTCACCGCCGTCACGGATGGACCGATGGCGAAAAAACTGAAACAATTCGGGAAGAAACATCACCTTGTCGAACATACGGATGTCCCGCTCTTCTACTTATCAAAAGAGGAAGCGACCGAGACGCTCGAAAATGAACCGTGGCGGATGGATCGTTTTTGTTGACCGATTCCCCGTGAATCGGTTTTTTTACGTTCTCTTCATGAAACTTTGCGATTCCTTTATCGTGTCTTTACAATCGTTCGTTACGATAGGAGCTGTGAGACCCCCTCACTCCAAGTGAATAGTTACCGGTAGAACCTTTGAGAGACCAACAGAAGCCCGTACGTCGATGACGTGTCGTTTCTGTTGGTCCTTTTTGAAGAGAGGATGATTCAAGTGAATGATGCGATTGCACGAATCGGACAAGAACGGATGATTGCCTCCATCAAAAGTCCAAAACAAATCGAGGCATTTTTACGGACGGATGTGACGACGACGTTTCTCATGATGGGAACGCTCAGCACGCTCGATCGTTATGTGGCGCACTTAAAACGAGAAAATCGAACGGTCTTCCTCCACGCCGAGCGAATCAATGGGATCAGCCTCGATCGAGACGGCATCGATTACCTCGCCAAACGTGTCGGCGCCGACGGGATTGTCACGACGAAAGCGTCCGTGCTCCAGCATGCGAAGCGAGCGGGACTGTTGACGGTACAACGACTCTTTCTCGTCGACTCGGACGCGGTCACGAGCGGACTCAAACTCGCCGAGGCGCAACAACCGGATGCGATTGAACTCATGCCGGGGCTGATTCCGAGCGTCGTCGAGAAGATTTCCCGGGAAGTCTCCTTTCCGATTGTGACAGGTGGCATGATTCGTCAACCGATTGACGTGCATCGCGCCCTCGATCATGGGGCATTCGCCGTGTCGACCGGGGATGAGCGACTTTGGCACGTGCAAAGGCAGAAGGAGGAATTAGCATGAAATCGATACAACTACAACAATTGGCGAAATCATTCGGGGAGACGGAAGTCATTCGAGGCATCGACGTGACGATTGAAGCAGGGGAGTTCTTCGCACTGGTCGGTCCGTCCGGCTGTGGGAAGAGTACGATGCTTCGGATGATTGCCGGGCTCGAATCCATCACAAGCGGAACGCTTCGCATCGACGGGGTGGCGGCAAACGGGATGAAGCCGAGTGAGCGGCACTTGTCGATGGTGTTTCAAAACTATGCGCTCTACCCGCATATGACGGTAGAGAAAAATATCACATTCGGTCTACATACGAAAGGACTGACGAAACTCGAACAACGAGGGCGTTGCCTACAGGCGGCGGAGACACTCGGACTCACCGATTACTTAAAACGGAAACCGCGCGAGCTCTCCGGTGGTCAAAGACAGCGTGTCGCCTTGGCACGGGCCATCGTGACCGAGGCACCGATTTGCCTGATGGATGAGCCGCTTTCGAACTTGGATGCGAAACTACGGGCAAAGATGCGCTCAGAGATTCGCCAGTTACAGCGAAAACTCGGACTGACGATGATTTATGTCACTCACGACCAAGTCGAGGCGATGACGATGGCGGACCGGATCATGCTTCTCAATGAAGGCGAGGTCCAACAAGTCGGAAAACCGCTCGACTTATACAATAAACCGGCGAACACGTTCGTCGCTTCCTTCATCGGGTCGCCTCCAATGAATCTCGTCGACGTGACACGACAAGAAAAAGGATGGATGGCCACAGATGGGCGGTTGTTCCATCCAAACGCACTGACGGAAACGTCGCAGGCGACACTCGGTGTCCGTCCTGAGCAAATCAAGCCGGCGGACGAAGATGTGACATTTTATGCAGAGTTGAAAAACATCGAGGTGCTCGGGACCGAAACGATTCTCGCCTTTGACGTCGGAGGAAATGAATGGTTGGCGAAATGGCCAGGACAATGGCCGCTCACGGTCGGCGAAAAAGTGGCGTGTTATGTGGATCCGAAACAGATGTCGCTATTTGATACGAACGGACAGCGCATCGAGCCACGACAACCAAAACTGTTTGAGGCGTTGGAGGTGTTCCAATGACGGTCGCCTTACCGAGAGAGAAAGTCCGGACACGGCTATCTGACGCAGCGAGCGGTCTGTTGTACTTGTCCCCGTCCATCATCTTGTTCGGTGTCTTTCTCGTCTATCCGCTGTTGCGAACAATCTATTTAAGCTTTTTCCGGACCGATACACAGGGGACACCACTCGAATTTGTCGGAGTCGGTCATTACAGCACGCTGTTCACGAGCGCCGCGTTTTGGCAAAGCATTCAGGCGACAGTCGGATTCGTCCTATTGACGGTCCCGCTCACAATTCTCATCGCGCTCGCGCTCGCACTCCTCGCCAATGAGAAACTGAAGGGCATTGGCATCTTTCGAACAGCGTTCTCGGCGACGATGGGGATGAGCGTCGCGGCGTCATCGGTCATCTGGATGTTCATGTACAACCCGTCAATCGGTATCTTCAACCGATTCCTCGAGGCAATTGGTGCGAGTGGCGTACAGTGGCTTCTCGATCCACAATATGCGCTCCTTTCCGTGTCACTTGCGACCGTTTGGATGAACATCGGCTTTACGTTCTTGATTCTACTCGGCGGTCTGCAAAACATCGATCGGACGTTGTATGAGAGTGCGGACATTGCCGGGACGAGTTATTGGACACAACTTCGGGCCATCACCATCCCGATGTTGTCGCCGACACTTTTCTTTGTCGGGATTATCTCGCTGATCAACGCTTTCCAGACGTTCGGGCAGATCGACTTGTTAACGAAAGGTGGACCGACGAATGCGACGAATGTCATCGTCTATGCCATCTACAAAGATGCGTTTATCAACTATAACGTCGGCAGTGCCAGCGCCCAGGCCGTGCTCTTATTTATCGCCGTCCTTTTGTTGACGTGGCTCCAATTTAAATTGGTCGAAAGGAAGGTGCATTACCAATGAGACAACGGAATGTTGGCGTCTATGTCTTACTCGTCTTGTGTGCCGTCGTCATGCTGTTTCCAATCGCCTATGCGTTTTCGATCAGTCTGATGGACGGGAAGGAAGTGCTTCAGGGACATCTCCTCCCACGTGAACCTTCATTGGAAAACTATGTGGCCGCGTTCGAGCGTATCCCGATGATGACGTATTTGCTCAACAGTTTGGTCGTCGCGCTTCTCGTGATGGTCGGACAGGTCGTCTTGTCGAGTCTCGCGGCATTCGCGTTCGTCTTTATCGACTTTAAAGGAAAAGGGCTCATCTTTATGCTCTTCCTGGCGACGATGATGGTGCCATGGGAAGCGACGATGGTCCCGAACTTTTTGACGATCCAGTCGCTCGGTTGGCTGAATAGCGTCTGGGGACTGTCTGTGCCGTTCTTCGCACTCGCGTTCGGGACGTTTTTACTTCGGCAACAGTTCAAAACGATTCCGTATGAAATGTACGAGGCGTCCCAAATTGCTGGGATCAGTCGCTTCCGTTTCTTTTGGAACGTCGTCTTACCGGTCTCGAAGACACCGCTTGTCACATTGTCGGTGTATAGCTTTTTGACGACTTGGAATATGTACTTATGGCCGCTTCTCGTCACGAACACGGAACAGGCGCGGACAGTCCAAATCGGCATCAAACAGATGCAGTCGAACGAAGTCGCCTCGGATTGGGGCGTCGTCATGGCAGCAGTCATCTTGATCATCATTCCGACACTTGTATTGTTGTTCGCAGGACAAAAGCACTTGCAAGAAGGTTTGACGCAAGGCGCTATCAAATAATAGGGGGATATGACAAATGAAAAAGTTAGGATTATTCGCAGGGTTGGCAAGTTCGGTGTTAGTACTCGGGGCATGTGGCAGTGAAGAAGCGGCACCCGTCGCGGCGACGACACAAGACGGAAAGACAGAGATTGTCTTTTGGCATGCGATGAGCGGGGACTTGGAGACGGCGTTAAACAGTCAAGTCGATGCGTTCAATGCTTCGCAAGACGACTATGAAGTCAAACCGGTCTTCCAAGGAACATATGAGGAAGCGTTGACAAAATTCAATGCGGTCGCCGGTTCGGAAGATGCGCCCGCCATCATGCAGACGTTCGAGGTCGGGACGAAATACATGATTGATTCGAATAAAATCACACCCGTTCAAGAGTTCATTGACAAAGAGGACTTTGACACGAGCGTATGGGAAGAGAATATCTTGAGTTATTATCAGGTCGATGGGAAACAATACTCGATGCCGTTCAACTCCTCGACACCGGTCCTCATCTATAACAAAGAGGCGTTTGAAAAAGCAGGGCTCGATCCAGAGAAAGCACCACGCACATATGACGAGTTGAAAGAGGCAGCAAAAAAGTTGACGACGGACGGTCAGACCGGTTTCACGATGCTCAACTACGGTTGGTTCTTTGAACAGCTCTTGGCTGCGCAAGGTGGACTGTATGTCGACAATGACAATGGACGAAGCGGAGACCCGACGAAAGCCGTGTTCGATGGCAAAGAAGGACAGAACGCGTTCAATCTGATCAAAGAGATGTACGATGAGAAGACATTCCTAAACGTCGGTCAAAACTGGGACGACATGCGCGCGGCATTCCAATCTGGGAAAGTTGCCATGTACCTGGACTCGTCAGCAGGAATCCGTACGGTCGCAGACAATGCGGACTTTGAAATCGGCGCATCGTACTTACCGGTACCGAATGAAGCGGAGCGTCAAGGCGTCGTCATCGGCGGGGCATCGCTCTGGATGGGTGACGGCATTGCCGAAGAGACGAAAGAAGGCGCATGGGAGTTCATGAAATATGTCGCTTCGACGGAAGCGCAAGCACAGTGGCATGTCGACACAGGCTACTTCGCCATCAATCCAGAAGCGTACAACGAGCCGATCGTAAAAGAAATGTGGGCGAAATATCCACAACTGAAAGTGACGGTCGACCAACTCAGTGAGACGAAACCATCACCGGCGACACAAGGAGCGCTCATCTCGACGTTCCCACAATCACGACAAAGTGTCGTCAATGCGATGGAAAGTTTGTATCAAGGGGTGTCGGTCGAAGAGGCATTGAAACGTGCGGCTGATGAGACGACTTCCACCTTGGGGCAATGACATGTTGATTTACGCACATCGCGGCTATAGCGCCAATTACCCGGAAAATACATTGTCCGCGTTCGAGGCAGCTCTTCCGTACGTGGACGGAATCGAGTTGGATGTGCAGTTATCGAAGGACGGTCGTCTCGTCGTCATTCATGACGAGACCGTCGACCGGACGACGAATGGAACGGGATGGGTGAAAGACATGACACTTCAGGAGTTGCGTCAGTTGAAGATTGACGGCTATGAACGCATTCCGACATTAGAAGAAGTGCTCGGACTGATTGAACGGAGCAACGTCACCCTGAATATTGAATTGAAGACGGATCAATATGCGTATCCAGGGATCGAGCGTCTCGCTTGGCTTGCTGTCAATGAGTTTGAACTCGGTGACCGTGTCGTGTTCTCTTCGTTCAATCGTGAAACGCTCGTCCGCATGCGGGATGTGGCACCTGTCGCCCGACTTGCGGTGTTGACACTCACGGGTGAGTCGGATACCGTCTCGTTCGCTGAAACGATTCGGGCCGAGGCGATTCACGCCCAGCCTGCATTTATCGGTTCGAAAGCATGGGATCAGATACAACAGACGACGATCGAGACACGGCTCTACACGATCAACGACGTGAAGGACCTTCCCCCGATCACGGTTTCGGCCATCATGACAGATGAGGTTGAACGGTTCACAAAATGAGTAGACTAAACCCCGCTTCTGAGAAGGAGCGGGGTTCGTTCATGTCATGATCGGTTGTGGTGTGTCATAGGTTGAGATGACAACTTGATTACGGCCTTCGTTTTTCGTTCGATAAAGTGCCGAATCAGCGAGATCCACCATCCGCTTGATGGGAAGCGAAGTTCCATGGGCGACACCACCAGAAGTGGTGATGTGAATCGGTGGGAAGTCATTCAAATGGAACAGTTCAGCGGCAATCCGTTCCCGAATCCGGTTGGCCACTTTATCCACTTTCTCAGGCGTCAAGTCATACATCAAGATGACGAATTCTTCGCCACCAATCCTTGCGACCGTATCATGGGCACGTGTTTCCACCTTCAGGATGTTGGCAAACCGTTGTAAGACGAGATTACCGTTTCCATGCCCATATGTATCGTTCACATGATTAAAGGTAGCAGTCTTCAAATTAATTGTTAATCTGAAGGTGTGTAAATTTTCATCATCTTTTTACGCTTTTTTCTTCGTGCCTCGAAACGCAAAAAACATGACAATCCCGATGCCGATTCCGAGCCACCAGTTATCTAGCGTGAGACCAAAGACGACGGCGAATACGACCGCGACGGGGATGGATAAATAGCCACGCTGTTTCATCTTCATTTCCTCCTCTCTTCGTCATTTCTTTATTCCCAAAAGGTAGACACTTCATTCTCAAATTGAGGTAAGACAAAAACGTTCGACCGATCAAATCAGTCGAACGAAACCGAATGTTTAGGGGATGGCAGCAATGGACAGCTCTGTCTGGTATGAAGCTCGATTGTAAAGGTGGTGCCTTCTCCATATACCGAGTCCGCATGAATTCCCCAACCGTGGGCTTCGGCGATTCGTTTACAAATTCGTAGACCGAGACCGGTTCCTTTAATCGATTGGTGGGCAGCGGATTCGACGCGGTAATATTCATCAAATACGTAGGGAAGTGCTTCTTCCGGAATCCCAATCCCGGTATCGGATACAGATAAAGTTACCGTGCCAGCACATTCAAATACTTTTGTATGGACCGTACCGCCGTCAGGAGAGTACTTGATGGCGTTACCAATGAGGTTATGGAGCAATTGCCGTAACTTTTCTTCATCTGCTTGAATCAAGACATCATTCGTTTCAAACGTCACCGTATGAAGCGGGGAGGTCGTCTGATAGCTCGACATAACATCCTCTAAAAGAGGACGGAGTGCGAACGTCGTCACGGTCAGTTGATCAGCCGTGTAGCGTTCTTTTTGATAATCGAGGAAGTTATCGATGAGCCGCTCCAGTCGTTCCGATTCTTGTTTGACTTGTTTTAGCATCTGATACGACTTTTCCGAACCTTGATGACGTGTCATGAGTAACTCCGTATAGCCATGGATGGCGGTCAATGGCGTGCGGAAATCATGAGACAGTTCGGCAAGGAAACTGTCTTTACGCTCTTCAAAGCGGACGGCCTCCGTTTGGTCGCGCCACATGATGAAAACGCCACGTGGTGTGCGCGTGAAGTTGAAAATCAAATGTAGCGTCTTGTCATCAAAGCGCAGACGACGTGAGGTCATCTTTGGATTCGTTTCGGTCGCACATTCGAGCAATTCCTGAATCAGATGCATGACTTGTGCGGAATCCGCCCCGTGCCGTTCCAACGTGGAATATACATAACGAGTCAATGTTTCCAATGTGTCAAAAGATTGTGTTGTCATAGAAGGATACCATTGACGAAGAGAATCATTCGAATACAGACGGCATATTGTGAAATCGATATAACACATCGCATCTTGTACTTCTTCCACGATAGAAGCGATGGAGAACGTATGGCGTTGCTGTTTTTGACGAGCGGAGCGTTTCTGCCTAACCTTATAGAATCGGCGCATGGACCTACCTCCTCGCGAACATTTGTACATGCATTCACAACTAGTATACGACATTTGAGAAGGAATCCCTATACAGGCAATAGTCCTAGCAGAAACGTATCGAAATCAGGACGGATACAAAACACCTCTCCGCTGATAGAACAGAGAGGTGTCGGTCATTCGGTCACGTTTACTTGTCCCATCATCCCATTCTCTTCATGCTCGAGGATGTGGCAATGATACATGAACGTTCCCGTTTTAGTGAAGGTGAGTTCGATTTTCACCCGTTCATCGGGAGCGATGGCTACCGTATCTTTCCACCCTTTCTCCTGATCGGATGGTGGTTTTCCGTCTCGACTAATGACTCGGAACTGGACGCCGTGGATGTGGAAAGGATGTGTCATCCCACCCATCATATCCGGCTTATTTTCAATTTCCCATACCTCAGTGTCTCCGCGTTTCGCTTCGATGTCGATACGCTCCGGGTCATATGTCTTTCCGTTGATTGACACCATGTTACCCATTCCAAAAAGGGTGAGGCGGCGGTCTGCTGTCTCATCTGTCGAACGCTCCACCGTTTCGATCGTCGGAATCTTAATGGACGCCTTGCCGAGTTCACCGATACGAAACGTGGTGAATGTCACTCCGTCCGCTTTTAAGGCGGCGACATCTTCAACTTGTGAAAAATCAATCAGTACCTCGGCCCGTTCACCTGGTGTCAACGTGAGGGTCTCTAAGGGAATCGGGCGTTCTAACGGCCCTCCGTCTGTCGCAATCTGCGTCATCTCGGCCTCGTTAGATAACGTAAAATCAAAATCACGCGCATTCGAACCGTTGACTAGTCGCACTCGTAACGTCTCGGTTTGAACGTCGAACGTCGTGTTGATGGCTCCATTCGCAAGAATGGTATCCCCCGTCGTTCCATCAACGTTCATATGGGCATCATAATCCAACTCACCGTTAGGCGTGAAGAGTCGATCTTGTACGATGAGCGGGATGTCGTCGACTCCATATTCATTCGGGAGACCGTTCTGTGCATCGTCGGTCACATAAAGAAGACCGGCGAGCCCTTTATAAACTTGTTCGGCTGTCAATCCCATCGGATGGGGGTGGAACCACAGTGTACTAGGTTCTTGATCGATGTCGAGTCGAACTTGTGCCTGTTCACCTGGTGCGACGGTCTGATGAGGTCCCCCGTCCATGTCGGCAGGGATGACGAGTCCGTGCCAGTGGAACGTTGTCGGTTCATCCAATCGATTGATGGTATCGATTACGACTGTTTTTCCTTTCGGTAACTCGATCATTGGTCCGAGTAAGTCTCCATTATAGCCGAACGTTTCCGATTTCTTGCCGTCTTTGAAAAATTGTGACGTGCCTTTAGTTGCTTCCACCGTATAGTAGACCGTGTCTCCCGTGACACGATCTGGCTGTAAGGCAGTCGGAATCGGAAGCGGCTGTGTCGGTTCATCCGATGCTTGGAGCTCTTGCATCGCTCCGTGTCCCATCGGTCCGTTATTGCCACCCATTCCATTATCACCCATCATGTGATCATCCATCTGACCCGTTGCCGAATCGTTTCCCATCATATGATCTTGGTCCATATTGTTGTTATGGTTCCATGTCCCGTTGAAAAGGACGATTAGTAAAACGAGGATGCCTCCAATTAAAATCCCCGTCAACAAAAACCATATTCCTTTCGATTTCATGCTATAACACTCCTTCATTGTTCAGTCCTCACTTTGTTGTACCACCTAATTGTGAAAGAAACATGAAAGTCCAAATCTGTTTAATTTCATACCGCGTAGGGGTATACTATCCGTGTAAAGGAGAGGATGAATGATGGAACATGCACACGATCAACACCATGGACACCATGGACACCATGGACACCATGGACATCATGGACATCATGAGAAGAGTCACGAGTCTCATCATGGCGGACACGGACACGAGCATATGATTGACGATTTCAAACGACGTTTCTTCGTATCGCTCGGGCTGATGATTCCGATTTTATTGTTATCGGACATGATTCAAGAATGGCTGCGGTTTGAACTCGATTTTCCGTTTGAAAAGACAATCTTATTTGTATTGGCGACGATTGTGTATGTATACGGCGGGTGGCCGTTCTTAAAAGGAAGTGTGGGAGAGTTAAGAGAGCGTAGCCCGGGCATGATGATGCTTATTGGCTTGGCGATCAGCGTCGCTTACTTTTATAGTGCAGCTGTCGTCTTTGGCTATGGAAGCGGACATGACTTCTTTTGGGAACTCGCTTCATTGATTGTGATCATGCTACTCGGTCATTGGATTGAGATGCGTTCTGTCATGGGAGCGTCGAATGCGTTGGAACAACTCGTGCAGCTTCTTCCGAACGAAGCGCATCGTATCAATGGGGAGGAGACGGAGGACGTCCCGATTTCTGAATTGAGGGAAGGAGATTGGATTCTCGTTAAACCGGGGGAACGGGTTCCTGTGGACGGAAAAATCATGAAAGGACGGACAACAATCGATGAGTCGATGTTGACCGGGGAATCGATGCCCGTTGAAAAAACCGTTGGGGATGACGTGATCGCAGGATCGATTAACCAAGAAGGGAGCTTGACGATTGAAACGATTGGTACGGGAGAAAGCACGTACTTGTCAAAAGTGATTGAATTGGTGAGTGAGGCACAAAAATCGAAGTCGCGGGTTCAAAATCTGGCGAACCGAGCGGCAAAATATTTGTTCTATATCGCAATTGCCGCTGGGGTCATCACGTTCACGGTTTGGCTCATGCTCGGATATTCGGTCGGAACAGCGGTTGAACGGATGGTGACGGTCATGGTCATCTCGTGTCCGCACGCACTCGGGCTAGCGACACCCCTCGTCGTCGCCGTCTCGACAGCGTTATCGGCGAAACAAGGTCTTCTCATCCGCAATCGAACTCAATTTGAAGAGGCGCGTCGACTCGATGCCGTCATTTTCGATAAGACCGGTACGCTGACGGAAGGGAATTTCGGAGTCACGGACATACAGGCGAGCTCGTCTTATACAGAAGAAGACGTGTTGCAACTCGCAGGAGCAGTTGAGCGTGAGTCGCAACATCCTCTCGCGCAAGGGATTTTAAGAGAAGCCGAGAGACGGGAATTGAAACTGGCGGCTGTCGACGACTTTGGTTCGATGACAGGTGTTGGATTGGAAGGAACGGTTGACGGTGCGCATGTTCAAGTTGTCAGTCCGCGATATATCCGCGATCAACATATTCAAATTGACGAGGAGACGTTTGCACGACTCTCGGGAGAAGGAAAGACCGTCGTCTTTGTTTTGAAGGACGGTGAATTGGTCGGGATGATCGCGATGGCCGATTTAGTACGAGAAGAAGCGAAGGAGACTGTCGAGGCACTTCGTGAAAAAGGTATCCGTTCCATCATGTTGACGGGTGACAACGAGAAGGTCGCACATTGGGTGGCGCGTCAGCTCGGCATCAATGACGTGTATGCCGAAGTATTACCGGACGACAAGGCGAACCAAGTAAAAGACGTCCAAAAAGATGGCAGTAAAGTAGCGATGGTCGGGGATGGAATCAATGACGCTCCGGCGCTGGCACAAGCGGATGTCGGTATTGCAATCGGTAGCGGGACAGACGTTGCTGTTGAGACGGCTGACATCGTTCTTGTCCGCAGTAATCCGAAAGATGTGCTATCGATTTTAGAACTTTCACAGAACACATATCGAAAGATGATTCAAAACTTATGGTGGGCCGCAGGGTATAATATCGTCGCTATCCCGCTTGCAGCAGGGGTACTCGCCCCGATTGGTATCATCTTGTCCCCGGCTGTCGGTGCCGTCTTGATGAGCTTAAGCACCGTGATTGTCGCCATCAACGCCCGACTTCTGAAGATTTAACAATTTTTTCATCTTTGGCACGTATGCTAGACGGGATGCTAGAGATGGAGGGATCAAGATGAAACGAATGTTGATACTATCACTATTCCTGACTCCACTGCTTTTAACGGCTTGTGGAACGGAAGAAGCACCGTCGGACACGAGTCAATCCGAGAACGTGACGACAACTACAAAAGACGAGTGGCAGCGTGTGAGATCCGATGAAACGGTTTCTCATATTCACGGGGCTGGATTTTGGCAAGACGATAACCGTCCGGTCATTGCAACGCATGCCGGATTGATGGAATATCGTGAAGATGGCTGGTATACACTTCCGACGAATCGCCATGACTATATGGGATTTGAAGTCGTCGAGGATGGATTTTATGCGAGCGGTCACCCTGATCGTCGGACAGATTTCAAAAATCCACTTGGTGTGTTATACGGGAAAGACCATGGCATGACATTAGACGTACGGGCACTGGAGGGAGAGGCAGACTTTCATTACATGAGTGCGGGTTATGCGACGGAAATGTTGTACGTCTACCTTGAGGAAGCGACGTCAGAGCTAGAACCTGGATTCTATCGTTCGGACGATGGCGGAAGATCGTTCGAGTCGATGCGAGGATCTGGGGTAGAGGGTGAGCAGGTGGCAGGGATTGTCGCCGACGCGACGGAAGCGGAGCGGGTCTTCTTATACGGACCGTCCGGTATCTTCGTTTCGAATGACTTTGGAGATTCGTTCGAGCCACTCGTTGAATCAGAACAGGTGATTACGGTCGGAGCGGATGAGGGGCAGTTGGCATACGTACGACAGACAGATGGTTCTTTCGAAGGGGTTCGTTTCAACTTAGACGATGAATCGACAGAGACGTTCAATCTTCCGGAGCTTCAAGCGGACGCTGTGCCAATCGAATTGGCAGTCAACGAGGAGCGCATGTTGCTCGTCACATCGGATAACAGCGTATATGAGTTTACAGACGGGGAATGGAAGATGCGCCTCGACAAAGGTGAGCTCAATTGATTAAAAGACGCCTTTCCATTACAGGATAGGCGTCTTGTTGTCGAGTGGAAGCGTGACGGTGAACGAGGTACCTGTTGTATCCGAAGATACCGTCAACGTCCCACCATGCCGTGTGACGATTTGCTTGGCGATGGCGAGTCCGAGTCCGCTTCCACCAGTTTGACGAGATCGTGATTTTTCAACACGGTACAGACGGTCGAAAATGTGTGGGAGATCTTCTTCGGGAATTCCCTTTCCGTCGTCAGTGATGGTCAAGACGAGATAAGCGTCTGAAGTATTAGAATGAAGTGAAACATGTGTCGCCTCACTATGCTGAATCGCGTTGTGGGCAATGGACCGGAAGACCTGAAGCATGCGGTGTCGATCCAAAGTAAGAGCGATGTCTTGTTGTCCCGCGTTCGACGAAGCATCGAAGCGAATCGTCGTCATCCGGAACATCGTATCGAGCATTCGACGTAAGTCCGCACAAAACGTTGTGACCGTTACTTCTTCTCGATGCAATAAGAACGTGTTTTCGTCGAGTTGAGCCAATTGAAACGCATTTTCCACCAGTTCTGTGAGCGAACGACTCTCATCTAAAATTGTCTGGATGGATTGATTGCGTAGCGGTTCGGGCGTACTTTCTTTCGAAGCAATCTCGGCATATCCCCTCAAGTACGTGAGAGGGGTCTTGATTTCATGTGAGAGATCGGACAAAAATTGATGTCGTTCGCGACGTAAGCGAGCCAACTCCACGGACATGGCCTCGATGGAGCGAGCCAACTCACCGATTTCGTCAACGCGATTCGTTGGTAGCTGTAGGTTATCGGGGTTCGTCAGTACGTTCTCGGTCGCTTGTTTCAGTGACTGAATTGGTTTCGAAATGAGGCGGCTCAGCAGGATGAAGGTCAGCACGGTCGTCACGAGCGCGATTGCCGTGATGTACAGAAATCGCAACTGAAGGCGATGACTGATTCCATGAATGATCTCAGTCGGTAAAAACATGTAGACGTACCCATACCGTGTATCGAGATCATCCGTGATCGGCGTACGAACGCTTAAATACGGCTCGTTTTCCCAGTCGTCCTCTAGAACAGTCGTATCATCGAATGGACCTGCACGTCGTTTCGTTTCGACGGTATCGACCAGTACCTGTGGAAAAGAACGGGACGTTTGAAGAAGATCATGTGCTGGGTCAGTGATGGCAACTTTTGTGTCCGTCTCACTTTCCATGGTAGCCACATGACCGATTGTCTCTTCGGAAAAGTTCATCGCCAATACATTCGCATGACTCTCAGCCCGTGATTCTAATCGATGGACTTCTTCTGTCACGCGTTCCCCAAGTAGTGTGTGGTAAAGGAGCAAGAATAAGACTCCTTCAATCAACAACGTAGACAACAGGAAGACGAGGCTGATTCGGAACGGTAAGCTATTACGACTGCGTCTCATCAGGAACGCTCCTCGGCCCATCGATACCCACGTCCCCATACCGTCTTCAAATAATCATCGATTGGAAAGCCTGCGTCCCCTAACTTTTCTCGAATCATGCGTATGTGTGCATCGACTGTACGGGGGTCCGATTCGGCGGAGTACGGCCAGACGAGGTCATACAAATCTAAACGATTGAACAAACGATTCGGGTGCTGAAGAAATAGCTTCAAGATGGCTGTTGCTTTTGGCGTCAGAATGATTTCCTGTTCTTCATATAAGATGCGCCCGCTCTCTTCTTCGTAACGAAGTGGACCGTATTGTAGGTTGACGACCCGACTTCTTCGAAGGACGGCTCGAATTCGAGCGAGCAACACATTTCCATCAAATGGCTTTGTGACGTAGTCATCGGCTCCGGCATCTAATCCTTGAATGGTCGTCTCGTTGTCTGAACGTGCCGTCAACAAGACGACGGGTAATGCCGGATCCATCGTCTTTAACTGACGACAAAGTGAGATCCCATCTACTTCTGGCATCATAATATCTAAAAGGACGAGATCCGGTCGCTCTTCGATTTTGTCGAGTGCGGAACGGGCATCGCTCGCCTCGATGCAAAAGTAGCCGTCACTTTCAAGAAACAAACGAATCAAATGTCTCATTTTCTCTTCATCGTCTACAATGAGAATCTTCATCTCATATCCCTCCTTCCTTCATTATCGTTCAGCACGCTTCATGTGATTTCCTTCCATGGCGAAAAGAGTCTGTAGTTGTTCACGTGCGCGTTCGACGTCTCGACAGTAAATGACGGGTACTCTCGCGTCAATCGGTCGATCCGTGACGATGGCCACTGCACCATTTCGGATGGCGACCCTCACTAAATCGACGCCACGTTCATTGATCGGGCGCTTGCATATATATAAAAACATTTTATTTATTTTTTCTGGTGTCGTTCCGATTCCGCGAATTGTCATTTCTTCTGGGTGATCGAGATAGGACCAAGATAAAACAGAATCAAGTGTTGCCAGTACGTCACGCAATGTCCGCTCTTGCATTATCGTTCTCCTTCCTTGCATGAACTCAATTTCACTAGTGTACCCGATGTTTGTGAAAAAGAAGTGAAAAGCGTTAAGAGTACGATTAGACGGAGAAATAGGCGGGTTTGAGTATAGAACAAGTAGGAAAAGAGTTTTTATACGCACAATAAGAAAGGATGAATAAGATGAAACAGTACGGTAAATTTGGAATCATTATTGCGGTCTCGACATTCATTATGTATTGGCTCATGTATTTGAACGTGTTTCAGTTCAATCATATCTTCTTTAGTCAGACGAGGTTGTACATGGCACTCATCATGGGATCGGTCATGGCGTTCGTCATGCTTCTCTTCATGTGGGGGATGTATAAGAACAAAACAGTTAACTTTATCATCCTAGGGGTCAGTGCTCTCGTCTTCAGTGCCTCGCTTTGGCTCGTACGTAGCCAGACGACCGTCGATGATGTCAGTTGGATGAAAGCGATGATCCCTCACCACTCGATTGCCATTTTGACAAGTGAACGCGCTGAAATTGAAGACCCACGCGTGAAAGAATTGTCTGAAGAAATTATCAAGGCACAGCGCCGTGAAATTGAAGAGATGAAGCGATTGATTGAAGATTTAGAGGAGGAAGAGGAGAACGCCGAGGAAAATCGTGAGTAACATACAAAAAATGCACAGTCGAAAACGGCTGTGCATTTTTTTATACGTTGAAAAGGAAAAATAAAGAAAGTAAGTTAGAATTTGTTTTCCTTTATTTGAAATATAAATGACACATTTGTCGGTTCGTTTTGGTGGTAAAATTTTTTCAGTTAGATAATATAAAAAATCAAAATTTAAATACATAATTGAAAGGATTTACCACATTATGAACCGAAAGATACTCTCTCTCTTCTTTGCCGTTCTTCTCACAGTCGGAGTCTTCACTCCGGCAGGTACTCCGGCTGAAGCCGCCACCACGTATTATGTCAAAGTCACGACCAACAGTTTAAACGTCCGTTCGGGCCCGGGCACGACGTATGCGATCGTCGGTAGCGCGAAGTTGGGACAGTCGTTCAAATATCTCGGCGTGAGCGGGGGATGGACGAAAATCAATTTCAACGGGACATCCCGCTACGTATCGAGTACATATGTGAAGAAGTACAGTGTCTCCACGCTTTCAACGACATCGACTGCGAAAATGATCATCCCGACAAAAGGAACGTTGACACAAAAGTATGGTCCCGCGAGTGGGCAGTACGGTTATACGTTCCATAACGGCATCGACTTGGCTGCTCCAAGAGGAACACCGGTCGTGTCAGCCGCTTATGGAAAAGTCATCGTTTCTCGAAACTATGGGGCTTACGGTAACCACGTCATGATGAGCCATCAGTTGAACGGACAAACATACATCACAGTATATGCACACCTCGATCGTCTCAATGTCGTCACAGGACAGACGCTAGCAAAAGGAGCAACGATTGGAACGGTAGGGAATACCGGGAACTCGTTCGGGAATCATCTCCACTTCGAGGTGCATCGGAACAGCTATGTGTATAGCAGTTCATCTCCTGCCAACAGTATTAATCCCTATACGATGTTTTGACATAAAAGCACGCGCTCTCAAATAATGGGAGCGCGTGCTTTTTGGTTAATGCAATGTCGTTTGTTTGTTTCGCTCGATTTGGTTGGCGGCGATGAGGCTGACACCAAGAACGACACCAAACGCCAATCCGAACAGGTTGTTGAAGAGTAACATGAGGATGATCCCGAAGACGAGACCGATACTCATGAGGCCGATCCGATCAAACATAGTGAATCCCCTTTTCTGTAGTTGTGCACCTCAATGATTACCCGATTTTCAAAGAAAGAACACCGACGAAATGGACTGATTGATTCATTATACGTGTTTGGACGAACCAGGTTTCGTTTTGTAGAAACTATAGAGGACGCTAATCAAGATGACGAGAACGATAGTTCCGAGAGACATCCAAATCGGCATCTTGTACACATCACCCAAAATCATCTTCGCCCCGATGAAGACGAGCATGAAGCTGAGACCGTGTTTCAAATAGTAGAAGCGGTCGATCAAGTTGGCGAGGACGAAGTAGAGACTACGAAGTCCGAGAATCGCCATGATGTTCGCATAGAAGATGATATACGGGTCACGTGAATACGCAAAACTTGCAGCGACCGAATCGACAGCGAAGACGATATCCGACAATTCGATGAAGATGAGCGCGATGAAGAGTGGCGTGAAGAACAACTTCCCATTGATGCGCTTCGTGAATTTTCCAGATGAGATATCTTGTGTGATGGGAAGGCGTCGCTCGAGCCAACGAATCGTCTTGTTTTCTTCAAGTGACTCGTCTTTCCCGATATTCTTATACATCATCCATCCTGTATAAACGAGGAACGCTCCGAACACGTAATAGACCCAACCGAAGTTTTCTAAAAGGGATACCCCAGCGACGATGAAGACGGCGCGGAAGAAAATTGCTCCGAGAATCCCCCAGAACAGTACCTTATGTTGATACTTGAGTGGGATGGCGAAATAGGCAAAAACAAGTGAGAACACGAAGACGTTATCAATGGCGAGTGCCTTTTCGATAAAGTAGACGCTCGCATATTCCGTTGCGGCTGTACTTCCTTGCGTGAAGAACAACCATCCTCCGAATGCGATGGCAATCCCAATCCAGACAAACGTCCATGTCCATGCTTCGCGGAGCGAGACTTCGTGCGCTTTACGGTGGAACACCCCGAGGTCAAGTGCGAGCATGAAGATGACGATGAGTAAGAACCCGATGAGTAGGGTCAACAACAATTCCTCCTTTTAAGGTCATATGAACTTCTATTTATTTAATTTAAGTTCATAAGAACTCAAAGTCAAGCGTAAAAATCAACAACCACTCGAAAAGGAGTGGTTGTTGATTCCTCAATCTATACTTTGTTCAATGTTTTGTACCACATCTGCAAGCATAATTTGCTCTAAGACTCGTTCCATGGCGGATTGAGCTGTTATAAAAATGGGCTCAATCGTTGCTTGGATGTTTCTTCCGACCGGGCAAGCCGGGTTTGGTTGATCATGAATGCCGAACAGTTCATTTGGTTCGACGACAGCAACGGCTTGATAAATTTCAAGAAGTGAAATGGTGTTTAGTGGTTTAGTAAGACTTGCACCAGCAACACCTGGTTTAACTTGAATCAATTCTGCATTTTTTAACATAGCCATGATTTTTCGAATAAGAGCAGGGTTTGTATTTACGCTCCGCGCTAAAAAATCTGATGAAATCAATTCTGGTGGTGAAAGCGCGACAAGAGTCAGCATGTGGATGGCAACCGAAAAACGACTACTGATTGTCATAAAAATCTCCCTTTCGGTTTTTATAATATCGGGCGTAAAACCCCTACGCCTTTAGGCTAGGGGATGTAAGCCTAACTTCCTTGTGTTTGTATATATTTTTGAATAGCACCATCACTTTTCTAACCCTTTGCGGATCAGTTCGTACACTGCTCCCGCAAAAGAAGAAATGTAATTCTCTTTCTGATATTTCTCGATTGCTTCTACTAAATCTTTTGGGAATTTAATCAATTTTGACACTCGTTCCATTTGACATCACCTCTCATTTAATATATATTTAATATATACTAAAAGGGGGTGAAAATCAAGATGGAAAAAAACAAGGCTTACAAATTCAGAATCTACCCGACAAAAGAGCAGGAAATCCTGATCGCCAAAACGATCGGTTGTTCGCGCTTCGTCTTCAACCACTTCTTGGCGAAGTGGGATGAAGCGTATAAGACGACTGGAAAAGGGCTGTCTTATGATTCTTGTTCGAAAGAACTTCCCATGCTCAAGCAGGAATTCGGTTGGTTGACGGAAGTGGACAGCACGGTCGTCCAGAACAGTGTCAAACACCTGGCCGACGCGTATAAGAAGTTCTTCAAGAAAAAGGGGAATCATCCCCGTTTCAAGTCGAAGCGGAACCCTGTCCAATCGTATAAGACAAACATTCAAGGGAAGTCCCAACTACCTGAAGTCTCGATTATCGGGAATCGACTCAAACTCCCGAAGCTGAAATGGGTGCGATTCGCCAACTCAAGGAAGGTCGAGGGTCGGATTATTAATGCCACGATTCGTCGCACGGCTTCGGGCAAATACTTCGTGTCCCTGCTCGCAGAGCAGAAGATCGACGAACTGCCGAAGATCGGGTCATCCGTCGGCGTCGACGTCGGCCTGAAGAACTTTGCCATCCTGTCGGACGGCACGGTGTACCAGAACGACCGCTACTTCCGCATGCTGGAGAAGAAACTGGCGAGAGAACAGCGCAAACTGTCCCGTCGTCAGCTCATCGCCCTGAACAGGAAAGTGAAGCTGTCCGAGGCGAAGAACTACCAGAAGCAGAAGCGGAAGGTCGCCCGCATCCACGAGAAGATCGCCAACAAGCGTAATGATTTTCTTCATAAAGTTTCAACCGAGATCGTCAAAAACCACGACATCATCGGAATTGAAACCTTGCAGGTGAAGAACATGCAGAAGAACCGCAAATTGAGTAAGTCCATCTCCGAGGTGAGCTGGTCTGAGTTTCATCGAATGCTGAAATATAAAGCCGATTGGTACGGCAAGACTGTCGTGAAGGTCGGCAAGACCTTCGCCTCGAGCCAGCTCTGTTCCAGTTGCGGGCATCAACACAAAGACGTGAAGCATCTCGGCTTGCGTGAATGGACATGCCCGAATTGCGGGGTCCATCATGACCGCGATGTGAACGCAGGACTGAACCTCAAACAAGAGGCCGAACGCATCTTGGCTTCTTCAACCGTCGGGACGACGGGGTTAGCCTGATCATGTTTCGACCGATAGGTCGGATAACTCAGGAATCCACTACGGCTTTAGCCTAGTGGTAGTTCAAAGATGTAAACAACTTTGTTACATGCTTAGTATAACAGGGAAAGAATAATTGACAAATCAGTTACCTGTAATTATCATGATTACATGTAAGTGGTTCGATTACAGGTTAGGGGAGGGAATGGAATGAAGTATTTAGTCACAGGAGCAACGGGGAAACTCGGCTCGAAGATTGTGGAGGAGCTACTCAAGTCGATTGACACGAGTGAGCTCGCTGTCAGCGTACGGAATCCAGAAAAGGCGGCGTCACTTAAAGAACGGGGCGTTGACGTGCGACATGGTGATTTTGATCAGCCAGACACACTCGATGAAGCGTTCAAAGGTGTTGAGCGTCTTTTGATTATCTCGGCAGATGGCGATAACGATACGCGGATTCGTCAACATACGAACGCAGTTGAGGCAGCGAAACGGGCAGGTGTTTCATTCATTGCTTACACAAGTATAGCCGATGCGACAAACAGTGAGAACTTGATGGCACCTCCACATGTCGTCACAGAGGAAGCGATTGTCGAGTCCGGTATTCCACATGCGTTCTTACGGAACAACTGGTACTTAGAAAACGAGTTATCAAGCATTCAGGCGGTAATTGACGGGGCGCCATGGATCACAGCGGCTCGAGATGGGAAAGTCGGTTGGGCACTACAACAAGATTATGCGGAAGCCGCAGCGAATGTTCTGTTGAAAGAACAACAAGATCATGTAATCTACGAACTATCAGGACCACTTCATACCCAGCAAGATCTTGTAGACGCGCTCAGTGAAGTGTTAGGTCGTGAAGTGAAGATGCAGGAGTTGAGTCTCGAGGCATACGAAGAGACGATGCGCGGGGCTGGATTGCCAGAGGAAGTCGTTGCGATTCTTGTGGGGATTCAGCGAAGCATTCGTCAAGGAACGCTCGAAATTCATGAGAGTGACTTCGAATCGGTTCTCGGACGCCCGGTCACACCTCTTCAAGAAGGAATTCGTCAATTGCTCGGCCGATAAGTAAAATGCCCTCGACCACTTGGTCGAGGGTATTTGTGTTAGGCGCGAGTGGCGTGATCCTCGAGTTGAGTCGTCACGTCCATCACGATTCGCCTCCTCGTAAAATCTTCTCCATTTTCTTCCCCTTCGCCAACTCGTCGACAAGCTTATCGAGGTAGCGGATCTCACGCATGAGCGGTTCTTCGACGTTCTCGACGCGGACCCCACAGACGACGCCTTTGATGAGGGCGCGATTTTCATTCAGGCGAGGTGCTGAAGAGAAGAACGTATCGAAATCAACCTCGTCAGCAATCTGACGCTCGAGCCCAGTTTGATCATAACCCGTCAACCATTCAATGATCGTGTCGACTTCTTCTTTCGTCCGTCCTTTCCGTTCAGCTTTAGCGACGTAGAGCGGATAGACGCTCGCAAAGCTCGTCGTGTAAATGCGGTGACTCATTGCACTTTCATCTCCTTCTTCATAAGGAATCTCTTCTTTCATTCTCTCACAAAATCGAGTATGCTTATATCAAATATTTTTGTTGCGTTTACAACAAAAAGGCGGAGGTGACTGCTGATGCATGACCATCTGCGAGAGATTGGGATGATTGCACGTGCCCTCGATTCAATCAGCAACATTGAATTTAAGGCACTCGGTTTAGAAAAAGGGAAGTACTTGTACGTCGTTAGGATTTTTGAACACCCAGGTATCATTCAAGAGCGGCTGGCAGAGTTGATTAAGGTAGATCGGACGACCGCCGCACGTGCCATCAAGAAACTGGAGCAAGAGGGATGGATTGAGAGACGGTCAGATTTAGAGAACCAGAAAATCAAACGGTTATACGTGACGCAGAAGGGCGAGGCATTGTACCCACTTATCATTCGAGAACATGAATATTCTACATCGGTCGCGTTATCAGGACTCGATGAGCAAGAAAGTGAAGAGTTGTTACGCCTTTTGAAAAAAGTACGAAGCAATGTGGAAACAGATTGGACCGAGGTGAAGAAAGGCAAGCATCGAGAATATTGAGAGGAGCGAGGCCACATGATTGAAATCTCGAAAGCGACGGACGTAGAATCCTTACGTCACATTAGCATCCAGACGTTTACGGAGACGTTCGCACGTCACAACACAGAAGAGCATTTGAACGCTTACTTAGAAAAAGCTTACGCGACTGAGCAGTTGAAGCAAGAGTTGGCACACCCTGACTCTCATTTCTACTTTGCGCACGTAGATGGCGAGTTGGCAGGGTATTTGAAAGTGAACGTACGCGACGCTCAATCTGAACCAATGGGCACCGATGCGATTGAAATCGAACGGATTTACGTACTAGAAGCGTTTCAAGGTCACGGGGTGGGGAAAGCGTTATTTGCTAAGGCGACTGAATTGGCGAAGGAGCTACACAAGCGAAAGATGTGGCTGGGCGTATGGGAACACAATGAAAAAGCGATTCAATTCTATCGGCGCAATGGGTTCGAACAGACGGGAGTGCACACCTTTTTCATGGGGGAGGATGCACAAAACGACCTCATTTTCACGAGGTCATTCACGGACTAGAGCCATTCTGACAAGTGGTTCAAGTTTGGATAGACGGAATCTGGTTTACGATCAAACCGTTCTTGTCTTGTTCCGGATTGATATCACTGACATGCAGGCGACGTTCAAGTTGAGCCAAAACCGAAACGACGTGGACCATGAACGGATCGTATCGGAGCTTGAAAAACAAGATGAACCGATCGCGGACGTCATGCGACAACATCGAAAGTCCTGATAAACCTGTCCTAAAACGGCAGGTTTTTTCATATTTCTTTACCGATTAGCGGTTGACATGACTTAGGAGCAGGTCTATACTCATAACTGATAATGATTATCAGTAACGGCAAAATACAGAGAAGTTCGAAAAGGAGAAAATCACGTGAACAACACATTCAAGAAATGGTTACATATGTTCATCTTTGTATCGGCATTTGCACTCATCTTAGCCGGTTGTGGTTCGGAAGAAGCTGAGAACGCTTCCACGAACGAAGGGACGCAAGAATCGGCAGAAGGTTACCCGATCACAATCGAGCACGCATTCGGTGAAACGGTCATCGAAGAGAAGCCGGAACGGGTCGCAACGATTTCATGGGGAAACCATGACGTCGCACTTGCCCTCGACGTCGTACCAGTCGGATTCTCAGCTGCGAACTATGGTGTCCAGGACGACAGCGGTATGCTTCCATGGACGGCTGAGAAGTTGAAAGCGCTCGGAGAAGAGAACCCGAACATCTATCAAGACACCGACGGATTAGACTTTGAAGCGATTGCGGATTCAAACCCGGACGTGATTTTGGCGGCCTACTCAGGAATCACGCAAGAAGACTATGACACGCTTAGCCAAATCGCACCGGTCGTGGCTTACAAAGAAACACCTTGGGTCACATCATGGCAAGACATGGTTCGCTATGACTCACTCGGAATGGGACTTGGTGAAGAGGGCGAACAATTGATCAAAGACACGGAGCAGTTGATCACAGACAAAGCGACAGCCGTTCCTGAGATTGCTGGAAAGAAAGCCGCATTCGTTTCGATGAGCGCGGAAGACCTATCAAAATTCTATATCTATACGACGGGTGACCCACGTGGTGCCTTCATCGAAGAACTCGGAATGGAGTACCCACAAAACATCTTAGATGAAGCAGAGAAAACAGACAGCTTCTATCTTGAACTCAGCAAAGAGAACGCTGACATCTTGAACGACGTCGATATCTTCGTCACATATGGAAATGAAGACACGTTAAAGGCGCTTCAAGCCGACCCGCTCTACAGTAAAGTACCAGCCATCGAACGTGGATCGGTCGTCTTGATCGAAGATAACACACCACTCGCAGCGGCAGGAACGCCGACGCCACTCTCGATTGAATATACGATTGATGAGTATGTTTCACGCGTATCGGATGCCCTTGCGAAAGCTAAATGATGCAAACACAAATCAAACAGATGCATACGCCAAAGCACTTTCCGCTTCTTTTGATCGGAACGCTTGTATTGACGGTGCTGTGCATCGTGGCATCCCTTGCCTTCGGCTCACGAACAGTCGGGTGGAATGAACTGCTGGACGGTTTATTCCGTCCGGCTGTTCAGTCGTATGAGGCAGACATTGTCCGGGAGCGGGTCATCCGGACAATCTTTAGTTTCATGTGTGGCGCAGCACTTGGTGTGGCGGGGGCGCTCATGCAGTCGGTGACGCGTAACCCGATCGCCGATCCGAGCATTCTCGGGGTCAACACGGGAGCAGCGCTCGCCGTCGTCATCGGGATCGCGTTCTTTAACATCTCGACAGCGAGTGCGTTCATCTGGTTCGCGCTCATCGGGGCGCTATTGACGGCCATTTTCGTTTTCGGCATCGGTTCACTCGGGAGGGGAGGGGCGACCCCCCTCAAACTCGTCTTGGCGGGAGCTGCGACAAGTGCAGCACTATCGTCGCTCGTCATGGCGCTCATGATTCCACGCTCGAACGTCATGGATCAATTCCGTTTTTGGCAAGTTGGGAGTGTCGGTGCAGGAAATCTGGATTCGATTTATACCTTTTTACCGTTTCTTCTAATCGGTCTCGTGATTGCGGTCGTGACCGCACCTTCGTTAAATGCACTTGCGCTCGGGGAAGAGATGGCGAAGAGTCTCGGTGTTCGGACAGGCACGTTGAAACTGACCGCCTCGTTCGCCGGCGTGATTCTGTGTGGGGCAGCGACAGCACTTGCTGGACCGATTGGATTTATCGGACTTCTCGCCCCCCATTTGATTCGACTCGTGCTCGGTCCGGATCAGCGCTATCTCATGCCGATGTCCGCTTTTGCGGGCGCTATCATCTTGACCTTCTCGGACGTCATCGGACGTTTGCTCGGAAGTCCAGGTGAACTTGAGGTCGGCATTGTGACGGCGTTCATCGGGGCACCAATCTTGATTCTATTGACAATGAAAGTGAAAGTAAGAGGACTATGATGCAACCAGCGATTGAACAAATCAGACAAGGTCGCATGAAGCGACGCCGTCGTTATGTCGGGATGACGCTTCTTTTGACCATCATAGCGGTAGTATTGAGCGGGTTGATGCTCATGTTGGGCAATACGATTTATCCGATTCAGGATGTCATCCGTGTCTTGCTCGGGGAAGACGTGAAAGGGGCGACGTTCGCCGTTGAAGTGTTGCGTTTACCACGTATGCTTGCTGGTGTCTTTGCCGGTGCAGCATTTGGTGTAGCGGGAACGATCTTCCAAACGATGCTTCGAAACCCGCTCGCTAATCCGAATGTCATCGGAATCACGACCGGTTCGAGTGCGGCGGCTGTCTTTTGTATCGTCGTCCTCCAGTCGAGTGAAGCGGTCATCTCGATTGCATCAATCATTGGCGGACTGGTGACCGTGCTCGTCATCTATTTCCTATCCAAAGGTGCCGCGTTCTCCATTGGTCGTCTCGTATTAGTGGGGATTGGGATTCAAGCGATGCTCACAGCCGTCATCAACTATTTACTGCTCATCAGCCGACAAAACGATGTCGCGATGGCGATGCGGTGGTTGACAGGAAGTTTAAATGGGGCGAAACTTGAAGAGTTGCCGCCTTTAATGATTACAGTTCTCATCTGTTTACCGATTGTCCTGTTGCTCACTCGTCAGCTCGACATGCTCGAGCTCGGGGAAATGGCGGCGACAGGGTTAGGCATTAATACGAACCAGACCAGACTTTTACTCATTGTGGCGGCAGTATTCATGCTCGCCCTTGCGACAGCGACGACGGGACCGATTGCCTTCATTGCCTTCTTGGCAGGACCGATCGCCAAACGGCTCGTCGGGACGAGTCATGCGGGAATCTTGCCGGCAGCGCTTGTCGGCATCATCTTAGTGCTCGCGGCCGACCTCGTCGGACAATTCGCCTTCACGGCACGCTATCCGGTCGGTGTCATCACCGGCATCATCGGCGCGCCTTATCTCTTATACTTGTTGATCCGGATGAACCAGAAAGGGGACTTCTAAATGGCATCTATTATGAAAGTGGACCATCTCACCTCAGGATACGAGGACAAGATGATTTTGAACGATATCAGTCTTGAAATTCCGAGCAACCAGATCAGCATCATCATCGGTGCGAACGGTTGCGGGAAGTCGACGCTATTGAAGACGATGGCACGCCTCATCAAACCGACTGCTGGCGAAGTGACGCTTTACGATAAGCCGATTTCGAAGATGGCACCGAAAAAGCTAGCGCGTGTCCTCGGCATGTTGCCACAGTCCCCGGTCGTACCGGAAGGGATCACGGTCGCCGATCTTGTCGGTCGTGGTCGTTACCCGCATCAATCTTTTTTAAAGGGCTGGACGAAAGCCGATTATGAAGCTGTTGCCGAGGCCATGGAGATGATGAATATCACGGAGTTCGCAGACCGCCCAATTGACGAGTTGTCAGGCGGACAGCGGCAACGCGTCTGGATTGCGATGGCACTGGCTCAACAGACAGACGTCCTCTTCTTAGATGAACCAACGACCTATCTCGATATCACATACCAGGTCGAGATTCTCGACTTGTTGACGGACTTGAACCGGAAGTATGGGACGACGATTGTCATGGTGCTGCACGATATCAACTTGTCGGCGCGTTATGCGGACTATATCTTCGCGCTCGACAAAGGGAAGTTGATTGCAGAAGGAAAGCCGTCGGACGTCATCACATGTGATTTGATCCATCGGGTCTTCAATCTTCGCTGTTCGGTCATGTGTGATCCGGTATCGGGTTCACCGTCCGTGATTCCGATTGGACGTCATCACGTACAGTCAGAAACGGAAGAGGCGCCTGTCGCACAGCTAGAGTTGGTATAACTACGTATAGACAGTCAAGAAGGTGTGAGCGCTCCTTCTTTTTTTGTTTATTCATGAAAGCGTTTTTAAAAAAGTCATTGACTTCTCTTTGGGGTGGGTGTATGCTAAAAATCCTGCCCAAAAATGAGAGGCATGGGGACTGGCATCAGTTCATTCGATATTCGAGAGGAATGACTTAAGATGAACCAACAACAATTAGTCGAACGTGCACGCCAATTGAAGGACAATGCGTATTCACCATATTCGAAGTTCCGCGTCGGGGCGGCACTTCTCATGAAGGATGGTACGGTCATCGACGGCGTCAACGTTGAGAACGTCTCGTTCGGAGCAACAAACTGTGCAGAGCGCACGGCAATCTTTACAGCGGTCGCACAAGGATACAAAAAAGGTGACTTCGAAGCGGTTGCCGTGTCTGGGGACACGGAAGACTTCTTGCCACCATGCAGCATCTGCCGCCAGGTCATGGTCGAGTTCGGCGATCCTGACTTCAAAGTACTCCTCACGAACGGCAACGCCGATGTGAAAGAAGTGACGCTTGGAGAGCTCGTCCCGCTCGCGTTTACAGATTTGGATATGTGATCACGGACCTCTCAGATTTCTGAGGGGTTTTCTTATCCGAAAAAGCGAAAGAATAATCGCGGGATGGCCTGAATGATGTAAAAAAGCAGTTCTGAAAAATCGAGGGCTACGAGCCCATTTGACCAACTATCCTCTTCGCGGGAAGTGACCACTTTTCCACGCACAGGTCGCTGTCGGCCTTTCCATCGAATCGGGAGAGCGGTCGCGGTGTCCACATCTGGGTGATTCATGACACGCATATGCAAACGTGGCTCTAATGTGTTTCCGGAGCGTCCGCAGCGGGCAATCACCTTTTTGGTTTTCACTTGGTCTCCAACCTTGACGATAATCGAACCGCTCTCTAAGTGGGTGAGAAGAGTGTATTCATCATGTTTGTGTTGAGTGATGACGTGATTGCCGAGTGGATGATCAGGATTTGGTTCATCTGGTAGCCCATCGACGACCTGATAAACTGTACCGTCGAGTGGTGACAGAACTTGTTCTCCGAACGCATACGAGCCATTCATCCCAACTTTTCTGCAATTGGAAGGTTGCTGATCTTTTGTTTTCAAAAAGTCATACCCATCACGTTTCTTTCGAATCGGTTCATGAAGATACATCCCGACGTTCGTCCCTTCCGAGACAACAAACCACTGCTCTTTGAATGGAAGGTGGTATTTGTTTTTCGTGAAAGGATTGGTCTCTTTTGAAGAGGATATGACCGTCATCTGAATGGATTCAATCTGATTCACGCGATTGAATTGAACGGACAATAACTTCTCTTTTCGGAAATCCGACCATAATACACACCGATTCCCATTCAACACCATCTCATTGAGCAGACGATAGCGCCGAATTCCATGATGAAACGAAGACGCTTCGTGATGAAACATGTCCATGGAATAATGAGATTTGCACGAATCGGTTATTTGATGATAAATGTCATCGAACTGTCCGTCTTTGAATAAGTGGATGAACTGTTTGTTCTCGTGATGCATGTGCATTCCGCCTTTGTGTATGAGTGGTCTTTTATACGAATCTAAAAACATAGATGTTTCGTCATTCATAAAAAATCATAATATAATAGGCGTAAATGAGGAGTGATGTGAATGTCTACGATTCCATACCAGAAAGCGCAAAAAAAGTTGAACCGCTTGCTTCATCAAGTATGTGAAAATGACGAGACGATTTTCATCTCGAAAGAAGGCAGGAAGAATGCTGTTATCCTGTCTGAACGAGAATATAATAGCTTGTTAGAAACCATTTACCTGACGAGCAGTTCAAAAAATGCTGAGCGTTTATTTGAATCCCTAAAGCAGCTTGAATAGCATTAGTCTAATGTTGAAACATATGAGTTTGCATTAACAAACACCCAGTGAATCGTTGAATTCACTGGGTGTTTGTTGTTTCATGTCTTCGACCGGCACGGATGATAAAGCGATACTCTTCACTCTTGAAATACGTTTCGGTGAACTCAAAGCGATTGCCATCCATGAGAAACGAATAGAGTTCGACTTTGAGTATCGGTGTTCGATCGCTCACCTCGAGCATTTCAGCAATTTCTTTCGTCGGCAAGACCGGGATAAATTCCTGAACACTGTCTGCAATCTTCAGGTTTTTGACATTTTCAATGTAATCATACTTCGACCGTGTCATTACTTCGTACGTTAAATCGGGAAATAATTGGAGTGGAAGATACGTATCTTCGACGATGAGCGGTTCTCCGTTCGCAAAGCGTAACCGGCGAATATAGTAGACAAGAGCGTCTTCATCAAGCTCGAGTATTTCCCTTATTTTTTCAGTCGGAGGTTGAACGGTGAAAGTAAGTACTTTACTCGTGACGTCCTTTCCTTCCCGTTTCATGTCTTCAGTGAAACTTTTTAATTCGTACATATTATGTTCAATCTTTTCGGATTGTACATATGTGCCGCTCCCTTGTCGTTTCCAAAGCAATCCTTCTTCTTGAAGTAGTTTGACGGCTTGTCGAACGGTGACTCGACTCGCTTTAAATTTCTCGACGAGTTGTGCTTCTGTCGGAATTGCTTCACCGGGCGCCCAATCGCCGGTCTCGATAAACGTGCGCATCTCCTGAGCAATCCGCTGGTATAGCGGAGATTTAGCTTTCATGTAGATAACCTCCTGATTGTATGCGTTCCTTACTCATAGTATACAAAAATAAAACGTTTTCAAAAAGGTGTTGACGGTTCAGATAATATGTATTAGATTTGTATTGTAATCAATTAGATATGTATTGAAAGGGGAACGCACACATGAAAACACCACAGCGTCTCGTAGTCGTCGGTGGAGGTAGTACGTACACAATCGGCATGATCATGAGTTTGATTGAGGAAAAAGCACACTTCCCACTTCGTTCCATCACGTTTTACGATACAGATGAATTACGTCAAGAACGTGTCGCGAAAGCGAGTGAAGTCATCTTGCGTGAGCATTATCCAGAACTCGAGTCGTTCGAATACACGACGAACAAAGAATATGCCTTCAAGGACAAGGATTTCTTCTTCGTCCAAATTCGGACAGGTGGTTTGGAAATGCGCGAAAAAGATGAGCAGATTCCGCTTCGACATGGCGTGGTGGGACAAGAGACGTGTGGACCGGGCGGAATGTCATACGGGATGCGCTCAATCGGAGATATGATTGAACTCGTCTCTGACATTCGCACCGGCTCACCAGATGGCTGGATCTTAAACTATACGAACCCTGCTGCAATTGTCGCCGAGGCGCTCAAACGTGCATACCCGGACGATCAAAAAATATTAAACATTTGCGACATGCCGGCAGCAATCATGGTGAGCTATGCGAAGATTCTCGGTAAAGAGATTTGGGATCTCGTTCCGGAATATTTCGGACTCAACCACTTTGGTTGGTTCACAGGTATCTTCGATAAAGAAGGAAATGAATTGACTGCAGATATCAAACGCGCCATTTTAGAAGACGGTTTCATCCCGGAAGATTCGGAGATTGCGAATGACCCATCTTGGATCAAGACGTTCAAACAAGTAGAGAAGATGCTGACAGATTTCCCAGAGTACTTACCGAACACGTACCTTCAATATTATTTATATCCATCTGACATGGCAGAAAAAGAAGACGTCACAAACACACGGGCACGGCAAGTAATCAACGGACGTCAAGAGCGTGTCTTCTCGATGTGCGATCAGATTATTCAAGATGACTCGCTCGAAAATGTTCACCTTGAGGTCGATATCCACGGCTGCTATATGATTCGGGTCGCTGCTTCGCTAGCCTATAATAACGGTGATATTTTCATCGTCATGGTGAAAAATGAAGGGATTATTTCGAACCTGCCGGACGATGCGATGGTTGAAGTGCCTGCGATGCTTACCAATCGTGGACCGAAACCATTCGCAATCGGAAAGATTCCTCGTTTTTACAAAGGAATGATTGAAGGACAGCTTGCTTACGAGCAACTTGTCGTCGACGCATACTTCGAAAACAGTTATGAGAAGGCACTTCAGGCGTTGACACTAAATCGTACAGTCATCGATGCACCAATAGCTCGTCGAATCTTAGATGATTTGATTGAGGAAAACAGAACGTACTGGCCGGAATTAAAATCGGGCGAGACAGTAGCAATACGGTAACTAGAGAGGGGAGGCAATCCCCTTTCTCATTGTTCAGATTGAAAACGCTTACAAGATGAGGAGTGAATCGAATGAGTCAATGGTTTGGAGTTTTTCAAAAGTTTGGAAAGGCGCTCATGGTACCGGTCGCTTTATTACCGGCTGCCGGAATTTGGTGCGGCACTCACGGGACCATTAGCCGATAGCTGGACGTTTTTACAGAACGGAACAGTAGAAGCGATCAGTGCTGGAATGTTACAAATTGGTCTTAGTATTTTTGCGAACTTACCAATCATTTTTGCAATCGGGGTCGCAGTTGGTTTGTCAGGAGGATCAGGGATTGCCGCACTCGCAGCACTCGTCGGATATGTCATTATGAATACGACAATTTCAATCTCCCTCGGTATCACGGCAGAAATGGCTGCCGAGAGTGGAGAATATGGCATGTTACTCGGTATTCCTTCCCTTGAAACCGGTGTACTCGGAGGGATTGCGGTCGGGTTGCTCGCAGTATGGGTTTATAAAAAGTTCCATACGTTCAATCCGCCAGAAGTGTTGGGATTCTTTGCAGGTGATCGTTCTGTCGGGATTGTGATGGTTTTCTTCTCGATCTTACTTGGATTTGTCATGATGCTCATCTGGCCGCCAATCCAATCGGCACTCACTTCAATGGCAAACGTCCTGTCGTTCGAGGCTTATTGATTGCAGCAGCCGGTACAGCTTTTCTAACAGGAATCACAGAACCGATTGAATTCACTTTCTTATTCGTGGCACCTGTCCTGTATGTCATCCATAGTGTATTGACGGGAATTTCTTTCGCGCTCATGTATGCGCTCGATACACATATCGGTTGGGCTGGAGGATCAGGGTTGATTGACTATATTTTAGTGAACGTTTTACCAGGTACACCACTCTGGTGGATGAATATCGTCGTCGGCATTGGTTTCTTCATCGTTTACTATAGTATCTTTACATTCGCCATCAAGAAGTGGAATTTGGCAACGCCAGGTCGTGGGGGACAAGAAGCAAAACTATTTACGCGTAAAGACTACAATGATAAAAAGTCAGGTCAATCAGCGATTCAAACGACAGCACTTGCGATTGAAGAGGCACTTGGGGGACGAGAGAACATTCGTGATATCGATGCATGCTTTACACGCCTTCGTGTTGAAGTAAGTGACGTTTCTCAAATCAATGAGGATGAACTAAAAGCACTCGGAGCAGCGGGAGTCGTCAAAGTGAAAAATAACATTCAAGCGATTTTTGGAGGTCGTTCTGATCTATACAAAAATGAATTGCTACGCATTCATAAGGAAATGGATGAAGCGAATTGAAATCGGGCTCAACCGCATGGGTTGAGCCTTTTCAGTTTTCATACGTATAATGTTACAAGACGTTCCGCATGCTCCTTCATCATCTCCCGCAATACGCTTGGCGCCTTGACCTCCACTTCGGCGCCAGCTTTCAACAGCTGCCTCGACAAAAATGGAAGTTCTTCCTCGGGTACGTCCCATTCATTCTTCTCTTCGATATCGGGTAATACATCTTCAAGTAAACGACGACCGAGTGACGTCAGCTCGAGTTGAACGGTCACACCGCCCCGTTCATCACTTGCCTGAAGCAAGGTCACCAAATCCTCGGACTCGAACGATTCCTCGAGCACTTGGACCGCTTCGATGCGATCAATCCGATATTGACGGAATCCGAGTTCGGAGAGCCCGAAGACATACCACTTTAAGTCAAGAAGTGCCATACCGACCGGTGCGATGGGGAACGTGCGTTGCCCGTTCGTCGTCCGATAGGTCATCTTCATCTTGTTTCGACGTTCGACCGCCTGATAGATTTCTTTCGTGAACGGCGCTTTGGGAATTTGTTTGTTCCCGAGCCACAGGATGTTTTGCTCCAATCGCTGAATTTTCATCTCTACGTCATGTGGTAACTCGTTCACGTACCAATCGGACAGGGTATTTCGTATATCACCGAATGGCACGTCCGGGATGTGTTCCATCCATTTGAGCGTGAGATAAAGGGCGACGGCTTCTTGTTCGCGTAGGTGGAGCGGTGGTAACAAGCGGTTCGGTAACATTTCATAGCCGCCCCCGGTTCCAGGCACACTCCAAATCGGATAACCGAGTTCTTCGAGCGAGAGCATATCCCGTTGAATCGTTCGGATAGAGGCACCAGTTTCTTGGGCCAGTTCTTCCGCCGTGAAGCGTCGCCCATGATTGAGTAGCCGAATCAATTGTAAATGTCTTTTTTTCATTTGAATCATTCCCGTCATCTTTTGTCGTGTTTGTTCGTTAAGTTGAATGTATCACGAATCAAGGAGGAAGATACGATGCCGAAAGTAGTGTTGTATATTGCGATGAGTTTAGATGGGAAAATCGCCCGGTCGAACGACCAACTCGATTGGTTGTTCGCCGTGGAGGGAGACGGGGACAACGGCTACGCTGAATTTTTTAAGACCGTTGGTGCCGTCATCATGGGACGAAAGACATATGAGGAAGTATTGACGTTAGAACAGGGAGAGTATCCGTATAAAAACATCCCGAACTATATTTTGACGCGTCAGCCTGACCGTGAGGCAGAGCATGTCACGTTCACGGATGAACCGATCGAAGAACTGATTCATCGGTTGAAAGGAGAAGTCGATCAAGACATCTGGCTCATCGGTGGGGGTGAAATTATCAAAGCAGCGATGGAGCATGACTTGATTGACCGGTATGAGATTGCGATTGCCCCGGTCGTGTTAGGTGAGGGGATTCCGCTCTTCCCAGAAGGCACGAAAGAGACGAAATTTCGACTGACGAGTCAGCACGCATCCGGTCAATTTGTGATGGTGACATATGAACGATAAGTGAGGATCGAGTCCACAAAGGGCTCGATTTTTTGTGAAAAAAGGAAAAATATTCATTTTGTAGATAGTTTTACACTTCGATACGTTAGCTGATGATGGAAATTGGATATATGTAGAGAGTAGAAGTAACATGACAAATGTGAAGGAATACAACTAATGTTCATGAGTCTAATCGCCAATTCGTGTATTTCTTTTACTGGCATCTATTTCATCTCAAAGATCATGAACTATCATACGAGACATGTGCATATCCAAAAGTTCATCATCGGTGTGCTATCAGGCTGTTTCGGGATTTTTCTAATCACGCAAAGTGTCCAATTTGAGAATGCGGTAAAAATTGATTTTCGTTTTCTCGTTCTCCTTTTACTCGATTGTGGTCTGCGTTGCCCTCTTTACGATGGTGATCGGCACGATTCTGACATATCGGATTGTTTGGTTACAGAAGCGGCTTTTCCAATTCGGGCTCACGTTGAACGTATGGACATGTTTGGTCGCAGCCATGGGAATCCTTGTCGGCGGCGGGTTTACGGAACGTGCTCTTGATGTCGCGTTGTTGGTTACGATGATCAGCTTCCCGATTGGATTGTTGATCACCATGTTGAACATTGACCTGTACCTCATCCATCACCGTGTGAGAGAGTATAAAATCTCGGCGGAGACTGACCATTTGACGGGTCTCGTCAATCATCGGGCATGGGAGATGCAGATGAAAAAGTTCAAAGGACAGTATGCGACATGTAATGTCTTGCTTTTGGATATCGATCACTTCAAACAAATCAACGATCAATATGGCCACGCGAACGGGGATGAGGTGTTGAAGCAGTTTGCGGAACTGTTGCACCGAGAGACGCGAAATCAGGACATTAAAGCGCGGATTGGGGGAGAAGAGTTCGGCATTTTGATTCCGATGCTCTCCCAGACCGAGGTGGTCAACGTGGCGGAGCGGATTCGAAATAGTATCTCCAAACATGAATTCAAGTTACTCGATGACGAGCGGATTCATCTATCCGTTTCGATTGGGATTGCGAACGGAAAGAGCGAGCACCTTCGCGAGATGATTCGTCTGGCAGATGAATGTTTGTATGAGGCAAAAAATAGTGGCAGAAACCGTACACACGTGACAGAGAGTGTCGTCGGATAGACAAGGCGCATCGGAATCCCGATGCGCTTTTCATGTGAAAAACTGTAAACCACAAGATGGCCTACAGTCATGGAGTTGTATGTTCGTCAGCATGCGGTTCCCATGCATCCAAAAAGTTATGGGGCGGGTGAACGCCCTCGAGCGTCCGAAATTCGTAATCTCGCTCTTTCGCATAGCGGATGATTGTATCGAGTGCTTCCGGTGTCATCGAATGATCGTGCGCCAAGATGATGGAAGCGATATTGGCGGCACGATTCGCCTCGAGTCGGTCGAACACGCGCTGTTCGACGCGGGCATTGTCTTGTTTATATACATGGTCGAGACTGCCGACATTCCAGTCCCAAATCTCAAAACCGGCTTCGGTCATCACTTGCCAATGCGCAGGCGTCATGCCTTCATCACTCCCGTAAATCGTCCGGGCCATATTCGTATGAATGCCGGTCACCTCGTAAACGAGACGTTGCACGTCTTTCATTTGACGGACGGCCGTCATCGGTGATGCATAAAACTCTTCACGTTTGTGTGTCATCCCGTGCAAGGCAATCAAGTGACCCTCATCGACGATGCGGTGAAGGAGATGCTCATTCCCCTCAATATTCTTCCCGAGAATGAAGAAAGTGGCCTTTACCTGATGCTTCTTCAAAATGTCGAGCAGCTTTCCGGTTTTCCAGTTCGGTCCATCATCAAGCGTCAGATAGATGAGTCTCGGGTCGTTATACGCTTTCGGTTCCGGGATCGCCGCCTGTGACAAAGTACCAATCAACAAAAAAATAGACATGAGTAATAGAACGCGTTTCTTCATTCCAACAATAGCTCCCTCGAGTCAAAAAACAAGTGACATATGACACATACCTTATCACATATCCGAGACATTGAGCCGATAAATTTGTTCGTAGAGTTCTGTCGTGAGATAGGTGAAGTTCAATTTTTTCAATAGTGCGATCGATGCCTCGTTCGTCTCAAGGACACCGGCTTTGAATACTTCTGCTCCTTGGTCGGCCAAGTGACGAATCAATCCCGACATCACCTCGAACGCATAACCTTGACGAGCTCGTGTAGGTGCGATGGTATAGCCGATCCAATACGTCGTATCTTCTTGGTGGATATACACGTCCCCAATCAATTCATCCGTCGCTTGGTCGATGATGGTGAGTTGAATGCCGTGTTGAAGTGATTGTTCGCCGAGTAGGGCGTCCTCGTACTCGGTATAGCTAAGACCTTTGAACGATTGGTGCTTCATCCAGTCCAAGTCGTTCCGATAGGTCATGAACGATTCAATGTCCTGTCGTTCAAACGGACGGATGAGACAGCGGGTTGTTGTGAATGTCATCAGATGTTCCCCCTATTTTATCTTAATGTACCGTACGTTATTAGCACGAGGGGATAGGGTTTTGATTCATAAAAAAACACCTCTCGAAACAATAAACAGATTTTATATTTCATCTGTTTATCTATTGGGGAAAATTTTACTATGGATGAGTTACCTAATTACTAATCTATTGTAGGTATAGCATCAAGTTGATACCCTTTATTGCCCATGTAATGGCCTTTGAGTATTGAAATTGTAAGGAGATCGTGAATTAGTTTTACTGATGTAGTATCAATAAATGAATTATTTTTAACATCGTAGATACCTAAGTACAATTCATTCGATTTGTCATCAATATCATATCCATTAGTTCGTAAGTAATGATTAATATTTTCTTGCTTTCTTAATCTAACTAGTTTAGCTACCTCTGGATCGTTGTATTTTGCAATACAAATGTGGTTCTTACGCAATGTTGGTGAACGATGATGAGCAATCGCCCGAAGGTGGGCGCTCATTTTTTTGGAATATCAGTGAGCAC
>CABIYO010000024.1:0-6994 GCA_902362975.1 Caryophanales bacterium
CCCCGCTTTCGCCTCCTCGCGGATGGCGATGCGGTCCTCGAGCAGCTTGTTGTAGATGAACCGGGCGCAGCCGATCGTCTTGATGAGAAACTCGGCCTGTGCCGGCGTTGGGTGGAGCCTATATTTATAGCCTTTCAGCATGTCCGTCCCTCCTCCCTCCAGCAGATCGTGATGTGTCCTCCTCATCCGATACCCGCGGAAGCGGAGGGAGAATCTGACGGAATCACGAACTTTTGTTCGTTATATTTGTCACAGGGGGAGAAGAGTTTTGGACCGGGCGATTCATCTCCCACCTACGCTGGGCTACGCCCCGAGACGCTTAGAGGAGGGAGAATTCTCGCCTGATTTAGTTAAAAGCTGTCGGTATTCCGCTCCTCATCACGTTACTCACCAGCATGGCGGTCGAGATGATGGTGACCGCGTTTGTTTCCGGGAAAGAAGGTGAGACACCATGACATATGTTTGGATCGGACTGACAATTCTCGTGTATTCGCTTAGTCGTCGACTCTCCATAAAATGGGCCGCCCCGTTCACCAATGTCGTCTTCTTAAGTACAGCGATTCTGATTCTCTTGTTACCCGTAACAGGACAGTCCTATGATGCGTATAAACCGGCTGCCGATCTCATCACCATCTTACTCGGACCAGCGACGGTCGCCCGCGGGTTACCGCTCTATCGCAACTTACCCGTGTTACTCGCTCGGGCAAAACGGGCCCTGAGTGCCATCGTACTTGGGTCACTCTCTACGATTTTTGTGGCTGTCCTTTTCGGCAAGTTATTTTCGTTCACCGAAAACGTATTGATTGCACTATCGGTCAAATCGGCTACATCCCCGATTGCCCTTGAGTTGGCTCGACAACTAGAGGGGGATGCAACGCTTGCGGCCTCGATTGCCGTCGCCTGCGGTATTTTAGGAGCGATGCTCGGACCGGTATTATTGACGTGGGTCCGTATGGACGACCCGTTCACACGTGGACTCACACTCGGCACAATCAGTCACGGAATCGGGACCGCTCAAGCGGCGACTGAACATCCGTTGTCCGGTGCAACAGGCGGTGCCGCGATGGGTTTGACCGCTATCTTCACCTCATTTATCTTGCCCATATTATATCCGTTCCTCTTTTGAACAAGTCTCGTCCATTGATGGGCGCGACTTTTTTTGTTTCGACTTCGATTTCGCGTGATAAACTAATGAAGATGAAACTTATTAGAGGAGGGCAATCCATGCAAGCAAAATTAATTGAACGCTTAATGACGTACGCGAAAATTGATACACAGTCGGATTTCACAAGTACGACAACACCATCGACGGCCAAACAATGGGATTTGATTCGCCATTTGGAGAAAGAATTGAAAGATCTCGGACTGACAGACGTCGAGACGGATGAACACGGCTATCTCTTCGCCACACTTCCGAGTAATGTCGATTACGATGTCCCGACAATCGGATTCCTCGCTCATGTGGATACAGCGACCGATTTCACAGGAACGAACGTCTCCCCTCAACTCGTCGAGCATTATGAAGGTGGCGACATCGTCTTAAACGAGTCATTGAATGTCGTTTTATCACCAAAAGACTTTCCAGAACTTGACGGATATGTCGGGCATACGCTCATGACAACGGACGGCACGACACTCCTCGGTGCGGACGACAAGGCAGGAATCGCTGAAATCGTCACAGCTGTTGAATACTTATTGGCTCACCCTGAGATTCCGCACGGACCGGTTCGCATCGCTTTTACACCGGATGAAGAAATTGGGCGTGGACCACATAAATTCGATGTCGCCCGATTCAATGCAGACTTCGCTTACACGATGGACGGCGGTCCACTCGGAGAGTTGCAGTATGAGAGCTTTAACGCGGCCGGTGCGACCGTCACCTTCCACGGCACAAACGTTCACCCAGGTAGCGCTAAGAACAAGATGGTCAACTCGATGAAACTTGCGATGGCGTTCCATAACCGGTTACCTGCTGATGAGGCACCGGAACGGACGAGCAACTACGAAGGATTCTTCCATTTGAACGGCTTTAATGGGGACGTCGAGAAGACGACGCTTCAATACATCATCCGCGATCACGACAAACAGAAGTTCGAAGCGCGTAAAGCGTTGATGGAGAAACTTGTCCTCGAATGGAAACAAAAATACGGGGAAGAACGGATTGAACTCCAGATGGAAGACCAGTATTACAACATGGCTGAGAAAATCGAGCCGGTCAAACACATCGTCGATACCGTCGCTGATGTCATGCGCGGCCTTGGCATCGAACCGAAAATCGAACCGATACGTGGTGGCACAGACGGATCGCAACTTTCTTACATGGGTCTTCCAACACCGAACATCTTCACAGGTGGGGAGAACTATCACGGGAAGTTCGAATATATCTCTGTGAACAATATGGAAAAAGCGACAACGGTCATCATCGAAACACTTCGCACATTCGCGAAGCGCGCACAAGCATAACACATGCGCCTCCAATCGTTCTCTTTTACACTAGAGACATTGGAGGCGATTTTTGATGAAACATACATTTAGCATGAACCTCGGTTGGGATGGCGGACGAAATGACGTCGGTACCCTCGAGGCCGAGCGATTAAAGACACAGATTTCAATCCCACCCGAAATGGACGGTCCGGGAGTCGGCACGAATCCGGATGAGATGCTCCTCGGGGCAGCGGCAACGTGTTATATCATCACCCTCGCAGCCGTACTCGGACGGAGTAACCTGACTCATCGCGGTATCACGATTGATGCAGAGGGCATCGTCGATGTGACGAACGGCATCTTCACTTACGAGACGATTCGCTATGCGACAACGATTCATGTACCTACAGAGATGACCGACCGAGACATCACGCTTGTCGAGCGCATCGCGAAAAAAGCGAAAGATCAATGTATGATTTCACGCGCACTCGCAGGAAATGTAGCATTTGAGTTGAATACCGTCATTTCACGTAAAAGTGGCAATGATTTTATTTGAAGAACCTTTGAAAAAAGCGATAATTGTAAACAGACGTAATCGCTTTGTCATGGACGTACTCGTTGATGATTTGCTCGCGCCTTGCCATTGTCCTGTAACAGGAAGAATTGGAGATATTATATTTGAAAACATCCCCTGCCTCGTCTCAGAAACCTATGACTCGAATCGTAAAACTCACTTTACAGTCGAAGCCATTTCAGTCGATGGTGAACAATGGATTGGAATCAATCAAGGTCGTGTCAACGACTATGTTGAAGCTTTCTTACTCGAGAACCAGCTTGATCCTTTCTCAACCCCGAGGGGAATCAAACGTGAAATAGTAATTGGCGGTGCACGAATCGATTTTCAGATTGATGGAATCTTCATGGAAGTGAAGGCTCCGCTCAGCGAACTACTCACTATTCCTCTCCCACACTTTAAACGTAAACGATTGAAACGACCCATCGAGACAGAACGGTTGATTCGTCATCTCCACGCTCTGATTTCCACTCTACCCCAAACCGGAAGAGCAGTCCTCTTATATGTTTTTTTATATGACGCACCAATTTATACCGGTAATTCCAACCGAAAACAAGACCATCTAATTCGTCAATTGATTAACGATGCGATACCTTCCGGATTAGAAATATGGCAACTGAACTGCACTATTTCCCCTGAAGGAATTCGTTTACTTCGTTGCTTTGACACAACGTCTCACTTCAAGTAACCAAATGTATTAAGTGAGACGTTATGTTTTTACTAAACATATGATATGTTGGGAATTACCGAATAGAGTCATTTTTCACTTCCACTCTTTACGCGACTGCGCGTTTTTCAAAAACGTGATACAATACACGTCGTAAACTAATCAGAAAAACGAGGGATACCATACATGATTACAGTAAATAACGTCAGCCTACAATTTGGCGGTCGCAAGTTGTTTGAAGAGGTGAATATCAAGTTCACGCCAGGCAACTGTTACGGATTGATTGGTGCGAACGGTGCCGGAAAATCGACATTCTTAAAGATTTTATCAGGTGAACAAGATACGACGACGGGTGATGTCAGCATCACACCAGGCGAACGTCTCGCTGTCCTCAAGCAGGACCACTACGCATATGAAGACAGTGCAGTTCTCGAGACCGTCATCATGGGTCACGAGCGTCTCTACAAAGTAATGAAGGAAAAAGACGCCATCTATATGAAAGAAGATTTCTCAGATGAAGACGGAATGCGCGCAGCTGAACTCGAAGGAGAATTCGCTGAGTTGAACGGTTGGGAAGCCGAGTCAGAAGCCTCGATGGTCCTTCAAGGTCTCGGGATCTCAGAAGCGCTTCACCAGAAACAAATGAGCGAACTCACAGGTGGGGAGAAAGTCAAAGTCCTTCTTGCCCAAGCGCTCTTCGGTAAGCCAGATATCCTCCTCTTAGACGAGCCGACCAACGGACTTGACCTAAAAGCGATTCAATGGTTAGAAGAATTCTTGATCAACTTTGAAAACACAGTCATCGTCGTTTCCCACGACCGTCACTTCTTGAACAAAGTCTGTACGCACATGGCCGACCTCGACTTTGGAAAAATCCAATTGTATGTCGGAAACTACGACTTCTGGTATGAGTCTAGCCAACTTGCTACACGTATGGCGGCAGATCAGAACAAGAAGAAAGAAGAGAAAATCAAAGAGCTTCAAAACTTTATCGCACGCTTCAGCTCGAACGCATCGAAAGCGCGTCAAGCGACGTCTCGTAAGAAGTTGCTCGATAAGATCACACTTGATGACATCCGTCCGTCTTCACGTCGTTATCCGTTCGTCGGATTCACGATGGAGCGCGAGATCGGAAACGATGTTCTCTATGTCGATAACGTATCGAAGACAATCGATGGTGTAAAAGTACTCGATAACGTCACGTTCTCACTCAACAAGACGGACAAAGTCGCATTCGTCGGTCGTTCGGACGTTGCCATCACGACACTTTTCAAAATCCTCATGGGTGAGATGGAACCAGACACAGGGTCAGTCAAATGGGGCGTAACGACGACTCAGTCATACTTCCCGAAAGACAACTCAGAGTACTTCGAAGGCTCAGAAAAGAGTATCCTTGACTGGTTGCGCCAGTTCTCACCAGCCGATGAGTCAGATACGTTCCTTCGTGGATTCCTTGGCCGTATGCTCTTCTCAGGTGAGGAAGTCATGAAGAAGGCGTCTGTCCTCTCAGGGGGAGAAAAAGTACGCTGCATGCTCTCGAAAATGATGCTTTCAAACTCAAACGTGCTCGTCCTTGACGATCCAACGAACCACTTGGACCTCGAATCAATCACAGCACTCAACAACGGTCTCGAGTCGTTCAAAGGCGTAATCCTCTTCAGCTCACATGATCATCAGCTCATCTCGACGATCGCGACACGCATCATCGAAGTGACTCCGAATGGCATCGTGGATAAAGAAGCAACATACGATGAGTACTTGGAGAACGAAGCGCTTCAACAACAAGTTGAATCTCTTTACCAAAACGCATAATAAAAAATCGGCTCAAACGCGAGCCGATTTTTTTATTTAACGTTTACCGTCTCCATCACGTGCTCATGAATATCATGACCTTTCGTGACATGGACTTGAACGTTGTATGCGCCTGATTCAGCAAAGGTGTGTACACCTTTATACATCCCAGCATCTGCTTCTTCTAACTTCACCCACTCATGTTTCTCTGCCCCGTCTTGGAAGATTTCGAGTTGTACGTCCGCCCCAGCGAGCATATCGTCTTTAATCATGACGTGTACCATGAATGGTTGTTCTTCCCCTGCTGTCGCCACTTTCGGGTCGAGCGTGATATCCGCTCCAGCGTGTTGATGATGCTCACTCTCTTCTTCTTCTGCTTCAGCAGCCGTTTCTGGATGTCCAACCGTCACGTTCGTCGTCGGCATCGTGTGCATCGAACGCGCTGTCACGTGAACCTGGACCGTATAGACCGCTTCTTCCGCGAACGTCGTTTCCGCTTCGTAGACACCGTCTTTCGTGAGTGACGCCTTGATCATCTCACTTTCTTCCTTCGCACCGTTCTTCCATACTTCGAACTTGATTTCATCCGCATCGTCTACAGGTTGACCATCTTGCGTGACTGTTACAGATAACGGTACCGCTTCTCCTTTTTCTGCCGTCGCAGCAACCGTCAATTCTGCCTCGACCGGTTCCATCGATTGTGGAACAGCTGCGCTCTCCGCTTCTTTCTCCGTACCACATGCACCGAGTACGAACAACCCGATGAGCCCAAACACGACCCCAAACCGTGTCATCATCTTTTTCATCATAAGTCCTCCTTATAAATCGCTTACATCTTTCACACATTGTTCATGGTACCATCTCTTCCCAAAAATAGTGTGAGCATTCTGTGATATATCCCACGATACTTTCTCACAAATTTCACACATATAGTTGAATCAAAATGTATTGAGTACATTTCCGAATTTTAGTCCATCATTTCTAAAAAGGGGTATATAAAATATATCAAGGTTAATCATTTGGAAAGTCTTAACATCAAGAGAGTTACATCATGAATGGAGGCGAATTCAGATGAAACGTAAGGTCATTCGTGGGGCGGTGGTATTTTTCATCTTATTGGCGATGGTGATCACACAATCGATTTCCGTTAATGCCGCCGCTTCTAAATTTGTCACGAGGGTGAACACGACGAGCAAGGTCGTCGCATTGACGTTCGATGACGGGGCAGACGGAGCGAACACGAACAAGATTTTAGACATTTTAGCAACAAACAATGTCAAAGCTACTTTCTTTTTAACAGGTTCGAGCGCAAATAATCACCCGCAGTACAGTGAACTACTCACCACTTATTTGCTTCACAAATTGAAGGGGGAGCTTCTTGGGAAGACCGTGCTCTTACCAGCCACGGTTATTTACCAAGCTCGTCGGGCAGTCCCTGCCCTGAATGGTTGTCAGTCGGCCAACATCAATAGGTTGAGGCTTGCGTTGATGTCACGGTCATGGTGCGCGCCACAGGCACACGTCCATTCACGGACATC
>CABIYO010000024.1:7008-40822 GCA_902362975.1 Caryophanales bacterium
TTCTTCTCGCCTTTCACGCCGCAAGAAGAACAGATTTGAGTCGATGCGAACCATTGATCCGCCTTGATGAGCGTCCGTCCGTAGAAGTTTGACTTGTACTCGAGTTGCCGAATGAACTCGTACCAACTGACATCTGCAATCGATTTGGCGACCTTGTGGTTTTGCATCATATGCTTCGACTTCAATGTCTCCACGACGATGACTTGGTTCTCGTCAACGATCCGTCTCGACAGCTTGTGAAGGAAGTCCTTGCGTTGGTTGGCGATTTTTTCGTGTTTCTTTGCCAGAAGTAATTTGGCTTTTTCACGATTCTTGCTTCCGATCTTCTTGCGTGACAAAGCGCGCTGTGCCTTCCTGACCTTCGCTTCGGATTTTCGGAGAAAGCGAGGGTTGTCGACCTTCTCCGAGACCATCGCGTCGTTCGTCATGACGGCGAAGTGCTCCAGGCCAAGATCAATCCCGACCTTGTTCTCGGCTGGGATCCATGGTTCATCGTCCTGTTTGACGAGGAGGGAGACAAAGAACTTGCCTGTCTTGGTCATCGATACCGTCGCCGACCGGATGACGCCCTCGAATGGACGATGTTGCTCGAACTTCACGAAGCCGATTTTAGGAAGTCTCACTTTGCCGTTCTCGATGCGGATCGTGCCGTGCTGGTTGTTCGTCGTGTAGGAGGCGCGCGACCGTCGTCTCGATTTGAAGGTCGGAAAGCCGGCCGTCCCGGCGAAGAACTTCGCGAACGCGGTGTCGAGGTTCAACTTCGCGTTCGCGAGCGCGAGGCTGTCCGCCTCGGCGAGGAACGGGAACAGGGGCTTGTAGGATGCGGGTGTCGCCGGTTTCCGTCTCGTCACGATCCCCGCTTTCGCCTCCTCGCGGATGGCGATGCGGTCCTCGAGCAGCTTGTTGTAGATGAACCGGGCGCAGCCGATCGTCTTGATGAGGAATTCGGCCTGTGCCGGCGTTGGGTGGAGCCTATATTTATAGCCTTTCAGCATGTCCGTCCATCCTCCCTTCAGAAGATCATGATGTGTCCTCCTCATCCGATACCCGCGGAAGGGGAGGGAGAATCTGACGGAATCACGAACTTTTGTTCGTCATATCTGTCACAGAGGGGAGAAGAGTTTTGGACCGGGCGATTCATCTCCCACCTACGCTGGGCTACGCCCCTAGACGCTTAGAGGAGGGAGAATTCTCGCCTGATTTAGTTAAAATACGTATCTTTCTCATCGTTGTTTAATGCGATTCTCAGCCTCATCATAAACTTTAGAATGATGGTTTAGCTGCAAAAATTCATGTCGCAACAACCCGTAGACGACATGATCGACGTAACGGTCATACAGCCACTCCGCATCTCGAATGACCCCTTCTTCTTTAAAGCCGAATCGTTCCGGAAGTGCCCGACTCTTCACATTCTCTGTCGCGACTCGAATCTCAATTTTATTTAGCTTCAAATCTTGAAACCCATACTCGATGATGGTCTCGAGCGCTTGACTCATGATGCCTTTCCCTTGAAACTCTTGTCCTAGCCAGTATCCGATTGTGCCACATTGGATACCACGATCAATTTCGTTAAATCCAATTGTTCCGGCCAGTGCTCCTTTATACATCAAAGCGAACGATTTTGGGCGCCCGCCCGTTTCAATCAACCCTTTGATTCGTCCCTCTATGTTCTGCTTCGAGTCTTCCACCGTCTCAATATAGTTGAGCCAGCCAAGCCACTCTCGCAAATAAGGCTTCGATGCAATCGTCAGCTCGAATAGTTCGTCCGCATCGTCTGTATTGAACATTCTCAGTGTGACATCATCATTTAGTTTATATTCAAGCATATAGTCCCATCCTTATCATTCATTATTTTTTGAATTCACTTTCGTAAAGTAACCCACGTAATTGCTTTTTAACCACTAGTATCAAAGCTTGTTGAATCATTCCACTCTTCTATTATGACAATTTCACCCATATGATAAGTTTACAGAATTCATCAAATTTTGTATAATTATTTTTATATTATTTTATGAAGAGGTGAAAATGTGTAATAACGATACGTCCAACCCACCCAATTGAATAGATTCGGAGGAGATTTGTGATGAAATCGTTTTACACACTGCTCGTTAGCCAATGGCTCGCAAACATTGGCGATGTCCTATACATCGTCGCGCTCATTGCCTCGTTGTATCAACAAACTGGGTCCGCTCTCATGGCGGCCAGTTTCCCGATTGCCGTGACTGCCGGTATGACGCTCAGCGGACTCTTTTTCGCCCGCATCCTCAGTCACTACTCGCTCGGGAAAACGCTCGTCCTGTCACAACTGATGAAGACGGTCACCCTTGTTCTCGTTCTCGTCACGGATTCGATTCTTGTTCTCGGACTCGTCCTGTTCATTGCATTCCTCGATGGATTCGCACGTCCGATTCAAGCCTCGTTCATCCCAAGTTTGGCGACGAATCGTCAACAAGCGAACAGCCTAGTTCAAGGTTCCAATCAGTTCATCCAACTCGCGATGTGGCCGCTCGGGACGATGCTCGTCTCTCTCTCGTCTAGCGCCATTGCGTTAATCGTTTCACTCGTTCTCTTCAGCCTTTCGACGGTTGTGACGATTTACTTCTATCAATCGCTTACGGAAGACATCGTCGATGATGGAACGGAGGAATCGATTACCTTACGCGATAGTCTTACTTATGTAAGAACGTCACCATTCGCTCGTCGTGTGACTTGGTTTGTGACGTATGAATCATTTGTCAGCACGCTTTGGATTTCAGCGTTGCTCCTCGTCTATCTCGAGCGACATCTGCAAGTCGATACAGGCTGGTGGGGAACTCTGAACGCATCATTTTTGATTAGTATGATTGCGGCGAGTGCCTATCTTTATCGGTCTCGTCGAGCACCCTCGCTACCTTCGACTGCCGTCTTATCCATTGTTGCCGCCCTATTGTTCGGCGTGACCGAGCATCTCGCGTTTGCGATTTTGGCGTTAGTGATTCAAGGGGCAGCCACACAAATTCGCATCATCCAGGCGAATACCGTCATTCAAGAACAGATCCCGACTGCGCGACTTCCCTATGTATATAGTGTGCAACAAACGGGATACGCCCTCGCATTCAGTGTGGGGAGTTTGCTGTTCGGTCTTCTTGCGGATGGACTACCGATCGATTCGGTTTACCTTCTCGGAGCACTTTTGACCCTTCCGTTGATTTGGATCGGACGATTGACTGAACAGTCTATGTCGACCGTATCATCTGTATAAACAAGAAGCGCCTTCTCTAAGAGAGGGCGCCTTATTTAAATGATTTTCTAACTGGTAGATTCTCCATTCTCAAAATTGAAAAGACAACTTGTAGCGATTCATATCGTATACTAAAAGAAACAAATGATTGGAGTGATTCTCATGTCGAAGCTTTCACACGATGAAACCCTCGAATTACTTAATACCCTCGAGTCTCGTTTCACTGAAAACGTTGAACGTCATCCTGATGCCGTCTGGTCAGACATATTGGAGCGTATTCAAATTGATCAGGACAAGTTGACCACCCTCGCTTTGATGGAAGAGACTGGCGGAGAACCGGACGTGATTCGACTCCTTAACGGAGACCTCGCTTTTTGCGACTGTTCAGTCGAGAGCCCGAGCGGTCGACGAAGCCTCTGTTATGACGAACCGGCGCTCGAAGCACGTAAGAAGAACAAACCCGTCGGAAGTGCGGTCGCCCTATCTGAACAGATGGGCATAACCCTTCTCGATGAAGAAACATACCGACACTTACAAACGCTCGGTGCATTCGATTTGAAGACGTCAAGTTGGATTCAGACACCGGACACCATTCGTCAAAAAGGTGGCGCCCTGTTCTGCGACCGTCGCTATGATCACATCTTCGTCTACCACAATGGTGCAGATTCTTATTATGCCGCTCGAGGATTTAGAGGAATGATCACGATTTAAGCAAGGCATTGCGCCTGCTTCTTTTTTATTGCAATAACCAACTAAAGACTTTTGGAATATATATATGATGAAAAATAAGCTGACAGGAATCACTGCGAAAAGCCTTAATATCCACGTATATTTACCCTTGAACTTCCTGAAGTAGAACAGCGACGCACCAAACGCAATCGCATTTGCTGTCAAATTCGGTTCTTCTATCTTGTTCTCCATCCATTGTATGAAAAAAACCTTCCATCCAGGAAAAGGATCCGAGGGCGAACGACTCGTTGAAACTCGGTGTAAGGTTGTATTTCAGCCTCACAAACCAGGCTCCTATATAGACAAAGATGAATAAGAGCGCGTAACACATCAGTACAACGTTCCATAATTTTTCTTTCCAACCCTCACTCTGAAAGTACAAGACATACATCACAATCAAGACACTAAAGATCACATTTATGATGAATGGTGGTGAAGTCGTCAGAATCGAAAACGTCTCTCAATCTAATACCATCCCCTCTTGAAACATAGCCTTTGCTCTTTTCTGATATGTACTGATTCAATCAAAATACGGTAATTGAAATATTAATAAAGACGCTATATTTCGATTTACTTCATCCATGCCCTATTGGAATATACTCGATTTCATATACAAATCCACCAGAAAACTGCAGACAAATCGTCTGCAGTTCTCATTTATGCGTGTAGTGTCACATTCAACTCTTCCGCGACTGTTTTAAACGCTTCGAGTGCCCGTTCGAGGTCATCACGTGTATGTTCCGCTGTGACGATGGTCCGGATACGGGCTTTCCCGCGTTCGACCGTCGGGAAAGCGATACTCTGTGCGAATACACCATGCTCTTTCAACTTGTCAGAGAATGTATGCGCAAGCGTCTCTTCGCCGAGCATGACCGGTGTGATCGGTGTCGTCGCATGTCCGATATCGAAACCAAGGTCACGTAAACCGTTTTTGAAGAACTCGGTGTTCGCCCATAGCTTGTCGAACAACTCTTCTTCCTCTTTCATCACACGGATCGCTTCACGGTTCGCCGCCACGACTGCCGGTGGATGTGATGTCGAGAAGAGGAACGGGCGACCTTTGTGGATCAAGTAATCCCGAATATCTTGTGAACAGGCGACATAGCCACCGAGGACACCGATCGCTTTTGAGAGCGTCCCGACCTGAAGCGCGACACGACCGTCCAAACCGAAGTGGTTGACCGTTCCGCGACCGTTCTTCCCGAGAACGCCAGATGCGTGAGCATCATCGACCATGACCGCAGCATCATACTTCTCGGCGAGTTCGACGATCGCCGGAAGCGGTGCGATGTTCCCGTCCATCGAGAACACACCGTCCGTCACGACAAGACGTGTGCGATAATCTTGTGTCTCTTTCAACGCCTTCTCCAAGTCTTCGAGGTCGACGTGTTTATAGATACGTCGAGCCGCTTTCGTGAGGCGAATCCCATCGATGATTGACGCATGGTTGAGGGCGTCACTGATGACGACATCCTCCGGTCCGAGCAGTGCAGACAATACCCCGAGGTTCGTCGCGAATCCTGATTGGAAGACGAGTGAGGCCTCCGTATGTTTGAACTCCGCGAGTTCGCGCTCAAACGCTTCATGCATCTCGAACGTTCCGGCAATCGTACGGACCGATCCCGTTCCTGCGCCGTATTGCTCGACCGCTTCAATGGCTGCCTGTTTCAAGCGCGGGTGGTTCGCAAGTCCGAGATAGTTATTTGACGACAGTTGGACGAGTGACTTTCCATCGATTGTCACTTCATTCCCTTGTGCTGATTCGAGTGGGACGAGCTTACGGAACGTCCCTTGTTCTTTCATCTCGTTGATTGCTTCTGTAATATGTTCAAATGCCATGTTGTTTCCCCCTTTATGGTATTAAGACGACCTTCCCACATTTCCCTGCCCGCATGAGTTCGAATCCTTTTTCGAACTCCTCGAGCTTAAAGACATGTGTGATGATCGGTTCGACGTTCAGCTGACCCGTCGCGAGCATCGTCGAGACCTGGCCCCACGTCTCATACATCTTACGTCCTGTGATTCCTTGGACGCGGACCCCTTTAAAGACGACGTCCCGTGTGAGATCAATGGCGACCGGACGAGCCGGGAGTGACAAGACGTTGACATCCCCGCCTGCCGTGACCATCTTAAACGCGTGATCGATGGCAATCGGATGACCGCTCATCTCGCAGACGACATCGATTCCGTCTCCGTCGGTCTCACGTTCAATCAATTCGAGCGGATTTTCTTCCAAACTGTTGATGACGACATCGGCCCCCATCTTTTCGGAGAGTTGTAAGCGATATGGATTGACGTCAATCGCATAGACACGACTCGCCCCTGCTGCTTTGGCGACGCCGACCGCCATGAGTCCGATTGGTCCACAACCGACGACGGCGACCGATTTGGCTGACACATCACTCGCCAACACCGTGTGCACTGCATTCCCGAGCGGTTCTTGAATCGATGCCAGTTTCGCTGGCATCGACTCCGGATTCACCCATAGGTTCTCTTCAGGCATGACGACGTATTCTGCGAAGCAACCTTGCGTGTCCACCCCGATGATTTTTGTGTTCTTACAGATGTGGTAGTGCCCGCGCAAACATTGTTTACACTGATGACAGACGATATGCGTTTCAGCAGACACCGTCTGTCCGACTTTAATCCGCTTCGTCCCTTCTCCGAGCGCAACGACTTCCCCCGAAAATTCATGTCCGAATACGTATGGTGGTTTGACGCGGCTCTGTGACCATTCATCCCACTCATAGATGTGGACATCGGTCCCACAAATCGATGTCGCTTTGACTTGAATGAGCACTTCTCCAGTTCCTGGTGTCGGAACTGGTACATCGACCAGTTTTGCCCCAAACCCGGCCGTGTGTTTTTGAATCGCTTTCATGACTAGTGTCGTTGATTCCGTCTCTTTGGTTGACACAAGTTGTTCCATTGAAAACGTCCCCCTCTTGTCTCTAATGATCGAACGATACGTTCTTTATCATCTTGTCATAAAATGACGAAACTGAGAAGATGGAACGTCGGATTAACACAAAAAAAGAGGAGCCATCCGCGCCGATGGCTCCTCTTCACAAGAATAGGACCTATGTCCCGACCGCTCAACGCGGCTCAATAATGAGCTTGATGGCAGTACGTTCCTCTCCGTCAATCATAATATCGGTAAAGGCCGGAATGCAAATCAAATCGAGACCGCTTGGCGCGACGAAGCCTCGGGCAATCGCGACGGCTTTGATGGACTGATTCAGTGCACCTGCCCCGATCGCCTGTATCTCACACGTTCCTTTTTCACGTAGCACACCCGCTAAAGCACCCGCAACGGAGTTAGGGTTCGATTTTGCCGAAACTTTGAGTACGTCCATTCTTGTTTCCCCCTCGGGTAGGTTGTTCAATCAAACCAGACGGTCTGATCATCTAGGTGTATTCGTTCGATTTTTGTCGATCGTTTCGTCTGATCATCGATTGTAATGAACACTCCATTAAGTTGTTCCCGCCCTTCAGCAACTTCAAACCGAACTGGGAGTTGTGTCATAAATTTTTTTAAAACAGTCGACGCATCCATTCCGAGCACCCCGTCTAGTGGACCGGTCATGCCGACGTCTGTAATGTAGGCCGTGCCGTTCGGTAGGACACGCTCGTCCGCTGTCTGCACGTGTGTGTGTGTCCCGACAACGGCTTGAGCGCGACCGTCGAGATGATAGCCCATAGCGATTTTCTCGCTTGTCGCCTCAGCATGGACATCCACAAAAATCGCATCGACCTCATCGCGCACTTCTTCGACGAGACGGTCGACGGTACGGAACGGACAGTCAAGTGAAGGCAAGAAGACATTTCCCATGACATTGATCACGGCCAATTTCTTCCCATTTTGTTTCAACTTCATCATGCCAACCCCAGGTGTCCCGTCCGGATAGTTGGCTGGACGGACGATCCGGTCGGCGTCATCGATCCAATCAAAGATGTCACGGTTGTCCCACGTGTGGTTCCCCATCGTTACCCCATGAAAGCCGAGCTCCAAAAACTGTTGGTAAATCTTTTTCGTAAGACCACGTCCATTTGCTGCATTTTCACCGTTGACGAGCATGAACGTCGGGTTGTATTTGTCTTTCAAGCGTCCGATTTGTTTGGTCAATATATCACGACCTGGTTTCCCGACCACATCACCGATAAATAAAATTTTCATATAAAGTCCTCCCTCAAACAGAAAAAGCGGAGAAATTCTCCGCTTCGTTTACTTCGCATAATCGACGGAACGTGTTTCACGAATGACCGTCACTTTGATTTGTCCAGGATAATCGAGTTCATCCTCGATTCGCTTACAAATATCGCGTGCCATCTTACCGGCGGCGACATCGTCAACGACATCAGGGCGAACGATAATCCGAACTTCACGTCCTGCTTGAATCGCATACGATTTCTCGACACCTTCGAACGACTCGCAGATTGATTCGAGTCGCTCAAGACGACGGATGTAGCTTTCAAGTGTCTCTTGGCGAGCTCCAGGACGCGCTGCTGACAGGGCGTCAGCCGCTGCCACAAGTACAGCAATCGTCGATGTCGCCTCGACGTCCCCGTGGTGGGAAGCGATCGAATTGATGACGACCGGATGTTCTTTGTATTTCGTCGCGAGTTCTACGCCGATTTCAACGTGACTACCTTCGACTTCGTGGTCGATTGCTTTCCCGATATCGTGTAAGAGTCCTGCCCGTTTCGCGAGCGTGACGTCTTCACCAAGTTCGGCTGCCATCATCCCGGCAAGGTGCGCCACCTCAACCGAGTGAGACAAGACGTTCTGACCATAACTCGTACGATAGCGCATGCGACCGAGCGTCTTGACAAGGTCTGGATGGAGTCCGTGAATTCCGGCTTCAAACGTAGCTTCCTCCCCGTATTCACGAATCCGTTCATCCACTTCACGTCGAGATTTCTCTACCATTTCTTCAATTCGAGCCGGATGAATCCGACCGTCTTGAACGAGTTTTTCAAGCGTCATCTTCGCGATTTCACGACGAACCGGGTCGAACCCTGACAAGATGACGGCTTCTGGTGTGTCATCGATGATGAGGTCAATCCCAGTCAACGTTTCGAGCGTCCGGATGTTACGTCCTTCGCGTCCGATGATACGACCCTTCATCTCATCACTCGGTAAGTTGACAACGGATACCGTCGTCTCGGCGACATGTTCAGCTGCATATCGTTGCATCGTGAGAGATAAGAGGTGTTTCGCTTTTTTATCCGCTTCTTGTTTTGCTTTTTGCTCGATTTCTTTTTGAAGGAGAGCAGCATCGTGAAGCGCTTCCTGCTTCGCTTCGTCCATGATGATGGTACGTGCTTCATCTTTCGAGAGGGATGCCACGCGTACAAGTTCTTGGCGTGCCTCTTCGTATAACTCCTCCACTTTGCTTTCGAGCATTTCCGCTTCACGCTTGCGTTTTTCGAGTCCTCGTTCCTGTTCATCTAGCGAGTCTTCTTTACGCTCGAGCATGTCTGCTTTACGATCCAGAAGCTCTTCTTTTTGAACGAGGCGATTCTCTTTCACTTTCTGCTCTTCGCGACGTTCACGTAATTCTTGTTCCGTCTCATTACGAAGTTGAATCATCTCTTCTTTTACTTCAAGCCGTGCTTCTTTTTGCATCGCTTCCGATTGTTGTTTTGCTTGCTCTACAATCTTAGTCGCTTCCGTCTCGGCACCTTGAATCTTCGCTTCGGCGATCGATTTACGCACAAAAAAACCTGCAACAAAAGCTATCGGCAAAAGGAGGATCAGAATAAGCCAGTATAGCCATTCCATCATGTTCACCTCCCTTTCGCAAGGTTATTTTATTTTTTTAATAAGTGAGTAACACGGGCAAGCCCGTGCATACCTTTATTGTACTTATTTAATAGGGAGAATGCAATGCACGGACAGGATAGAACTACCAATTGCCGAAAAAAATTATACTAAAAAAATCTCACTCGAAAGAATTCGAGTGAGACGATGTGCTTATTCGTCATCGAGAAGTGAGAGGACTTCGTCGTCTTCGCCTTCGACCGTGACCGTTTTTTCTCCGTTCAATCCGTAGTGATCACGAATCTGTTGTTCGACCTCAGCTGCGATTGCCGGATTTTCTTTCATATATTGCTTGGCATTTTCACGACCTTGACCAAGACGTTCTTCATTGAACGAGTACCAAGCTCCGCTCTTTTGAACGATGTCGAGGTCTGCACCGATATCGATGAGTTCCCCTTCACGTGAGATTCCCTCGCCATACATGATATCGACTTCCGCCGTTTTGAACGGTGGTGCGATCTTGTTTTTTACAACCTTGATCTTCGTACGGTTCCCGACCATATCTTGACCTTGTTTGAGCGTCTCCGCACGACGAACTTCTAGACGTACAGAAGAGTAGAATTTCAATGCACGACCACCTGGAGTCGTTTCCGGGTTACCGAACATAATCCCAATTTTCTCGCGGATTTGGTTGATGAAGATGACAATCGTCTTCGACTTGTTCGTCGCACCGGACAACTTACGAAGTGCTTGAGACATCAAACGGGCTTGAAGACCGACGTGCGAGTCTCCCATTTCTCCTTCAATCTCGGCTTTCGGTACGAGTGCTGCAACCGAGTCGACAACGAGGATATCAACTGCTCCAGAGCGAACGAGCGCTTCAGCGATTTCGAGGGCTTGCTCCCCAGTATCCGGCTGTGAAAGAAGCAACTCATCGATGTTGACCCCAAGATTTTTAGCATACTTCGGATCGAGTGCGTGCTCGGCATCGACGAATGCTGCTTGACCGCCACGCTTTTGAACTTCTGCAATCGCATGTAGGGCAACCGTCGTCTTACCTGAAGATTCTGGTCCATATACTTCGATGACACGACCGCGTGGATATCCGCCCGCACCGAGCGCGACGTCGAGGGCGATTGACCCTGAAGGGATGACCGATACTTGTTGGTCTGTATTTTCACCAAGGCGCATGATTGAGCCTTTACCGAATTGTTTTTCAATCTGTCGCAATGCCATTTCTAACGCTTGTTTACGATCACTCATAGATAAATGAGCCTCCTTTAATTGATACTCTTATTATACGTGAACACTGTATGATACACAAGTTTTTTACGAACATTTATTCGCCTTTTTTGATTCGTTGAATGAGAGCCCATAATCCGTCCTTGGCAGCTCGCATACGGATGATATTCCGTTCTTGATGTGGATACGTCCGCTCGATGACCTCAATTCCATAGGGTGTCTTTACCCCGATATAGACCGTACCGACCGGGCGGCCCGAATTCGATGTCGGTCCTGCTTCTCCCGTGAAAGAAAGCGCATAGTCGGCATGGGTAGTCTTTGACAATCCGTCCACCATCTCATAGGCGACTTCTTTTGAGACGACTGAGTGCTGTTCAATTGTATCAAGCGCGACTCCTAAATACCTATTTTTTAGCTCATCCGAGTAGGTCACGACTCCACCTAGAAAGACGGCTGAAGCGCCAGGTGTTGATGTAATCATCGATTGTACCTCGCCGCCGGTCAACGACTCGGCAACAGCGAACGTTCGATTCAATCTAGACAATGATTGGACAAGGTGTGATGCAATCGTTTCATCGTCAGAGCCGAAGTAGTACGAACCGACCCGTTTCAGGATTTCAGTCTTCACTTCTTCAATCATCTGACGCGCGGTCACCTCGTCCGCCGCTCGAGCACTGATCCGAAGTCTTGCCTCTCCCGTCTCGGCGTAGGGGGCAACGGTCGGATTCGAGCCGCCCAACAAGTCCTTCACGGCATCGTCGAGAGCGGATTCCCCAATCTCATAAAACCGTAATGACTCTGAGACGAGCGTCGCTCCTGATAGTTTATGCGGAAACGTCGCCTCGACCAAAGCTTTCATTTCACGTGGCACACCCGGTAAAAGCAACCACGTCGTGTCTCCGGCAATCCACATTCCTGGGGCAAGCCCGACCGGATTTGGTAATACGTCGGCTCCGCTGAGCACGTCGGCTTGGCGAGCGTCCCCATCATTCATCAATCGATTTCGTGACATGAGGAATCGTTGAATCGTCTCATACGCTTCCTCATCCCGCACGATCGGACGGTCTAGTAAGTCGGAAAGGACCGTCTTTGTGACATCATCCGCCGTCGGACCGAGTCCACCCGTGACGATGACAAAGTCAGAACGACGACGGGCGATTTCAAACGTCTCTCGCATTCGTATCGCATTATCCCCGACAACTTGATGATACAAGACCGGCACACCGTACCTCGACAGTTGTTCTGATATGTAACTCGCATTCGTATTGACGACTTCCCCTAAGAGCAACTCGCTTCCTACCGCAATGATTTCGGCTCGTTTCATCCCATTTCCTCCTCAACCTCAAAAAAAGACGAGCTAGATCAACCAACTCGTCTCTGTCGACTTACATCGACTTCACAATAATCTTATAGTTTTGTGCGAAATATTCGGCACCCGAGTAAATTGTAAGTGCGAGCGCCAACCACATCGCCCAATCGCCAAACGGGATCCCGACATAGCTAAAGATCGGATTACCGAACAGTAAGAAGATGATGGCAAAGAGCTGCACCCAAGTCTTCGCTTTTCCAGATTTCCCGGCTGCGACGACAATCCCTTCGTCGGCAGCGACGAGGCGTAAGCCTGTGACCGCAAATTCACGTGATAGAATCACGACGACGACCCACGCCGCGACGAGATTCATCTCAACGAGCAACACAAGGGCCGCCGTGACGAGCAGTTTATCTGCGAGCGGGTCCATAAATTTACCAAAGTTCGTGACTAAATTATGCTTACGCGCCAAATGTCCGTCTAACCAGTCTGTAATGGCCGCAATCGTAAAAATCACACCAGCGATAAATTGGTGCATCGGGATATCAGCGCCTAAAAAAGCGATGTTCCCCCAATCAAAATCAACAGCGAGTAAGACGACGAATACGGGAATCAAGACCACGCGTAGCATCGTCAATCGGTTAGGTAGGTTCATATAGAACGCCTCCTCTTAGAAGGAGAGTCGACTTATTCGGCGTCGACTCTCTTCACAAAAATATTTTGTGTGACCGGAGACTCTTGAAGCTCGAGCTCACGACCGTTGACGACGATTTTCTCAACACCTGTGATGAGTCCGATTCGAATACGCAATGTGTCCGTCTCGGCATCTTCAACGACAATCGGATTCTGTTTCGACTGGTTCGGATACTCCGGTGCGAGGAATGCCCCCTCTAACGATGTGTCACGAACACCTACGTAAGAGGCAGGTGACTCCTTCACATAAATCTCGGTCGACAGTTTCTCGTTCGTCGCGAGTTCATAAGTGATGTCCGCCCCGTTCGACTCCTTCACCGCAATCGGACCAGATTCCGCAGGCGGTTCTTCTTCAGCCGGCTCCTCGTCAGCAGGTTCTTCCTCAATCGGTTCATCAACCGGGACATCCTCATTCTGGTCGACTGTGACCCCAGAACTTGGCGGTTCGGCAGGACTTACATCCTGACCACCGAAGTCGATGCTTCTCACAGCGAAATAAATCGCGGTGATGAGCAAGAAGACCGTGAGAACGAGGAGAACTTTCGGAACCCATCTCGAGACCCGACTCGTCGACTCGGAAGCCTTCGCATACGTTTTCTTTCGAGAAAGTTGAACGGACGGCTGTGCCTCGATGACCGGTAAATCTTTTGCATACGTCTCGTATAATTCATCCACATCTAGACCGAGCGACTCCGCATACGTCTTAATGAACGCCCGTGCATAGAAAGAGCCAGGGAGATTTTTGTAATCACCTTCCTCGATCGCGATGATATAGCGTTTTTGAATCTTCGTCGTCTGCTGGATTTGGTCGAGCGTCAATCCGCTCTCCTCACGCTTTTGTTTCAAAAAAGTCCCTAGTTCTGTCACAGGGGTCCACACCTTCCATTCACATAATTATTCAAACCATTCTGACTCACGATGTGTTTCTTGTGGGATGATGATCGTCTCATCCGGATTGTTTCTCAACTCAATAATATAATCAAAGTCTTCATACACGCAATCGGTGTTTTGGACATACAGGTCGGGGTGTTCGATAACTTTCACGGCCGGCAACCGCATGACTTCACGGATGAGCTGGCGATGTCGTTCATCCATCGTTCGAGTGGAGACGGCACCATCGATTATGTATACGTGATCGCCTTCCCGTTCTTCTTCAAATAATGAGGTCCGAACGGTCTGTTTCATCAGTGTCGAGGAAAGAAACAACCATCGTTTGTTCGCACACACACTCGCTGCGACGATGGACTCCGTCTTTCCGACGCGTGGATTACCGCGTACGCCAATCAACAAATGGCGTTCTTCCTTCATCAGTTCCGCAACGAAATCGACGAGAATACCCAAATCTTCACGGACGAAGCGAAACGTCTTTTTGTCATCACTATCATGGTCGATATAGCGACCGTGACGGATCGCAATCCGGTCCCGTAACTTCGGACGACGCAACTTGATAACGGCAATGGCTTCCATCCGCTTTAAAATGTGCTCGAGTCGATGCACATGATCGGCGGCTGGTGCTTTGAGCAACATTCCCCGTCGCTGCAAATCGACCCCATTGATGGTGACGATGGAGATTTGAAGCATCCCCATGAGAGATGCGATGTCTCCGAGGATACCCGGTCGATTCTGACACAATTCATATTCGAGATACCACTCTTCGAATTTATGTTCCATCCCCAACCATCCTTTCGAGCGAGTTCGCTACCTTGCCTATTTTAAATTATTTTAGAAGAATTGAAAAGAACAGGTTTATTTACATGGATCGGGTCATTGCCAACCGCCGTCGATGCGTAACACCGTGCCCGTCATATATGAGGCGTCCGGTGAGCACAAGAAACGGATGGTGTTGGCCACGTCCTCTGCCGCACCAATACGTCCTAGTGGAATATCGTCGAGCACGGATTGTTTCGACTCTTCTACCGTATCATTCATTGGCGTATCAATCCACCCCGGTGTCACCGCATTGATTCGAACATTGAACGAGCCAGCCTCTCGAGCGAACGCTTTGACGAAGCCGAGCTGTGCCGCTTTGACGGTTGAATAAAACACCTCAGCCGCCGCACCGACCTCTCCCCATACACTTGAGACGATCACGATATCCAGATGATGATTGTAAGGCTTGCTCGCAACGACGGACTGGATAAGTCGAATCATCGCTCGAACATGTACATCATATAGCCGGTCGAGTTCGTCCATTGACTGGTCGACGACGAGACCATGGAGCGCATGTCCTGCCACGTATACAATTCGGTCGACAGCCGGCATATCCTGTACCCACGACTCAACAGCTTCACGGTCCGTGAGGTCACAAGGGCGAAGTGTTGCCGATAGATTTTCATCATCAATCAAATGACGAAGTCTTTCACGACCATCGTTCGCATGCAAAATCAAGTCATCTTCACGAAAAGCGAGCGAGACGGCACGTCCGATGGCACCACTCGCTCCAACAATTAATGTCTTCATGGTTTTTTGACGACGCACACCGTTCGTTGTTCACGGCGGAACAAGCGCTCATATGCTTCGTATAGTTCATCGAGCGTGATGGCATCAATCAAAGTCGGGATTTCAAACAAGTTCCCATCATTGAGTGCATAGCGGGAGAACTGATTGGCGATGAACTCAGGTGAGTTCAATGCTTTCAAGAACTGTCCTTTCATCATGCGTTTCTTCCGGTCGAGCGTCTCTTGACTCAACTGAAGTGGACGTTCTAACGCCTCCGTCACACGGCCGACAAACGCATCCACTTCCGACGTCTCCATCGACAAGGTGGCAAAGGCAAACGTTTCCTCTGACGTATAGTCAAATGAGAAGGCATCGTCAATCAATCCTTCAGCATAAAGTTCTGTATAAAGAGGAGCTGTCATGTCGAAGAGCGCATGCATGAGCAACTCTACTGTCAATTCTTGCTTCAAACCCGCTTCCCCAGCTTGTGGTACATCCTTATACCCAATCATGACTTTCGATACAGAGACGTCCATCTCGATGACCCGTTCTGACAGACGGACCGTGGTCGGTTCATATATTGTCTCACGAGCACTCAATCTTGGTTTTTCAAAAGATTTAGCTGCTTGGTTATCTTGAATCAAGGCAAACATCTCATCCGGTTCGATGTTCCCGACGACGAATAATACCATGTTACTCGGATGATAGAACGCTTGATGACAGGTGTACAAGTCTTCTGCCGTAATCTTTGAAATCGATTCGATTGTACCTGCGATATCAATCTTGACGGGATGTGTCTCGTACATCGCCTCAATTAAACCAAAATACAAGCGCCATCCCGGATTGTCTTGATACATTTGAATTTCTTGACCGATGATGCCTTTTTCTTTCTCGACCGACTCTTTCGTAAAATAAGGAGTCTGGACGAAATCAAGTAGCGTTTGTACGTTTTCCGAAATCTTGGACGTGGCACTGAACAAATAAGCCGTCCGTGTGAAGGAAGTGAACGCGTTCGCTGACGCTCCTTGACGACCGAATTGTTGGAAGACGTCACCATCTTCTTTCTCGAACATCTTATGTTCTAAGAAATGTGCGGTACCATCGGGAACCTCGATCCAGTCTTCTAGTTTGAAGCGTCGGTCAATCGATCCAAATTTAGTCGTGAACGTCGCGAATGTTTTTTCATATCCAGTCTTTTTCAACAAGTAAACGGAGAGGCCATTGTCGAGAACGTGATGATGTAACGTCTCTCCGACGTTAGGAAAGTCTAATTTCATGCTTTTCCTCCTTTCAAGCAATAAACCGCTTCGAGCTCCATTTCTTTCGCAAGCGCGACGACATGATCTCGCGTCGTGTCCTCAATGATCGCCATCTCTTCGTCTAACGAGAACGGACGAACGTCCGCTCCACTCATCCAAGCAATCAATTGACGTGGACTGTCTCCAAGTTGACGACGTTGATGGAGCAACAACTCTTTCGTCTGTTGCAACGTCTCATCCTCAAACTCGCCCGCTTGTAAAGCGTTCAATTGCTCTTCGATGATCTGTTCGGTTTTTTGCTGGTTCGATGCATCGATGCCCGCATAGACGAACAACTTCCGATTGAGGGAACTATATTGTGAGGCGGCATAGTACGCCAGGCTCTCTTTTTCACGCACGTTCATGAACAGTTTCGAGTGAGGGAATCCTCCGAACAATCCGTTCACGACTTGCATGCGAATCGCCGCTTCCGTTCGTGGGTCGACATTAAGTGAATAAGCGAGATGGAGTTTGCTTTGTTTAATGTCTTGGTGTTCTTCCAAACGCTTGAACTCTCCTCGACTCGCTTCTGGTAACAGGCGTGGTCGACGTGTCCCAAGGGATTCCAATGGGTTGAAAGCCTGTTCGACTTGCTCACGATTGACATCTCCGACAACATAGATGTCCACACGATCGTGTTGAATCATCGATTGATATGTCTCGTACAATGATTTCGGTGTAACATGGTCGAGTTGCTCGAGCGTACCGAGTGACGGAATCGCAAGTTCTCCCCCGAGCATTTCTTGTAGACGCTGTTGGGCGAAACGCATTTTGTCATCATAGACCGATTCGATACGCTGACGTTGCAATCGACGTTCCTGCTCGACGATGAGTGGCTGGAATGCCCCATCATATGCGTTCGGACGAAGGAGAACGTCTTCGAGTAACTCGATTGCCTGATTCAATACGTCTTCTCCGACAAGATGATCGTTGACGACTTCGAGTTGGAATTGGATGACGTGCTCCTTTCCAATCTTAGATGCACCAGCATATAAGTTTGTGTCATACAACTCCTCTAGCGGTGTGTGAAATAACTCAATGGACGGATACGTTGCCGTCGATTTCTCCATGATGAACGGGAGCAATGCCCGATCTGCGACCGTCTCCGCCGATAATGGAGCGGCGAATGACACGAGACAAGTCGTCGTTTTAAATTTTTTGGTCGGATAGACCGAGTAGTGCAATTGATGTTGGAACTGAACGATACCTTTCATCTGCCGATCACTCCTTTTTTTGTTTTGGTTGAAACACGGCAGCGCCGCGCACATATTCTTGATCCGGAACCCCTGCCACGACGTTCGCGTAACGGGCAACCGTAAATAAATAATCACTCAATCGGTTAAAGTAGGGCAATTGCCGTTCGGCGACTCGCAGAGCCGCTAAGTCACGCTCGACCCGTCGACAGACGGCACGAGCCACATGTAAGCTAGCTGCGGCAACGCTGCCGCCCGGAAGGATGAAGCGTACAAGTTCCGGACAGGACTCCTCCCACTCATCCATCCATCGTTCTAGTTCCGTCACGATCGACAAATCGACCATTTTTGGAGGTTCCTCAGCATACATCAACTCCGATCCAAGGTCGAATAAGTCGTGCTGTATCTTCGTCAGCTGTATTTGGAGCGTCTCATCCTCTAGATGCGCGATGGCGAGTCCAATCTGGCTGTTCAACTCATCGAGATGACCCATCGCTTCAATCTGAGGATGGGATTTCTCGACACGACTACCGATTAATGAGGTTTCACCCTTGTCGCCCGTTCGTGTATAACGTTTCATTCGACTCCCCCCTTAAAATGCCACAAATGGTGACTCAAGCGAGTCACCATTACGAGTTGTGTGGTTGTTCAAATGGTAAGTAAATCTCGAAGGTGGTTCCGACCCCGAGTGTACTCGACACGCTCACTTTCCCGTGATGGGCATCGACCACATTCTTCACGATCGCGAGTCCGATGCCCGTCCCTGTCTTCGAACCACTGGTCCGGGCCTTATCGGCTTTATAGAATCGCTCGAATACGAACGGCAAATCCTCTTTTGGAATTCCGTGACCTGTATCCGTCAACTGAATCCGTAGTCCGTCCGCCTCTTCTGTGGCCTCAATCCGAATTTCTCCAGAATCGGTATGCGCGATAGCATTGCCAATCAAGTTGGTGAACACTTGCTCGAGACGATCGCCATCCGCCTCGATGAGACGGTGCGGGGCGTCGGTATGTAAACGAATCCCTTTTTCAGATGCCATCTGATTGAACTTTCGCATGACTCGAGGCAAGAAATCACCGATATCAAACAAAGTAAAATGCATCGTCTCTTTACCCGATTCGATGCGTGCCAAATCCAACAAATCATTGACGAGTCTTGCCAAGCGGAGCGATTCATCATAGATGATGGAGGCGAACTCTTTCGTCGTCTCGTCGCTCTCAGTAATGCCATCGATGATTGCCTCTGAATACCCTTGAAGCGTCACGAGCGGTGTCCTTAGTTCATGGCTAATATTCGCCACAAAATCGGTCCGCATCTTATCGAGACGATGACTTTCTGACGTATCCCGGATGACAACGACAGCACCCTCGAAATCGTCTTCTCCGACGAGTGGTGTGACTGTCAGTGTATAATACCGTTCATCCTGTTTCACTTCGATTGTCTTTTCAGACGTCCCCTCCATCACTTCCTCATAAAGAGACAATACGACTTCATGTGGTTGCCCGTCTTGAAGTAATGGACTCGCTTGCGGGTTCGTGACAATCACGTTCGCATGACGATCGAGTGTGATGACACCGTCTGCCATCGAACGAAGAATCGACGCAAGCTGCAGCCGTTCCCGGTCAAGCGCATTCACATATTTCGAAAGCTGACTGCTCATTGCGTTGAAAGAAGCAGCGAGTTCGCCAATTTCATCCCGTGTCTTCGTCTCCAAACGCAAATCAAATTGCCCCTCTCCCGTCTTATTGACTGCATCCCGCATCGCGCGGAGCGGTGCCGTGATTCGTGTCGACAAGAAGAAAGCGAAGACGGTCGTGACGATGATGGCCGAAGCGACGGTCCAAAGAATGATGGTCCGTGCTCCCGCGTTCGCACTCGAGATCGCATCGAGCGGTTCGAGCAGGTAGAGCGTATACTGTCCTGTCGATAAGGAGAAGGTCGTCCGATACGCTAGCGCGGCCTGGTCGTCAAAGGATGAGAAATTTCCGATGGCCGTCTCACCGACCGCCTGATAAGTTTCCCAATCCTGTCGTTCAAGTTCCACCATCAAGCCATCCACTTGATTTCCAAAATTCGATCGGGTCGTCCCGTTCTCTAAGATATAGTTAGCCCCGTACACTTCGATGATTTGATCAATCGTCTGGGACGTGTCACCTTCATTCAACAAAACCGATTGGACCTGTCCACCGAGCTTGGCAAGATGCCCTCGTTCCTGATCGATATGAAAGGAATTAAAAAATTCAAGCATCAACACCGAGACGATGAATAAGATGACACTGACCAAAACGAGAATCGTCAGCCACAGTTTCGTGACGATGCTGTTTCGACGAATCATCATTCACTAGCAGCTTCGAACTTGTACCCGACACCCCATACGGTCGTGATCATATGCGCCGCGTCCGGTGAGACACGATTCAATTTCTCACGAAGACGTTTCACATGCGTATCGACGGTCCGAAGGTCTCCGAAAAATTCGTAGTTCCATACTTCTTTTAACAACTGCTCTCGTGAAAAGACTTTATCCACCTGTTTTGCGAGGAAGAACAATAACTCATATTCTTTTGGTGTGAGGGCGATTTCCTCGCCGTCTACCGTGACGCGGTGTGCATCATTATCGATTGTCAGATGTGGGAAGACGATCAAGTCCTTCGACTTCTCACTCGTGTGCATGAACTTCGTCGAACCAGAGCGGCGAAGCAATGCTTTGACGCGGAGCACGACTTCACGCGGACTGAAAGGCTTGACGATATAATCATCCGCCCCGACTTCAAATCCTTGGACACGATCGATTTCTTCACCTTTCGCCGTAAGCATGATGACCGGAGTCGCTTTCGTCTTCCGGAGTTCTGTACATACTTCAACCCCATCCATCTTTGGCATCATCAAATCAAGCAAGATCACGTCGTATTCGTTATCAAGGGCAAGCGCGAGCGCCTCTTCACCATTGACCGCTTCTTCAATCACATACTGTTCACGTTCTAAGTACATTTTTAAAAGTCGGCGAATTCTCTCCTCGTCGTCGACTACTAAAATCTTCGTTTTCTCAGCCATACCTGAAACCCTCCTAAGACCCATTACGAGTTGTAGCGAATGTTGCACAATTGTGAACATTCTACTCTCTGCCATAACTATACCACTCTATTATTTCGCTTCACAACGATGATTTGATGGACCAAATGAAATAGAAGTCACAATTGTGACTTCTTTTATGTCAGGCATACGAATGCAGACCGGCAATGACCAGGTTGACGAAGACGAGGTTGAACATGATGATGGCAAATCCACCGACACATAACCAGGCCGCTTTCGTTCCTGTCCAGCCACGCTGAATGCGCATATGCAAGTAGTAAATATAGATCAGCATCGTGATGAGGGCCCAGACTTCTTTCGGGTCCCATCCCCAGAAACGGTTCCAGGCAATCTGTGCCCAAATCATCGCAAAGATCAGACCACCAAGGATAAAGACGGGTAATCCAATCGCGACCGAGCGATAGCTGATTTCATCAGCAAGGTCGAGATCGACTTTTCTTGCAAGGGGTTGGAGCGCTTCAGCGACGCGTTTACGCAAGATGACAAAGCGGAGCAACACATAGATTACAATTCCGCTAATGACCGACCAGATGAGCGTGTTCAACTTGAGTGTATTGATCCAGGTTGGGAGTTCGAGTGACAAGCCACTCGCGCCAGACAAGAGTTGTGCCCCTTCTGGTACGAACAAGATCGGCATGAAATATTCATACGTCTCCACTTGACCGCGATCGTTCGTGAACTCGACGACACCTCCGGCACCAATCCCCTTGAATAACATCGAGACGATGATGAAGCCGAGCGTGCACATGAGGACAAACATCGTCACTTCGAGCCACGTCCGTGACTTAGACTGTTCTTTCATCGATGTTTCGTTCAATAAGAAAATGAGGCCCGATGCAAAACTAATCGCCAAAATTCCTTGTCCGAGCGCAGCCGTCGTAACGTGAATTTTCAACCATACACTGTTGAGTGCCGGGATGAGCGGTGCGACCTCACTCGAGAACATTGAGGCGAAGGCGATGACGAGTAACGCCATCGGCATCGCGAACAAGCCGAGTACATCATTTTTATAAATTCCATATACGACGAGGAACCCAAGTACCATCATCATACCGAAGAACGTCGTATATTCGTACAAGTTTGATACCGGCGCATAGCCGACAGCTGCCCAGCGCATAAAGAAATATGTCATTTGAGCGACAAAGCCGATGATTGCCAAGATAAAGGCGTATTTCCCATAGGCAACACGGTTGACGTTTCGATCTTTACGCATACCGCTAACGGCAATCGTAAAGAGAACCGTCGAGATTGCGTAAAGGAAGAACGCGATAAACAGCATTCGGCTGCTCCATTCAATCCATTCCATCAAGATTCCCCTCTTTCATCTGTTGACTCGTTCTCCGACTTCTCTGTGAATCTCGCCTGGTCTTCCCACATCGGTAAACCGGACTGTTCTAATAATGGCGAAACCTCTCGACGGAGCGAGGACGGGTTTTTGTTTGTAAAGCCTGCAACGAGTACCTCATCTTCATGACGACGAATCCAGACACGGCGGTGTGGCCAATACATGCCCATCGCAATACCGATCATAAAGATCGTGGCACCGACGATCAGAATCGGGTACGTCGAGTCACTCTTCACTCGAAGACCGCTCGTGCTTGCCATTTCTGTACCTGCAAACTGGACATCATAACGGTTCTCTTCATCGGCGACGTTGAGACGAATACCGACTAAGCTTGATTCCGTCTCGCCTTCAGGTGATTCGATATTGAAGAAGAAGGCAGGATTCAGTGCACGTGGTGATTTCGTGTTCGGTTGTCCATCCTTCACCTCAAAATCAGGATACAAGTCTTTCAACGTGACCGTGACCCCGTCTAAGTCATACGACTTTTCCGGATTCTCGAGGTCGACTTTAAACGGTCCATACTCGTCACCTGTCTGTTTATCGGCAAGCATGAACGACATCGACAAGAATTCCGGTCGACTTGAATATTGCTCTTGATACACTTCATATTTTTCAAACTTAAACGGGTGGTTGACTTTCGTCGAACCGACATCGACTTGTTCGAGTTGCGGCGATCCGTCCTCGTTCGTTCCCGTCTTCTTAAATAATGTCAGTTCCGTCTCATAGTTTTTTGGAACGGCTCCGGCTTTTTCAATGGCAGCTGCGAACTTCGCATCTTCCTCATTGTTCTCCGGGTCATACATTTCAAGAATGAACTGGTCGTTCCGTAAGTAGTACTCGCCGTCAGTCGCCTTTAGCGACACCGTGTCGCCTTCACGCACCCATTCGAGCGTATCGGTATGGAATGCAGGGAACACTCGCAGCATCGCCCCTAGGAAGAAGATGACAAGTCCGAGGTGGTTGACGTACGGGCCCCAACGACCAAACCGGTGTTTCTCTGCTAACAGGGCATCACCGTCCCGTTTGACGGTATATCGTTTCTTTTTAAGTGCGACTGCGATCTCGTCAATTTGAGCCTCCGTCCCATCACCTTGTCCGAAGAGGCGTTGCCCCTTCATAAAACGTTCTGTCCGTCTGACCGGTTGTTTTTTAAGCGCCTTATAGAGCGGAACCCCACGGTCAATCGACACGACGACGAGTGAGAGCGTCAACATGACAATCAGACCGATGTACCACCACGATGTGTATAGGTTATGGAATCCGAGCGCGTAATAAATAGAACCCGGTGTTCCATATTCCTCCCTATAGTATTGTTCAGGCGGTAATTGTTGTGGGATGTACATCTCTTGAGGAAAGATTGTTCCGATTGCCGAACCGACAATAATCAATGCAATTAACCACAACCCCACTTTGACCGATGCAAAGAAGTTCCACACACGGTCAATGATCGATTTCGGACGACGCTTCGACCGTAAATCAGCGCCTTCGTATTTCATATCTAGCATCTGTGCGTCCCCCGTTCGCTTACAATGACTTCTCGGCTAGCTCCATCAATTTCTCTTTCGTGAGTTCACCTTCATACTTTTCAATTACGTTCCCTTCACCATCGATGACGAATGTGACGGGTAGGTTATAAATGCCATATGCTCCTTCAACTTCGCTCTGGGTATCCATCAAAATCGGATAGTCGAGCCCGACACCGAGGTCGTTGATGAAATTATCGACACGAAGCGGTGTCTCTCCGACGTTCACGGCCCAAAAATCGACACCCATGTCTTGAAGTGTCGCATAGTTTTCTTGTACGACCGGCATTTCTTTTTTACATGGTTCACAGAACGTACCCCAGAAGTTCAAGAGCATCCCTTTCCCTTCGTAGTTGTCTCGTTCATACAAGGTCGAACCGTCGAGTGTGACGAGCTTGAAGTTCGGTGCCTCGTCTCCCGCCTCGATGCGTCCATCGTTACCCGCTTGGTCGAATGTTTGCATGATCGTAACCGCTCCCGCGAAGAGAACGACCGTCATGATCATCATCCGCCAAAATGACCTCTTTTTCTTTTTTGCGACCGCTTGTTCCATCCGGTCGTCTTTTTGTTGATCTTTTGTCATCGTTTTCACACCATCCTTCAGTTGCTATTGTACTGAAAAAACCTTAAAAACGCACATTAACAGACTTTTTTCATTTTTTTGTCACACAATCTACACAATCAAAAAAATCATCCTATTTCAGGACGATTTTTTGTTGTTATTTTTTCTTCTTTTTGCCGCGTCGTTTCGGTGGAACGGTAGGGTTCGCAAGTTCCCGAAGCTTACTGATTTCTTTGTGTGAAAGTTCCCGCCAGTCGCCCGTGTTCAGACCGTCGAGCGTCAAGAAACCGAACTGTTCACGCTTCAGTTTGATGACCTCTGAACCAATGGCTTCTACCATCCGACGGATTTGACGATTGTGACCTTCCGAGATAACGATTTCGAGGATGGCTGTGTTCTTCTTCTGGTCTACAGACTTCATCTTCACTTTCGCACTTCCCGTTTTGAATCCGTCATCGAGTTCGACACCAGACTCAAGCTGTTTGATGGCCAAGTAAGATGGGATGTTCTTCACTTTTGCCACATAGCGCTTTTGAATTTTATATTTCGGGTGTGTCATCATGTTTGAGAACTCGCCATCGTTCGTCAAGATGATGAGACCCGTCGTGTTGTAGTCAAGACGACCGACCGGGAATACTCGTGATCCTGGTGGGACGAGGTCTGTGATAACTTTCCGTCCTTTGTCGTCATCGACCGTCGATACGTAGCCACTCGGCTTATAAAGCAAATAGTAGACATGCTCTTCTTGTTCGATTTTGACGCCATCGACTTCAATCTCTGACTTCGGTCCAACTTTCGTCCCGAGTTCACGGACGACTTTTCCGTTGACACGGACGCGACCATCCAAAATCATTTCTTCCGCTTTCCGACGCGAGGCGACCCCCGCTTGTGCGATTACTTTTTGCAAACGTTCCATATGATTAATCCTTCTCCAATCTCTCTTCTTGCTTCGGTGATTCCTGACCGAAGAACAGATCGCCTTCGTCTGTCAGTTCATCCTCAAATGTTAATGGTGGCAATTCTTCGAGCGAGTTGAACCCGAAATGGTCGAGAAAATGCTCTGTCGTACGATACAGCTTGGCACGACCAATCGTCTTCGCACGACCAGCCGATTCGATCAATCCTTTCGACAACAACGTATGGATGACCCGTTCGACTTTGACCCCGCGAATCTCTTCGATATCCGCTCGTGTGACCGGCTGTTTGTAGGCGATGATAACAAGCGTCTCCATCGCTGCACGTGAGAGCGCCTGCTCTGCCATCGTCCCGACATATTTTTGAATGTACGGAGAGACGTCCGGAACGGTCACGAGCTTGTAGACACCTGCCGATTCCATGAGCTGAAACGGTCGATTCGATGACTTGAACGATGTCTCTAGCTTACTAAGCTGTTCTCGTGCCGCAGCTTCTGAGATATCGAGCGTCTCGGCGAGCGCGCGTACTTCCATCCCTTCATCACCGACGACGAACAGCAATCCTTCAATAATCGTCTCATAAGACAACAACCGCTTCATCCCCTTTCTTTGATGCTTCAATGAGTGAGATTTGAATATCTTGATCGAGTTGTTTTGTTACGACGACCCGTAGCTTGATCAGCTCAAGAAGCGCCATAAACGTTACCACGAGATCTGAGACGTTCGGTTGCTCAACAAAAAAGGCGAAAAACGACGTTTGTCTCGTCGACGATACGTGTTCATGAAGACGCGTCATCTGCTCTTCAAGCGTACGCTCTTCTCGCTTGATTGTCTTTTTGCGTCGTTCTTTCCAACGTTTCCGTTCAATCATCTTCGAATAGGCGTGGAGAAGATCCGAGAAGTTGAGTGGTCCGTCATACTTAGACACCTCTTCAGACATATAAGTCGTCAAATCTTCACCCGGTCGCGTATACAATTCAAGCCGGTGTTCTTCTTGTTCTCGCATGAAGACGACCGCTTCTTTATATGCTTTGTATTCAATCAATTGACGAATGAGACCTTCTCGCGTCGGTTCCTCACTGAAGTCTGGAACCTCTTCATCCTCGACCGAAACTGGCGGTAATAATTGTTTGCTCTTCAATTGGAGCAACGTCGCCGCCATGACCAAGTATTCACTGGCCACATCGAGTTCAAATTTTTGCATCGTGCGAATATAGCCGACATACTGGTCAGTGACTTCTGCCACGGAAATGTCGACGATATCAATCTCCATTTTTCCAATCAAATGGAGCAACAGGTCGAGTGGACCTTCGAACGTATCAATTTTAACGTTATAGGCTTCCATAGTGACACCTGCCATTTTACATTTTTGCGCTTTAGTATAACATGTTTTATAACACCGTGGACGCGAAAGGAGAAAATTGATTCATGACCCCTTTTATTCATTATACGTTGCTTTTTGAATGTCATGCCGATTATTTCGAATGTCATGAGGTATTAGAAGAGGCGTGGCAGGCAGACGGACGCCGTCACCACGGCTATGCAGCACTCATCCAATATGCTGTCATCCACTATCACCTCCGGCGCGACAATTTGATCGGCGCAAAAAAGAGCTTGCGACTCTTACGTCGAAAAATTGACATCGCTTCTCCCTATTTGAATGAACTCGGTCTAGATGTCGACTCCTTCATCGCACAACTCGAGGAATGGCCGCTTCGCGCGACGCTCCCATTGCAGTCAGATGTCCGTGAGATGGTCGAATCACTGAAATCGACGTTTCCATCGACGCACCTGACGTTCGAGGAACTCGTTCATAAGCATCTGCACCGTGACCGGAGTGAAGTGATTATGGAACGGAAATCTGCCCTTCTCGAACGTCAACGCGCGAGGAATTCCACTAGCCATCCCTGAACCACATGCAAAACCCCCGCAGTCACAGAGTCGTGATTGCAGGGGTTTTTATCGTCAGACGACTAAATGATTCCATTTATCCAATAAATCGCCCGTCTTACCTTTACCGGTTAGCGTCAAATCAAGTGGAAGGACGTTTCTTACCTCGTCTAGAAGCTCGTAAGAACGTTTCTCGCCACGGAATGATGGCGACAAGGCGATATGATCGATGACCATTGTCGTTCCTTGTTGCTCCATACCAATGATACCAACGAAGTCTTCACCGACTTTCCACAAATAGAGGAACTTCGACTCCTCCTCGTCATACGACCGGACGAGTTCAAGCAAGCTTAGCGGAGATTTGTCACTGCATGAGAATGCGAGTAGACCCATCGCCGTCTTTTCATAAGAACGTTTATATTTGACCAGCATCGCTGGGTTCACCACCTTTTGTCATTCAAGTTTCACGACGTGAACACGTGAGAGACATGGTTCATTGTGCCATACCCTTCAGGCAAAAATCAATTCTCGTCCCAAACCTTCACTTCTGCCATCTTCGTACCTTGACGAAGTTTGACGGCATGCTCAAGACCAGATGTCACTTTACCGAATACCGTATGGACACCATCCAAATGCGGTTGTGGCTCATGGACAATGAAGAACTGTGAAGACCCTGTGTTACGACCTGCGTGGGCCATTGAAAGTGAACCCGCTTCGTGTTTGTGCGGGAACGATGTCGATGTCTCACAAGGAATCGTATAGCCTGCGCCACCCATTCCAGTTCCTTGTGGGCAACCACCTTGGCTGACGAAGCCAGGGATGACACGGTGGAATGTCAATCCATTGTAAAACCCACTGTTCGCAAGTTTTTCGAAGTTTTCGACCGTGATCGGTGCTTCACCGTGCAATAAATCAAATTCAATCATTTCGCCATTTTCAAGTTTCATAGAACCTTTTTTCATGTTTCAAGCAACCCCTTTTTCATAATATGTATCCTGCTGTTTGACACTCACATTCCCCATCTTATCAAAAAAACACGTCTGTCTCCACTTTTTTGTGGAAACAGACGTTCTGCCTTATTGAATCACCGCGTGAACGAGTGGACGTACCTCTGGTTTCGTTGCACCAATCGTATACGCATGGTCTAAACGCTCAATGGCTGAAGACATGTCTTCGATGTTCGAACGGAGTACCGCAATCACATCGCCTGCCTCGACACGGTCGCCGACTTTCTTCTCAAGCGTGATGCCTGCCGCAAAATCGATTTTGTCTTCTTTTGTCGCGCGTCCTGCACCGAGAAGCATCGCCGCAACACCCACTTCGTCTGCGATGATCGACTCGACATAACCTGCTTCTTTTGCGACGAATGTCGTCTCATAAGAAGCTTGTGGTAATTTCGTCACATCATCGACGAGCGATGCGTCGCCACCTTGTGCTTCAACGAACTTGCGGAACACCTCGAGGGCGTGTCCATCTGCAATGCGCTTCTCAAGGTCGGCATACGCCTCTTCAAACGTCGGATAGAATTCACCGAGGACAGCCATATGTCCAGCGATTGTGAGCGCGATTGTTTTCAAATCTTCGACTTCTTTACCTGAGAGGACTTCAATCGCTTCTTTCACTTCGTTCGCGTTCCCGATTTCAAAGCCGAGAGGTTGGTCCATGTCTGTGATGACCGCGACCGTATTACGTCCGACGTTTTTCCCGATTGCAACCATTTCTTCCGCGAGGGCTTTCGCATCATCAAACGATTTCATAAACGCACCAGAACCTGTCTTGACGTCGAGAACAATACTGTCCGCGCCTGCTGCAATCTTCTTCGACATGATTGAACTTGCGATGAGCGGGATCGATTCGACCGTAGCCGTAACGTCGCGGAGCGCATACAAGCGCTTATCGGCAGGCGTCAAGTTCCCTGTCTGACCGATAATCGACATTTTGATTTCATTTACTTGTTTCGTGAATTGTTCTTCCGTCAATTCGACGTTGAACCCCGGGAATGATTCGAGCTTATCAATCGTACCACCCGTGTGACCGAGACCACGACCGCTCATCTTCGCAACGGGAATGCCGATTGAAGCAACGAGTGGTGCCACGATTAAGCTGATTTTGTCCCCGACGCCGCCCGTCGAGTGCTTGTCAACTTTTTTCCCTTCGATGTTGGAAAGATCAATCGTATCACCAGACTTCACCATTTCCATCGTCAATGCAGCCGTCTCGTTTTCAGTCATCCCATTGAAGTAGATGGCCATCAATAAGGCTGACATCTGATAGTCAGGGATTGATTCGTTCGTGAAACCTTCGACAACGAAGCGAATCTCCTCTTCGTTCAATTCTCCACCGTTACGTTTCTTTAAAATCAAATCGACCATACGCATAACTGTCGTCCTCCTAAAATTAAGTTACTTACATGCTTTTAATCGTGCCACGTACGAGAGAGAGGAAGTCTTGACGAACGCGCTCTGTCGTTTCGATGACTTCTTCATGGTTGAGTGGTTGTTCTAAGATACCTGCTGCCATGTTCGAGACACACGAGATCCCGAGGACACGCATATCCGAATGACGCGCGACAATGACTTCTGGAACGGTCGACATACCGACGACGTCACCACCGAGAAGACGGGCCATTTTGACTTCAGCTGGTGTTTCGTACGTAGGACCTGTGTTACCGAAGTAAACCCCTTTTTGTACAGAAAGTCCAAGGTCTGAAGCGACACGTTCTGTCAATTTCACGAGCTCTTTATCGTACGCTTCTGACATGTCAGGGAAACGAGTCCCGAATTCACTCGCATTCTTCCCGATGAGTGGGTTCGTACCAAAGAAGTTGATATGATCTGTGATGATCATCAAGTCGCCTGGATTGAATGACTCGTTACACGCTCCTGCCGCGTTTGTGACGATGAGAGTCTCGACACCGATTAATTTGAGGACACGAACCGGGAACGTCACTTGTTCCATCGAGTATCCTTCATAGAAGTGGAACCGTCCTTGCATGGCGACGACTCGTTTTCCTTCAAGTTCACCGAACACGAGTTGACCCGCGTGTCCTTCGACAGTCGATACCGGGAAGTGTGGAATCTCCTCATAAGGAATCGCTACCGGGTTCTCTATCTCGTCTGCGAGGACTCCAAGTCCCGACCCTAGAATGAGTCCGATTTCTGGTGTACTGCCCATACGCTCCTGCAAATACGCTTTTGTTTCGTTCCAATTTACCATGAATATTTCCTCCTCAAATTTCGTTCAAGAAACTCTTTCCGATTGATGGTGCCGCGACGTCAAAGTTGTCAGCGACGGTCGCTCCGATATCTGCGAACGTATCACGAGTGCCTAAATCAACCGCCTTAGCTCCGTTGTGATGAACGATGAGCGGAACATATTCACGCGTGTGGTCTGTACCTGGATGAACAGGGTCATTTCCGTGGTCAGCCGTGATGATGAGCAAGTCATCTTCACGAAGGCGCTCCAACACTTCCGGTAAGCGAGCGTCATACTCTTCAAGCGCAATCGCATAACCTTCCGGGTCACGACGATGACCGTATAGTGCGTCGAAGTCAACTAAATTCAAGAAGCAGAGCCCTTCGAAGTCTTCCTCGAGCGACTCGACCAATTTGTCCATGCCATCCATGTTCGATTTCGTGCGGATAGCTTTTGTCACACCTTCACCATCGTAAATATCGCTGATTTTCCCTAATGCGATGACGTCTTTCCCAGCTTCCTCGAGCGTGTTCATGACGGTCTTGCCGAATGGTTTCAAGGCGTAATCGTGACGGTTTGCCGTACGGACCCATGCTCCTGGTGTCCCGATGAACGGGCGAGCGATGATTCGTCCGAGCATGTATGGATCTTCACGTGTGATTTCACGAGCGTATTCGCAAATTCGGTACAACTCATCAATCGGCACGATGTCCTCGTGTGCTGCGATTTGAAGGACTGAGTCGGCTGATGTATAGACAATCAGAGCACCAGTCTCGACATGCTCTTCACCGAGTTCGTCCAAAATTTCTGTTCCTGATGCCGGTTTGTTTCCGATGATTTTACGTCCGCTGAACTCTTCGAGGCGGTGAATCAAGTCATCCGGGAACTCCTCGAATACACGGAATGGTGTATCGATATGAAGACCCATGATTTCCCAATGTCCTGTCATCGTATCCTTACCAGCTGAGATTTCTTGCATGCGACCATACGCACTCGGTGAATCCGATACATCGATGCCTTGAATCGGCTTGATGTTCGAAAGTCCAAGTTTACCCATGTTCGGCATGTTCAATCCGTTATGTTCACGTGCGATATGCCCGAGCGTGTCGGCCCCTTTGTCACCGAACTGTTCAGCATCTGGAGCTTCACCGATACCGACCGAGTCCATGACGACTAAGAAAATACGTTTAAACTTCTTCACAAAAAATTCCTCCTTTTCGGTGTCTAGGCACGAGGGTGATGCTTACGATACACATCATGCAACCGTGATTTGTTGACGTGTGTATACACTTGCGTCGTCGCTAAATCCGCATGACCGAGCATCTGTTGAATGGCGCGTAAATCCGCACCGTTCTCGAGAAGGTGTGTCGCAAAAGAATGACGGAGTACGTGCGGTGTGATCTCTTTGTCAATTCCAGCAAGTTTGGCTCGTCGTTTGATCATCTTCCAAAATCCTTGGCGACTGAGCCGTCCTCCTCTGCCGTTTAAAAAGAGAGCTTCGGTCTCTCTGCCGCCAAGTCCATTACGAGCTTGTTGGATGTAACGCTCGACAAAACTTTGGGCAACCGAGGATACCGGAATGATTCGTGCGCGCTCGCCTTTCCCTTCACATTGTAGATACCCCAATTCGAACTGCAAATCATCCAAATCTAACCCTAAAAGTTCACTGACCCGCATCCCCGTCCCGTAAAGCAACTCCAGCATGGCCCGGTCTCGTAGTGAGAGCGGGTCCGACGTCGGGACGCTGTCCAACAGTCGTTCGACTTCCGCTTGTGACCACGTGTCCGGTAGTTGCTTTTCTGCTTTTGGGGATTCTAGGTAAAGAGACGGATCGGTCGTCGTGACTCCGGTCATTTTGAGATGATGATGGAACATCCGGATTGAACTGACAGCTCGTCTCAACGAGGATGAGGCTCGCCCCGCCTGTGACAGCTCTTCGACATGTTTGACGATATGCGAACGTGTCACCTCTTTCCAATTTTCTACCCCAAGTTGGGTCAAGGTCGATGCGTACTGCGTCAAATCGCTCGCATACGCCTGTCTCGTATTCGCGGACATCCGCTTTTCAACTGTCATATATTGAAGAAATGACTCGATATGCGAACGCATCATACCCTCCTCCTTCCCTTGTTTCACCTGAATACGCTTACAGCATATCACTTATGTAAACTGTTGTGAAGATGTCTGACCTCATTTTTTATTCACTTTTTTGTGAACGTTCACGTGACAAAAATACATGTCAAATTTCTTATTTTTCTGACATGAATGAAGCGCGATATTTTACAAGCAACTTATTAAAATATTGTGAACTACTCACCACTTATTTGCTTCACAACTTGAAGTGGGAGCTTCTTGGGAAGACCGTGCTCTTACCAGCCACGATTGTTTACCAAGCTCGTCGGGCAGTCCCTGCCCTGAATGGTTGTCAGTCGGCCAACATCAACAGATTGATGCTCGCGTTGATGTCACGGTCATGGTGCGCGCCACAGGCACACGTCCATTCACGGACATCCACCGTCTTCTTCTGACCTTTCTCGCCGCAAGAAGAACAGATCTGCGTCGATGCGAACCAGGGGTCTGCCTTGATAAGCGTCCGTCCGTAGAACTTGCATTTGTATTCTAGCTGCCGGACGAACTCGTACCAACTGACATCTGCAATCGATTTGGCGACCTTGTGGTTCTTCATCATGTCCTTCGATGTCAATGTCTCCACGACGATGACTTGGTTCTCATCAACGATCCGTCTCGACAGTTTGTGAAGGAAGTCCTTGCGTTGGTTGGCGATCTTTTCGTGTTTCTTGGCCAAAAGTAACTTGGCTTTTTCACGATTCTTGCTCCCGATTTTTTTGCGTGACAGCGCGCGTTGCGCCTTCTTGACCTTCGCTTCGGATTTTCGGAGAAAGCGAGGGTTGTCAATCTTCTCCGAGACCATCGCGTCGTTCGTCATGACGGCGAAATGTTTTAGGCCGAGATCGATCCCGACCTTGTTCTCGGCTGGGATCCATGGTTCATCGTCCTGTTTGACGAGGAGGGAGACAAAGAACTTGCCTGTCTTGGTCATCGACACCGTAGCCGACTTAATGATTCCCTCAAACGGACGATGTTGGGTGATCCGCACGAACCCGACCTTCGGCAGCCGAACCTTGCCGTTCTCGATGCGGATCGTACCGTGCTGGTTGTTCGTCGTGTAGGAGGCGCGCGAGCGCCGTCTCGATTTGAAGACCGGGAAGCCGCCCGTCCCGGCGAAGAACTTCGCGAACGCGGTGTCGAGGTTCAGTTTCGCGTTCGCGAGCGCGAGGCTGTCCGACTCGGCGAGGAACGGGAACAAGGGCTTGTAGGATGCGGGTGTCGCCGGTTTCCGTCTCGTCACGATCCCCGCTTTCGCCTCCTCGCGGATGGCGATGCGG
>CABIYO010000025.1:0-33541 GCA_902362975.1 Caryophanales bacterium
ACAAGAGGCCCCCGTGAGCGAACAAGTCGCTCACGGGGGCCTCTTTTTTAGAAAATTACTGGGTTATGTCCCAGCCTCTTTTTTGATTATAGATTCATTTCGTACTCCATCTGTTGCCAATCCATCATCTGCGTATCAAACAAAGTGAAGGCGCTGATAGCGAAAACGATGAAAAGGACCGGTCCAGCAATCAAGAGAATGATTCCAAAAAGTCGCATCGATTTCGAACGATTCCAGTAGAAGATGATGGCGACAATCATGGAGATGAGCGCTCCGGACAAGAAGAAGCCGATGATGTTCAAGATGAACAAGAGCAAGATCGTCTCGTTTTTCGTCGCGGCATATTCTTTCCACATATCGATCAATGATGTGATGATGTAAACGAGTGACCCAATTCCAATCACTAGCGCAAATAAGATGACAATTCCGAATAAACCTCCCATTATTCCACCTCCTAGTAAGCCTATACCCTACATACGAACGACGTAATAGGATGGTTTCAACAATTTTTTGACATGTTCTTCATCACTTCCCTAACCCGTCCAAGAAAGAGCTATGATACAATAATGAGCGTGAAAGGGGCAGATACTGATGCAAAATATCGTACGTACCGCTCAAGTCGTTGAGCGGTTTAAACTTCAAGTCATTGCGGGTGAGGAAGGACTTCATCGTCCGGTCGCCACACCCGACCTGAGTCGACCGGGTCTCGTCCTTGCCGGCTATTATACGCACTATGCCAAAAACCGCCTGCAAGTGCTTGGGAAGACGGAGTTGACATTCTATGCGAGCCTCTCGGAAGAGAAACGTCGTGAGCGCGCTAAAATCTTGTGTACAGAACAGACGCCAGGAATTTTAATCACGCGTGGCTTTGATATTCCGAAAGAAATCGAAGAAGAAGCGGAAGCGGCAAACGTCCCGCTCATGCGGACGAATGCGGTGACGACCTCTATCGAATCACAAATCACGAACTTCCTAGAGATGGAACTCGCACCAATGACGGCGATGCACGGTGTGCTCGTCGACATTTACGGTGTCGGTGTCCTCATCAAAGGTCAGAGCGGGGTCGGGAAATCGGAGACGGCACTTGAACTCGTCAAACGGGGTCACCGCCTCGTCGCCGATGATTCGGTCGAGATTCGTCAAACGGGGGATCAACTCCTCGTCGGATCAGCACCGAAGCTCATTCGTCACCTGCTCGAGATTCGTGGGATTGGCATCATCGACGTCATGACGTTATTCGGTGCAGGGGCGGTGCGGTCCCATAAAAAGATCAGCCTCATCGTCAACTTGGAGAACTGGGACGCGGGCAAGGTATACGACCGTGTCGGACTCGACCACAATACGATGAAAATCATCGACAGTGAAGTCCCGCTCTTAACGATCCCTGTTCGACCTGGTCGAAACTTGGCGGTCATCATCGAAGTCGCAGCGATGAACTATCGTCTGCAAAATATGGGAATCAATACGGCTGAAGAGTTCGCGGAACGTCTCGCGAACGCCATTCAGGATACTGAAGGAGACTTGTGAGCATGGTAGAACCGACATTTGATCGTGTGGCGTTTGAGATTGGCTCTCTGCCAATCTATTGGTATGGCATGATTATCGCCTTCGGGGCGATGCTTGGCCTCGTCCTCGCCTTATATGAAGCGAAACGTATCAATTATGACTCGGAACGACTCGTGGACGTCGTCATCTGGTCGATTCCGATCAGCATCGTCTTCGCACGCATTTATTACGTGACGTTCCAATGGGACTATTATTCAGAGAACCTCGGACAGATCATCGACATCCGTCAAGGCGGGATTGCTATTCATGGAGCCATCTTCGGTGCTCTCCTTGTCGTCATCGTCTATTGTATGCGAAAGTCGATGTCGTTCTGGAAAGTGACGGACATCTTGGCGCCATCGCTTCTTCTTGGACAAGCCATTGGGCGTTGGGGAAACTTTATGAACCAAGAGGCACATGGTGGCGAGACGTCGCGTAGTTTCTTGCAAGATACGCTCATGCTACCAGATTGGATCGTCAATCAGATGTATATCGATGGGGCTTACTATATCCCGACGTTCTTATATGAAAGTGTATGGAATATCATCGGGGTCATCCTTCTCATCGCATGGCGCATGATTGGCAATCCACGTCGTGGTTATATCTTCTTGTCGTACCTCATCTGGTACTCAATCGGTCGCTACTATATCGAGGGGCTTCGTACGGACAGTCTCATGTCAGGAGATTTGCGTGTGGCCCAAATGGTGTCGATCGCCTTGATCCTATTCGGTATCCTCATGATGATTCTTCGTCGCAAAGCGAAACGGTACAACGACCCATCAGAGAAAGGATTGTTTGATTAATGGATACGCTCTTATTTGATTTAGACGGTACATTACTCGATACGAACCCGCTCATCATCGCGAGCTTCCGCCATACGTTCAACTACTATTTCCCGGAGCAAACGTATCGGGATGAAGACATTTATCGATTCATCGGACCGACGCTCGAAAAGTCGTTCCGTGAACTCAACGAGCCGGAATGGAAAGAGATGCAAGCCTTCTATCGGAGCTTCAACATCGCCATGCATGACCAACTCGTCGTAGAGTATCCAGGGGTCATCGAGGGGCTCTATCGCCTCCATGCGAAAGGATACAAGATGGGCGTCGTCACGTCGAAAGGTCGTCCGGTCGTCGAGCGCGGGCTTCGATTGTTCAACATCGACCGCTTGTTTGACGTCGTCGTGACGGCGGATGACGTCGAGAACGAAAAACCTCACGCCGAACCGGTCGAACGTGCGCTCAAGGCGCTCGGTTCGTCACCAGAACGCGCCGTCATGGTCGGAGACAACGACACGGATATCTACAGTGGTAAAAATGCCGGAACGAAGACGGTCGCTGTCGGCTGGGCGCTCAAGGGACGTCCGTTCCTCGAATCGCTCGAACCGGACGTCATTATCGACTCGATGGAACATTTCGAGGCGTGGCTAGACGAGGTCAGCATTCATGCGTAAGACGACACGGTATCATATCGAGGGACCAAATCCGCTTTGGCAAATGTATCAGACGATTCGCTTCCTGCGTGTTTTCAAAAACACGGTGGTCGTCCTGATCGGGCGTTACTTCCCGTCGGTGAAGGCGAAACGTTGGCTTTACCAGACGTTCCTCGGGATGAATATAGGGGAGTATAGTGCCCTTGCGCTCATGGTCACACCGGACGTCATGTTCCCCGAACGCATCACGATTGGTCGCAACACGGTCATCGGCTTCAATTCGACGATCCTCTGTCATGAGTATCTCGTAGATGAGTATCGGATCGGGGACGTCATCATCGGTGATGGCGTATTGATCGGTGCGAACGTGACCATCCTGCCGGGTGTGACCATCGGAGACGGTGCCGTCATCGGTGCGGGAGCGATTGTGCACCGTGACGTCTTACCGGGAGAACGGGTCATCGGTTCGAAGCTTCAATCGTTGACACATATTTGACACAATTTTTCGCAAAATGTTTTCATGAGCATTTTGCTCATACAAGATCGAGAATACTTGAGCGGTATCACTTTTTTTGAAAGAGATGCCGCTTTTTTATGGATAAATGTACAAAATTGAAGCCATCATATTTTCGTTAAAAAACAATTTTTGGACCTAGCAAAAAATATTCATTATAGAGGGAATATAGTCGCAATTTTTTTTAACATTTTCAGTTGCCCTCGTTGTTCGAGTGCGGTATTCTTATCCCTGCAACTAAAAAAGATTTAGAGATGATGTGGAGGATTTAGAATATGGAAGCGAACTATGAAGCAGTAATGACGCTACCCGAACCAGAATCTCCGCTCGCTGCGGAGCTCCACTACTATAGAGGTCGTCGTGCGTTACGTGAAGGTCGCCTGGATGAAGCGACTTTTTTCATGGCTGAAGCGACAGCGGCAGCCCCGCATCGCGTCGACTATCATAAACAGTACGCAGAACTGTTATTTGAAGTAGGGGAGGTCTACCACGCCAATGACGTGTGGAAACGAGTATTAGAGCTCGACGAGACCGCAACAGAGGCACTGTATCACTTAGCAAGCAACTGTGCCTATGTCTCTCAATATGAAGAAGCGGCGAACTATGCATCCGAATATCTCGCCCGTGACACGAAAGGTCACTACACGCAAGCCGTGCAATCCCTTCTTGAACTGATCGAGCTCGAACAAGAGCTCGAGGACGAGGAAGAAGACGAATTGATCACATGGCATACGGAAGCGCAGCGTCACATTGACAAAGGACGATTGTTTGCGGCAAAGGCGACACTCGTGCGTCTCATCGGCCAATATCCATCGTTTTGGCCGGCATACAACAATCTATCGGTTGTCAATTTTTATCTCGGCGATGATCAAGCCGCCTTCCGGACGCTCGAATACGTGCTCGACCAAAATCCGGGCAACTTGCATGCGATCTTGAACACGATCCACTTGCTCCATGAAGCGGGTCAATCGGAAGCGGCGATGCAGTTGTCGACACCGCTCACGCGTGTCCGTCCACTCCAATTTGACTTGCGTTATAAATTGGCGACGACTCTCGCACTCGTCGGACATTACGACCGTGCGTATGAAGAATTGCGTCTATTGAAAGACCGCGGATTCCGTGGGGACCCATTGTTCGGGCATTGGCTCAGCGTGTCTGCCTACAAGACAGGACGACTTGAAGAGGCAGCCACCTACTTGAACAATGAAGAAATGAAACAGTTTGAAGAGAAACAGAGCTTCGACATCCGAGAAAATCTCGAGTTTCGTTCGGCACTCGTCCAAGGATTGCGTCAAGAGAGCGATTTGGCTCGAATCGAGATCATCCGAATCATCGCCAACTTAAAAGATGACGAAGCGTTCGAAGCGCTCGCGCTCACGAATGCCGTGACAGAAAATGAGACGGTCCGGGCATTCGCGGAGATGTGTCGTGCCGACCTTTGTCAGCAACCGTTCAACGGAGACGTCCGGATCAAGCGTGCGTTTGATGCGCTCGTCTTGGCTGAAGCACATGTATCCGAAGCGGAACGGATGAGCCTAGAGGGCGACTTCTATGAGCGTTTTGCGATGCTTCTCTTGTCTGGGGAATCATTCATGGACGTAACGGCATCGGCCGCTGCGCTCGTCTGGATGTTTTACACGAAACGGGATGCATTGATTCTCGAAGATTGTGCGAACGCCTTCCATCTCTCGGTCGACACGTTGACTGACACGGTCCGTTCGTTCAAACGGACACTCGAACAAGCATAAAGATAGACGATACCCTTATAGGTTTCTTATACTAAAAGCAATCAATTTCTTGCAGAGGTGGAATCAACATGACAGAAGAAAAAATTTATGACGTCATTATCATCGGTGCCGGTCCTGCCGGAATGACCGCTGCGTTATATGCTTCACGTGCGAACCTTTCAACGCTTATGATCGAACGCGGGATTCCAGGGGGACAGATGGCCAACACGGAAGACATCGAGAACTATCCGGGCTATGACAGCATCCTTGGTCCTGACTTGTCTCAGAAAATGTTCGATCATTCGAAAACGTTCGGAGCGGAATATGCATATGGGGACGTGCAACGTATCTCGGATGAAACAGAGTATAAAATCGTCCATGCGCACAACCGTGACTATAAAGCGCGTGCGATCATCCTCGCCTCTGGTGCTCAGTATAAGAAAATCGGTGTACCGGGTGAAGAAGAGCTCGGTGGCCGTGGCGTATCGTACTGTGCGGTATGTGACGGGGCATTCTTCAAAGGAAAAGATTTATTCGTCATCGGTGGTGGTGACTCAGCCGTTGAAGAAGGTGTCTTCTTGACACGCTTTGCGAACAAGGTGACGATTGTTCACCGTCGCGACGAGCTCCGCGCCCAAAAGATTCTTCAAAAACGTGCGTTCGACAATGAGAAGATCGATTTCATTTGGAACCACACGTTGAAAGAAATCACCGAGAAAGACGGGAAAGTCGGTGGGGCTCGTCTCGTCAGCACCATTGACGGGACTGAGACAGACCATGAGATCGACGGCGTCTTCATCTATATCGGCATGAACCCGATCACAGGGTTCGTCCAAGACCTCGGCATTACGAACGAGCAAGGCTACATCGTCACGAACGAGGCGATGGAAACGAACATCCCAGGGATTTTCGCGGCCGGTGACGTTCGTGAGAAAACGCTCCGTCAAGTCGTCACAGCGACGAATGATGGAGCGATTGCCGCTCAGAATGCTCAACACTTCATCGAGGGGCTCCTCGAATCGTTGCAAGAACAAAACGCATGATTCAAGAAGGTAGGACTGCGGGGAACCGCGGTCCTTCTCTTTTTTTCGGACGTTCGTTATACTAGATGAAGAGAGCTACACACGCGGCTCGGTTGTCAATTTTAAGGGGGCGTCAGCGAGATGGAAGACTTTAAAGGATTAGAAGAATTGATCATCATCAGTGGGATGAGCGGGGCTGGGAAGTCGGTCGCCATGAATAGTTTCGAGGACCTCGGCTATTTCTGTGTCGACAACTTGCCACCGGTACTCTTACCACAATTGATTGATGTCATCAGCTCGGTCCGACCGAAAATCGCGGTCGCCATCGATACACGGACACGAGACTTTATCGATAGCTTGTTCATCGTCATCGACGATTTGGAAAAGAAGAACGTGCATCCGCACCTGTTGTATTTAGAGACGCGGGATGATGTGCTCGTTCGCCGTTATAAGGAGACGCGACGGTCCCATCCGCTCGCACCGGAAGACGCGCCTCTCGTCGGCATCAAGATGGAGCGCGAACTGTTAGAAGGTTTCCGTGACCGGGCCCACACGTTGTATGACACGAGCGACTTGAAACCACAGATGTTGAAGGACCGCATCCTCCAACAGTTTAATGAAGAACGGATCCCGTTCACAGTCAATTTCATGTCGTTCGGTTTCAAACATGGGGTGCCGCTTGATATCGACTTATTGTTCGACGTTCGTTTCATCACGAACCCATTCTATATCCCTGAGCTCCGTCCACTCACGGGTCAGACGACAGAAGTACAAGAATACGTCATGTCTCATCCGGAGGCACGAGCATTTTATAAAAAGTTGATCGACATGCTCGAGTTCCTTCTCCCGCAATATAAAAGGGAAGGCAAGACGCAAGTCGTCGTGGCGTTCGGTTGCACCGGTGGGAAGCATCGGTCGATCACCTTCGCTGAGAAAGTATCGGAGCACTTTGCTGAGCGCTATAACGTGAAGACGGTCCACCGCGATCTCGCTCACGCGACGAAGGAGAAGTGACATGAGACGAGACCGGAAAGTAGTTGCTATCGGGGGAGGGACAGGGTTGTCCACTCTCGTTCGTGGGTTGAAACATTATCCACTCGATATCACGGCAATCGTCACGGTCGGGGACGACGGCGGGAGCTCGGGACGTCTTCGTGACGAGTTTCATATGTTGCCTCCGGGTGATATCCGTAATGTCATTTTGGCGTTGTCGGAAGTTGAGCCGTTAATGGATAAGATTTTACAATACCGCTTCGATACGGGATTTGGTTTAGAAGGACATTCCCTTGGAAACTTGATGCTTACGGCGGCGACCCACATCTGCGAGGGCTCGTTTGTCAAAGCGATCGATGTCATGTCACAGCTCTTGAACGCACAAGGAAAAGTATTGCCGGTGACTGAGACGCTCATGACTCTCGCAGCCGAGTTTGAGGACGGAACCATCGTTCAAGGGGAATCCAAGATCCCCCTTTATGAGCAACCGATCAAACGGATGTTTTTACTCGAGGAAGGCATTGTACCGGCCCCGGGCGTCGTCGAGGCGATTGAAGCAGCGGATGTCATCGTGCTCGGTCCAGGGAGCCTGTATACGAGTATCATTCCAAATCTGCTCATCCCGGCGGTACGGGAAGCCATCATCCGCTCGAAAGTCCCGGTCGTCTATATTTGTAACGTGATGACGCAACCAGGAGAGACGAAAGGCTATGACGCGATGAAGCATTTGAAAGTCATCGAGTCGTACCTTGGTAAGGCATCGATTGACACGATTGTCGTCAACAACGAGCCGATTGAAGAAGCGTATTTGGAGCGTTATCGTGAGGACGGATCAGAAGAGGTCCGCTTCGATCGGAAGAAACTCCGAAACTATGGGGCGAACGTTCTCGCCGGGGACATCGTCGACTATAACCGGGAGTATATCCGTCATGATTCCGACGCCATCGCCGGACTCGTCATGCAGCGGGTACTCCGTATTAAGAAGCCACGTTCGTTTCAAGAATTGGAACTGAAATAAAGATTGTTGGAAAGACAGAAAGGAGGGGGACTCGATGAGCTTTGCATCAGATGTGAAGAAGGAATTGACACAACTTGAAGTGACCGATGCGGAAGCGAAAGCGGAACTGTCGGCACTCGTTCGGATGAACGGGGTCATCTCGCTCGCCCTTGGACGAGGCATGACCTTAGACGTCTCGACGGAGAATGCCTCGATCGCCCGGCGGATTTACTCCTTGATGAAACGCCTTTACGACCATCCGTTAGACTTGTTCGTACGGAAGAAAATGCGTTTGAAAAAGAACAACGTCTACATCGTCCGAGTGTCACAGCATGCGGAGACGATGCTTCGGGATCTTGAAATCCTCGGAGAGAATTACGAGATGATTCGGACACTGAATTCGGATATGACGGGGGACGAGAACTTAGCACGCGCTTACTTACGTGGTGCTTTCCTCGCCGGCGGGTCGATCAACCATCCGAAAACGTCCTCGTACCACCTTGAAATCTATAGCTTGTACGAAAACCATAACCAGGCGCTACGTGATTTGGCGAACCGGTTTGAGTTGAATGCGAAGACGCTCGAACGGAAAAAAGGGCATATCTTGTACATGAAAGAGAGCGAGAAAATTTCAGATTTCCTCAAGCTGATCGGGGCGACCCGAGGCATGTTGGAGTTTGAAGACGCACGAATCATCAAAGATATGCGGAACTCCGTCAACCGTCTCGTCAACTGTGAAACGGCCAACTTGAACAAGACGGTCGGTGCGGCATTGCGTCAAGTCGAGAACATCAAGTTCTTGGAGCGGACGGTCGGGCTCGACGTCTTACCGAAGAAACTGCGGGAGATCGCTGAACTGCGTGTCACACACCAGGACGTCTCGTTACAGGAACTCGGTGAAATGCTCGAGTCCGGTCCGATTTCGAAGTCAGGAATCAACCATAGACTTCGTAAAATTGACCAAATTGCCGAGCGCGTGCGCAGCGGGGACGAGATCGCATCCTCGTGATGCGGTTGCGCCAAAACCATTCTTCCTATATAATAAGCAATTGTGTATAGGTTTTATGAATAGCGAATTAAAGGAGCTTCATCATTATGTCGAATGAAAAGAAAAGATTATCGCTCACGATCGACGCTAAGCTCGACCAGGTCATCACAGAGCGTGCCAAAGAAATCGGGATTCCGAAAAGTGCACTCGTCACGTTTGCCACAAGCCTCTTCTTGAACCAGCTTCGTGCAGAAGAGTTGTTGAACGGGGACAAGAACGCAATCTACGAAGTCATTCGTAAAGACTACGAGTTGCTCACGAGCGTAAAGAATCTAGATAACTAAGTAAAAGGTTGACTGCGGTCAGCCTTTTTTAGTTGCATCTCTCTAAGAATTTTGGAATAGTGGTGATAATGAATTCGAACGGAGGTCGACCAAATGGGTCAAATCTTACTCATCCTACTGCTACAACTAATCTACGTTCCGGTGTTGACGCTCCGGACGATCATGCTCGTGAAAGGGAAGACCGTCATCGCCGGTCTATTCGGAACGCTAGAGACGCTCATCTATATCTTCGCGCTCGGCATCGTGTTCCAGGATCTGACGACGGTCGGTATGATTGTGTATGCGGTCGGTTTCGGGCTCGGGATCTTACTTGGCGGATTCGTCGAACGAAAACTCGCCATCGGTTACAACATGATTCAAGTCCATACGAAAGAATATCCGGCGGAGCTCATCCAACAGATGCGTGACAACGGATATGGGGTCACGCATTATCAAGGGCAAGGACGTGACGGGGTCCGTTACCGTCTTGACGTATTGGCGGCCCGGACCCGGATGATTGAATTGCGTGAACTTGTCGAGAAACATGAACCGAAAGCGTTCCTCGTCGCATTTGACCCAATCGACTTCAAAGGCGGTTATATGATGAAAGGACTGCGTCGCCCGAAATGACGCACAAGACTCACGAACGTGGGTCTTTTTTTGTTAGAGTAGGGATTTTATCTCGTGACAGGGAACTAGTGAAGAAAGGAGATGAGACCGTGAAACGAAATCGACGTGTGTGGATGATCTTACTGTTTATACTTGTCGGGGCGGGAATCGTTTATTTCGCCATGACCTTATTTGGGGATGGAGAGGACAGTGTCAAGCCGCCGCTTCCAACGATTCGGGTCGGCTCGGTATCGGCAGAAGTGGAACAATCGACGTACTGTTGGGAGACCGGCAATCAAGCGACATGCGCCGAATATGGACTACCGGAAGCGGACGATCTTCAACTGATCACTGTCAAACCGGGAGACCGGATCGATGTCGTCTATCATGCAGAACCGATGACATCGAGTTTCAATCGAATCGAGGATGGAGAACTTATCTCGTCAGAAGCGATTGTCCCAGATGAACCAGGTGTCTATCTGTATGAAATCGGTGGGGAATGGAAACAAGGCGATAGTCGTTACGTCTTCGGTGTCCAGGTTCCTGAAAACTAATGGTTGACCTGCCTCTAAGGGGCGGCTATACAGTGAAGATAGGAGGTGGGGAAACGGTGATACCAATCGGAAGAGTCGCGCATGTGACCGGGTTGTCGGTCAAGGCGATTAAATTTTACGAAGGATGCGGGTTGATTCGACCGACACGATCGGACAACCAGTATCGGATGTATGGAATGGAAGAGATTCGACGGTTGAGTGAAATTAAACGATTGCGTCAAATCGGGCTCAGTTTAGAGCAGATTCAATCAGGTCAGTCGACTGATACGCTACTTGAAACACGGTTATGTGAAGTCAGGAAAGAAATCGAACAGCTTTGCCAAATCGAGAGACAAATTCGGTCGATGCAATCAGGAGGGAACGACATGAACATTCGATATGAAACATTACGTGAACCGATTACAGTCTATGGATATGGGAGTACGTTAGAAGAAATCCCGAAGGTGTGGGCGAGACTCCAATCAGAATTGACGACGGACGAGTCGTACGGGGTCTGTCTCCCACAGGAGAATGGTTATGTTGCGGGAATGACGAAACCGGTGTCGGGAGAAGATGCGCGTCGTGTCGAACTGACAAAAGGGAACTATATCGTCGCGACGGTGGAGGGAGGCATCCCGATGATTCCGTCTACGTATGAGCAGCTAGTAAACGTTCCAGACGTGACGCTACGAGACGCGGTCGACTTCGAGCGCTATATTCACGGGCAAGGGGGAGCGGACGACATCATTGAGATTTGGATGCCGATTGAATGAAAAAGACGTTTCCCGTTTGAGCGGGAAACGTCTTTTGTGTGATTAACGTGTCATGACTTTGTCGATGAGACCGTAGTCTTTCGCTTGGTCAGCTGACATGAAGTAGTCACGCTCTGTGTCGCGCTCGATGACTTCAAGTGGCTGTCCAGTGTTTTCTGCCATGATTTGGTTCAATTTCTCACGCATCTTGATGATGCGTTCTGCGTGAATTTTAATGTCTGACGCTTGGCCTTGTGTGCCGCCGAGCGGTTGGTGAATCATGATTTCTGCGTTCGGCAATGCGAAGCGTTTTCCTTTTTCACCGGCTTGGAGCAAGAAGGCACCCATCGATGCGGCCATTCCGATACAAATCGTCGACACGTTCGGCTTGATGAAGTTCATCGTGTCATAAATCGCCATACCCGCTGTGATCGAACCACCTGGGCTGTTGATGTAGAGTGAGATGTCCTTTTCCGGGTCCTCAGCTGCGAGGAAGAGGAGCTGTGCGACGATGGAGTTTGCGACGTTGTCGTCAATCGCACTTCCGAGAAGGATGATACGGTCTTTGAGCAAGCGTGAGTAGATGTCATACGCGCGCTCCCCACGGCCTGTCTGTTCGATAACTGTTGGAATTAACATTGAATCTGCCTCCTTTATGTAGGTTGTAATTTCATCATACCTGTATAGTCAATGATGGTCAAACGATAGTCATCGTCATTCACCTATTCCACGATTTTCTCGTCGTGAAACGAAAAAGAGGCCAGGCAATCTGCCTGACCTCTCCATCTGATACACCCGGAGAGATTCGAACTCCCGACACCTGGCACCGGAAACCAGTGCTCTATCCCCTGAGCTACGGGTGCATATCTATGATACGAATTTATTATACATATATTTTATTAAAAAAGCAATCCTGTTCGCATAGCTTTTTTGAGCGCGACGGAAGCGGGTTCGTTACAATAGAATAGAAAAGAGGGGGGAGAACGATGCAACGGCAGGAGCAAAAACAAATCCAGCAACAACAGATGACGCAAGACCTCGTGCAGCGGTTACCGGTCCTTGAGGCGGATCGTCTTGCACTCGCATTCCGACTGGCGCGTCTTGCACGACATAACCCGAACATTCACATCGGGAGCGGGAGCATCGATTGGATTGCAGATGCGGCGAGCTCGTTTGAGGAGAAGCTGTTCACACAGATTCATGAGGGGAGCGGTAGTGAGGATGAGAAAGCGTTGCGACGACAACTCGTCCTCATGCTCGACCATCGGGGATTATTGCCGGATACGAATGAGGTGTTGGCGACACGACTCGGTGTCGACGTCACTCAAATCGAACAGGCGCGGCAGGCGCTTTTATTTCTTGAACCAACGGGGATTGGCTCAAGAACAGAACGGGAGTGTCAATATCGACATGCAATCGAACATGAGGACCCTCGCATCGTCGATGTTTTCGAAGCAATCGAGAGTGGGGTGAGTCCTCAACAGATGGCGACTGCTCTTGCTATTTCAGAGGAGGAATTGGAAAGACTGGAACGAATCGTCGCGACACTTCCGGAACGTCCTCCATTATATGAAGAAACGGGTCAGGTTTTTCCGGAAGTCGAGGTACGCTATGAAGAGGGGACACTCGTCACGACGTGGCTCAGTCCAGAACTCGACGAGACGCGTGTCGGGAATGACCGTGAGGCGAAATGGTGGATGACGTCCCTTTCGATGCGGAACGAGACGCTGCGTGAGATCTGGTCAATCATTGAAGCACGTCAGACCGAGTGGCTTCAAGGGGAACTTGTCCTGAATCCGTTGACCCGACGGACGGTCGCGCAGCTCATCGGAAAACATGAATCGACGGTCGGCCGAGCCATCCAAGGGAAGTTCGCCAAGACAGAAGGTGGCATCATGGAATGGCGACACTTTTTTGTCCGGTCGACAAGTCGCGGGCATTCGCCATTTATGATTAAACGAGCACTCGCAGAACTGATTCAACGAGAGAAGGCACCACAAAGTGACCAGGCGCTTGCGAATGAATTGGTGCGATACGGATATCAAGTGACCCGGCGGACGGTGACGAACTATCGGGAAGAGCTTGGCTTCGGCAATTCGCGCGAGCGCGAGCGACAGGTATGGAAGGGATGACGAAGATGAAATTAACATTATACAAACGCGACAATTGCTCACTATGTGACGAGGCGGTCGTCATGCTCGAATGGTTACAGGAAGATTATCCAATCGAACTCGAACAAATCGATATCACCGGGGATGAGGTGCTCGAGGCAAAGTACCTCTTTGAAATCCCTGTTCTCATACATGAAGGTGTGGTCATCAGTCAAGGGCGATATGATGACAACAAAGTTGAAGATTTTGTTAAGTATACGCTTACATCGAAAAAAAACGTTTGAAGGGGTTGCCAGACGGAAAAGTGATTGATAAGATGAACTCGTAGCGGTGGGACGTAAATAAAAAAGTGGGACAAAAGTTGTCCACACTGAAAGTCGAGGGGGTATGAACATGATCCAGCAACTGATTCACGTTCAGAAGCAAATTGTCCCTGACCTGCTCGATACGCTCCGACATCGTTACGATATCTTACATTATGTCCGCCTGATGCAGCCGATTGGCCGCAGGACTCTCGCAACGAGCTTGGGACTGACCGAACGGGTACTCAGACGAGAAGTCGACTTTTTGAAAGACCAAGGTCTTCTTTACGTCGCTACTCAAGGAATTTCCCTCAGCGAGACGGGACGAAACGTCTTACGAGAGTTGCACGAGATCATGGGAGAACTTCTCGGGATCTCAGAAGTGGCAAGAGAGCTCGAAGAGAAATTAGGGGTTCGCCAAGTCGTCATCGTACCGGGTGACTCGGATGAGACATTCTGGGTCCAACGCGATATCGGACGGGCGGCGGTCACGCAACTCAAAGCGCGGCTCGCACCGGATGATAATGTGATTGCGGTAACGGGAGGAACGACGATGGCATCGGTCGCGGCGATGATGTCGCCCGATAAAAAAGAACGCCCGATGCATTTCGTGCCCGCACGAGGAGGTCTCGGCGAAACGCTTGAACTTCAGGCGAACACCGTCTGTTCACGCATGGCGGACCGGGCTCACGCAGACTATCATCTTCTACATATTCCGGATGAAGTATCACAAGAAACGTTCGACCGGATGGTGGAGGAACCTAGCATCAAAAATGTGCTGGAAATGATTAGAGCGGCGCGAATTGTGGTACATGGAATTGGTGAGGCAGAAACGATGGCAAAGCGCCGTCACGCATCACCGGAGCATTTGCGGATGATTGAACGGCATGACGCCGTCGCCGAAGCATTCGGATATTATTTCAATGCTGAAGGTGAAATCGTCCATCGCGTCAAGACGGTCGGGATCCAACTCGAAGAGCTGGATGACATGGATACCGTCATCGCGGTTGCCGGAGGAAAATCGAAGGCACAGGCGATCGCCGCTTATGCGAAACACACGTCGAACATCATCCTCGTCACAGACGAAGGTGCGGCGAAAGAATTATTAACTTGTTATTAAAGAGTTGACCCCCCGTTGGCTCTTCAATAAATAGCTTCTACCCTAAGGAGGAAATGAACATGGCAGTAAAAGTTGGTATTAACGGATTTGGACGTATCGGTCGTTTGGCATTCCGCGAGATCATCAAAAACGAAGGAATCGAAGTTGTTGCAATCAACGACTTGACAGACACGAAGATGCTTGCGCACCTTCTCAAGTATGACACGACTCAAGGTCGTTTCGACGGAGAAGTTGAAGTACACGACGATCACTTCCTCGTAAACGGAGAGAAAGTGATCACGCTCGCTAACCGTAACCCTGAAGAACTTCCATGGGGAGACCTCGGTGTAGACATCGTTCTCGAATGTACTGGATTCTTCACTTCAAAAGAAAAAGCTGAGCTTCACTTGAAAGCTGGCGCGAAGAAAGTTGTGATCTCGGCTCCTGCTACAGGTGACATGAAGACTGTTGTTTACAACACAAACCATGACATCCTCGATGGTACTGAAACAGTTATCTCAGGTGCTTCTTGTACAACAAACTGCTTGGCGCCAATGGCTAAAGTACTTCAAGACCAGTTCGGAATCGTTGAAGGTCTCATGACGACAATCCACGCTTACACTGGCGACCAAAACACGCTTGACGCTCCACACCCGAAAGGTGACTTCCGTCGTGCGCGTGCAGCTGCAGCGAACATCGTTCCTAACACAACAGGTGCTGCGAAAGCAATCGGTCTCGTAATCCCTGAACTTCAAGGAAAACTTGACGGTTCTGCACAACGTGTACCAGTTGCTACAGGTTCACTCACTGAGCTCGTAACTGTACTCGAGAAGCAAGTAACTGTTGACGAAGTAAACGCAGCAATGAAAGCAGCAGCGAACGAGTCATTCGGTTACACTGAAGACGAAATCGTTTCTTCTGACATCGTTGGAATCACATACGGTTCACTCTTCGACGCGACTCAAACGAAAGTCATGACAGTTGGCGACAAGCAACTTGTTAAAACAGTTTCTTGGTACGACAACGAAATGTCTTACACTGCACAATTGGTTCGCACAGTTAAGCACTTCGCTAACATCGCGAAGTAATTTCGTGAACTAAATAGAATCAAATAGGAGCGGAAACAAGAGATTGTTCTCCGCTCTATTTATGAAATGACACGCACGACATATGGAGGCGAAAGTTATGAACAAACAGTCTATTCGTGACATCGATGTAAAAGGGAAACGCGTCTTTTGCCGCGTTGACTTCAACGTTCCACTCAAAGATGGCGTCATCCAAGACGAAACTCGGATCCAAGCCGCACTTCCAACGATCAAGCACTTGCTTGACGGTGGTGCGAAACTCGTCCTTGCGAGCCACCTCGGTCGTCCAAAAGGCGAGAAGAACCCTGAGTTCTCACTTGCTCCAGTAGCGAAGCGTCTCGCTGAGCTCCTCGGAAAAGATGTACCGCTCGTCGAAGAAGCATACGGTCCAGTCGCAGAAGAAGCAGTCGCTAAACTCTCTGAAGGCGATGTCGTCGTTTTAGAGAACGTTCGTTTCTACCCAGGTGAAACGAAAAACGACCCTGAACTTGCAAAAGGATTTGCAGCACTTGCTGACGTATACGTCAACGACGCGTTCGGCGCGGCTCACCGTGCACATGCTTCAACAGAAGGGATTGCACACCACGTGGACACAGCCGTTGCTGGTCTCTTGATGGAAAAAGAACTTGAAGTTCTCGGTAAAGCTCTGTCAAACCCAGACCGTCCGTTCACGGCGATTATTGGCGGGTCGAAAGTAGCGGATAAGATTGGGGTCATCGACCACCTTCTTGACATCGTTGACACACTCATCATCGGTGGCGGACTCTCATACACGTTCTCGAAAGCACTCGGGTACGAAGTCGGAACGTCACTCCTTGAAGAGGATAAGCTTGACCTCGCTCGTCAATTCATGAAGAAGGCAGAAGACAAAGGCGTGAAATTCTTGATGCCTGTCGACTGCGTCATTGCAAAAGAATTTGGCGAAGAAACGTATGTCGGCCCAGTCGATATCGACTCGATCCCAGCGGATCACATGGGTCTCGATATCGGACCGAAGACAGTCGAACTTTATGCGGATGCGATTCGCGAATCGAAACTTGTCGTATGGAACGGACCGATGGGCGTATTCGAACTCGATAAATACGCAAACGGAACGAAAGGTGTCGCTCAAGCACTTGCGGACAGCGATGCATACTCAATCATCGGTGGTGGCGACTCAGCAGCTGCGGTAGCCAAGTTTGGTCTTGCTGACAAAATGAGTCACATCTCAACTGGTGGCGGCGCGTCACTCGAATTCATGGAAGGCAAAAAACTTCCAGGTGTCGAGGCGTTGAACGACAAGTAATTTAGAGGAGGGTTATCGATGCGTAAACCGATTATTGCAGGTAACTGGAAAATGAACAAAACACTCTCGGAAGCTGTTGCTTTCGTTGAGGAAGTAAAAAACAACATCCCATCTACTGATAAAGTAGATGCAGCGATTTGTGCTCCGGCACTTTTCCTCGCACCGATGGTAGAAGCAGCTAAAGGGTCAAACTTGAAGCTCGGTGCACAAAACATGTACGACAAAGATAGCGGTGCCTATACTGGCGAAATCAGCCCAGTGATGCTCGCTGACCTCGGCGTGACTTACGTCATCCTTGGTCACTCAGAACGTCGCGAGTACTTCGGTGAATCAGATGCGTTCATCAACAGCAAAACGAAAAAAGCGTTCGAACACGGTCTTACGCCAATCGTTTGTGTCGGTGAAACACTCGAGGAGCGCGAAGGCGGCAAGTTCGAAGAAGTCATCAAAACACAGGTCGAAGGCGGCCTCGCTGACCTCTCTGCTGACCAAGTCAAACAACTCGTCATTGCGTACGAGCCAGTTTGGGCAATCGGTACAGGGAAATCAGCGGATGAAGCTGACGCACAAAGCTCTTGTAAATATGTTCGCGACGTGGTGAAAGGTCTTTACGGTGAAGACGTGGCGGCTGCAGTACGCATCCAGTACGGTGGATCTGTAAAACCAGAGAACATCAAAGAGTATATGGCACAGGAAGATATCGACGGTGCACTCGTCGGCGGTGCTTCACTTGAAGCCGCTTCGTTCCTCAAATTGTTGGAGGCGATTTAAATGGCTAGACCAGTAGCACTCATCATTTTAGATGGTTTCGGGATGCGTGACGAATCGTTCGGAAACGCTATCATGGCTGCAAACAAACCGAACTTCGATCGCTACTGGGAGCGGTATCCACATACGCTCTTAAACGCAAAAGGCGAGTACGTCGGTCTTCCAGAAGGACAGATGGGGAACTCAGAAGTCGGTCACTTGAACATCGGTGCCGGTCGAGTCGTCTATCAGTCACTCTCACGCGTGAACAACGCAATCAAAGATCGTTCGTTATTCGACCGTCAGGCGATGAACCATTTGGCAGGACATGTGAAGAAACATGACTCGAGTCTCCATATCATGGGCCTCGTTTCAGATGGTGGGATTCACTCGCACATCAATCACATGTTTGCCATCGTTGAGTTCGCAAAACTCCAGGGCATCGAAAAAGTGTACATTCACGCCTTCACGGACGGCCGTGACTGTGATCCGAAATCAGGAGTTGGTTTCCTCAAGCAAACAGAAGAAAAACTCGCTGAACTCGGTATCGGTCAAGTCGCTAGCGTGTCTGGTCGCTACTATGCCATGGACCGCGACAACCGTTGGGAGCGCATCGAGAAAGTATACGACGTCCTCGTAAACGGTAAAGGCGAAGTCGGAACGGACCCAGTCGAAGTTCTTAAGAAGTCTTACGAGAACGGTTTGACGGATGAGTTTGTGTTACCAACTGTCATCGAAAAAGATGGCAAGCCGGTCGCGACAATCCAGGACAACGATGCCATCATGTTCTTCAACTTCCGACCGGACCGGGCGATCCAACTCGCGAAAGTGTTCAAAGAGAAAGGCGGCTTCAAAGGCTTCGAACTCTCAAGCAAACATCCAGAGAACATCTTGCTCGTCTCGATGACGAAGTACTCAGATGATATCGACACGGATATCGTGTTCCCACCGGAAGATTTGAAAAACACACTCGGGGAAACGCTCTCTGCACAAGGGTACAAACAACTCCGTGCTGCAGAAACAGAGAAGTACCCACACGTCACGTTCTTCTTGAACGGACAAAAAGAACAACCATTTGAAGGTGAGGATCGTCTCCTTGTCCCTTCACCGAAAGTCGCGACGTACGACTTGAAACCAGAAATGAGTGCGTATGAACTCACAGACGGCTTGCTCGAGCGTATCGAGTCAGATGATTATGATGCATACATCATCAACTTCGCAAACCCGGATATGGTTGGTCACTCAGGGAAGCTTGAGCCGACGAAGAAAGCGATCGAAGCGGTCGACGAATGCCTCGGTAAAGTAGTGGACGCATTACTTGCTAAAGGTGGCGTGGCGATCATCACAGCGGACCACGGGAACGCGGACATCGTCACGAACCCTGACGGCTCACCGATGACGGCGCACACGACGGAACCTGTTCCATGTATCGTCACAAAAGAGGGAGTCGAACTGAAACCAGTTCTCGACGGCGCACTTTGCGACCTCGCCCCAACGTTCCTTCACCTTCTCGGTGGAGAGCAACCAGCTGAAATGACTGGTTCGTCAATCGTTACAAAATAATACAACTATTTTTCAAACGAAAAGGAGCGATTTTTCATGTCAATGATTACAGAAATTTACGCACGCGAGATTTTAGATTCACGCGGTAACCCATCAGTAGAAGTAGAAGTCTTCACAGAAGACGGCGGTTTCGGCCGTGCCCTCGTCCCATCAGGCGCATCAACAGGTGAGCACGAAGCAGTTGAGCTTCGCGATGGCGACAAGTCACGTTACCTTGGTAAAGGTGTCTTGAAAGCAGTTGCGAACGTGAACGACACGATCGCACCAGAACTTATCGGCTACGATGTATTCGACCAAAACGCAATCGATGCGAAAATGATCGAACTCGACGGTACGCCAAACAAAGCAAAACTTGGTGCAAACGCAATCCTCGGTGTGTCAATGGCAGCCGCTCACGCAGCAGCAGATGAGCTCGGTCTCCCACTTTACACATACCTCGGTGGATTCAACGCGAAGACACTTCCAACACCAATGATGAACATCATCAACGGTGGTTCGCACGCGGACAACAACGTGGACTTCCAAGAGTTCATGATCATGCCTGTCGGCGCGCCTACATTCCGTGAAGCGCTCCGCATGGGTGCTGAAGTATTCCACGCCCTCAAATCAGTTCTTTCTGGTATGGGTCTTAACACAGCTGTCGGTGACGAAGGTGGTTTCGCACCAAACTTGAAGTCTAACGAAGAAGCGATCACAGTTATCCTTGAAGCGATCGAAAAAGCTGGTTACAAACCAGGTGAAGACGTCTACCTCGCAATGGACGTTGCCTCTTCTGAGTTCTACGACAAGTCAACTGGTAAATACGAACTCGCTGGCGAAGGCAAGTCACTCACAACTGCTGAGCTTGTAGACTTCTACGCTGAGCTCGTTGACAAGTACCCGATCCTCTCAATCGAAGATGGTTGTGACGAAAATGACTGGGATGGCCACAAGCTTCTCACAGACAAAATCGGACACAAAGTTCAACTCGTTGGGGATGACCTCTTCGTAACGAACACATCGAAACTTGCTGAAGGGATCGAAAAAGGAATCGCAAACTCGATCCTCATCAAAGTTAACCAAATCGGTACGCTCACAGAAACATTCGACGCGATCGAAATGGCTAAAAAAGCTGGTTACACAGCAGTCGTCTCTCACCGTTCTGGTGAAACAGAAGACGCGACAATCGCAGACATCGCTGTTGCGACAAACGCTGGACAAATCAAAACTGGTTCACTTTCACGTACAGACCGTATCGCGAAATACAACCAACTTCTCCGCATCGAAGACATGCTCGGCGATGTAGCGAAATACGACGGCATCAAGTCGTTCTACAACCTTAAAAAATAATTGATTGATTGTTTCAGGCTCGCCAATCGGCGGGCCTGTTTTTGTGTGTGTGGAATATCCGTTTAATCAACGGTGGAATAGCTGATTGGTCGTCTATCCGTCTTTGCGGCACCGATGCTTTCTTCAGGCAATCCACGGAGCCTCCTCGCGCTTATGCGCTTGCGGGGTCTCCGCGAGATTGCTTTCCTGCAAAAGTCACGGTGCCGCTTGGACGGATACAATCGCTCTTTGTCGGACCTTTTCGTCATCGACACCCTGTGTTGCTGTATACTGAATGTGACTGACAAAAAGTAGGGGGAGATTGGATGAGTCAATCGAATGAGCAAGAAAAAAGGTTGAGCGGTGGGAACGTGTCAACCGTCTATAAAAAGGGGAATTACGTCTATCGCACTCAAAAGGAAGGTAGCGAGCGTATTCATCGATGGTTACGTCACTTGGAGGCAAAGCAACTTTCTGGAGTGCCGCGTTTTATTGGAATCGATGATCGAGGAAGAGAAGTGTTAACTTACTTGGAAGGAGAAACCGCAGACTATCCGTTGAAGTCTTACATGTGGTCCGATGAGGCGATTCAGGATGTTGCACGACTAATGAGACGTATACATGATGCGTCGACAGATTTTGAGTGGTCGTCAGATTGGTCACCGATTGACAACACGCCTCAACCGCTAGAGGTCATCTGTCATAACGATTTCGCCGTCTACAATACGATTTTCCATGAAGGAAAAGTGGCGGGAGTCATCGACTTTGATTTGGCCGCACCGGGACCGCGGGCTTGGGATATCGTCTATGCCCTTTATACGTTCGTTCCGCTCAGTCGTCGCCATCAAGTTGAAACAGGGGAAGTGATCTATTATGATGCCGATCGAGACGATGCGATCTATAACAAGCGGGTATCGTTGTTTCTCGAAGCCTATGGTTGGGAGCAAGCGGAGGTAGACTTGTTCGACATGTTGCAACGACGCATCGAAGCGCTCTGTCTGTTGATGAAACGAAAAGCCGCGGAAGGAGACGTCGCCTTCCAAAAGATGATTGACGAAGGACATTACGATCATTACCAAGAGGAACTTCAGTTTATTCGAACGCATGGACAGAAGTGGTTCTGAAACAATCTGAAGCGGGAATATAGAAAATGAAGCATGAATGGGGAGGCGATTTTCGTGATGATGCTCGGATTTCTTTTCTTGGTACTGCTCATTGGATTCGGCATTTGGTACTATCTCAAATCGCACCGGAATGACGATTGGTCATGACAAGATTGTCATGACCTCTCTTTTTTGTCAGTTTGCACAAAATTTGGGTATACTCTCTACATAACGAATAAAGGGGACCATGCTTATGACACGAGTACGAAAAGCCATCATCCCAGCCGCCGGTCTCGGCACCCGCTTCCTTCCCGCCACGAAAGCCATGCCGAAAGAAATGTTGCCGATTGTCAACAAGCCGACGATCCAGTTCATCGTCGAGGAAGCCGTCGCTTCAGGCATCGAGGATATCATCATCGTCACGGGGAAGAACAAACGAGCGATTGAAGACCATTTCGACCGTGCGCTCGAACTGGAACAGAACCTCGAATCGAAAGGGAAGACGCGCTTGCTCGAATCGGTCCGACACTCCTCGAACTTGGCGGACATTCACTACATACGTCAACAGGAGCCGAAAGGTCTTGGTCATGCGATCTGGTGCGCCCGGAAGTTTATCGGGGACGAGCCGTTCGCCGTCTTGCTCGGGGACGATATCATCGAATCCGACGTGCCGGCGACGAAGCAGTTGATTGACCAATATGAGGCGCACGAACGTTCAATCATCGGGGTGCAGCGTGTCCCGTATGAAATGACGAACCGATATGGTATAATTGACCCGCTTGCCGTCGAAGGAAAGCTCATCCCGGTGCGGACGTTCGTCGAGAAACCGCCCGTCGATGAGGCCCCGTCGAACTTTGCCATCCTCGGTCGCTACATCTTGAAACCGGACGTCTTTGAGGCGTTATCGGGGCAAGAGGTTGGAGCCGGTGGCGAGATTCAATTGACGGATGCGATCGCACGCTTGAATGAAGCGCAGACGGTCTTCGCCTACGAATTTGACGGTCGACGTTACGACGTCGGAGAGCCGATCGGGTTCGTCGAGACGACGATTTGCCACGCGCTCAGCGATCCTGATTTAAAAGATGACGTCCATGCCTTATTGAAACGGCTCGTGGACGAACTTGATCAACAGTAAGGTGTGTTATTTTTGAAAACAATGCTTATGGTGTGTCAAAACTATTATCCGGAGATCGGCAGTGCCGGCAACCGGATGCAAAACATTACGCATTTGATGAAGCAGCGCGGGTATGAAGTCGAGGTCATCACGGCTGCCCCTTCGTATCCGAACTTTGATATGTATCAGGACGACCGCTTCTGGAACGACCGGGAGTTGAACGACCAACCGTTCATCAAGCGACTCATCACGAAGAAACGGAAACATACGTCTAACATGGTCAGTCGTCTATTCCTATTCCTCGAACAGATGGTCAAAGGGATCCGGGAAGTCCGTAAGCTCGAATTGAAGCCAGACGTCGTCTTTGCGACGACCCCTTCTTTTTTTATGGCGTTTGTCGGTGCTTATGCGAAACGAAAGTATCGCATCCCGTTCATCTTGGACGTCCGTGACCTTTGGCCAGAGTCGGTGAAAGGGGTCGGTGTCTTCAAGTACGATTGGGTGCTCACGCCGGCTTTTTGGATGGAGAAACGACTGTATCGTGTCGCCGATGAAGTCATCATCAACTCGGAAGGGTTCCGCAGCTATCTTCGTCAGCGTGGTGTACCGAACGAGAAGATTCACTACATGCCGAACTCGATTCGGGAAGCGGAGCGCACGCTCGAGCGGACGATCCCACCGGACGACCGGATGGAGATCTTATACGCCGGGAACATGGGCCTTGCCCAGGATGTGTCCCTATTACTCGAACTTGCCGAACGATTCCGAGACGAGCCACGGATCCATTTCAAATTGATCGGCTACGGCTATCGGAAAGAAGAATTGAAGCAGACGATCAAAGACCGTGGCTTCCAAAACTTCTTGTTCCTCGAGGCGATGCCACGGACGGAAGCGTTCCAGGCGATTAAAAATGCGGATGTTGCATTCGTCAGTCTGATCGAGCAAGAAGTGTTTGATACGGTCATCCCTGGGAAACTCATCGACTATATGGCGGTCGGCAAACCGATTGTCGCAGCAGTGTCAGGCCATGCGGCGAATGTCATTGAAGCGGCGGAAGTCGGCTACGTGTCACGGAAACGTGACATCGATGAGATCGAGCGGATTCTGCGGAAGCTCCTCGACCGACCGGATTTACGGGAGGCACTCGGGGCGAACGGGATTCGTTACGTCAAAGAGAATTTATGTTGGGAAGAGAATATCGACGTGTTAGATCAAGTCGTACAACAGTTAGTGATGGAGGAAACACGATGAAGTCAGTATGTATGTTTGTATGGAACCATTTTACGAATGATGCGCGCGTCCTTCGTGAGTGCTCGGCACTCGCCGAGGCAGGCTATGAAGTCGATTTGATCGCGCTTCAAGATCCGAAAAATAAAGAGCTCCCAAAAGAAGAGATGCGTCCGGAAGGCTTCCGCGTCATCCGCGTGAAGCGTCAACCTTCGATTCTCGTCAACGCGCTCAAGTTCGCGAAGAAGACGGTTCAATGGGTGAGCGAGAAACGGACCCGCCAGATTGGTGCAGGACTCGTCGGTGCCGGGTTGTTCCTACTCGCGCCGATCACGATGCTCGCGCTCGGGGCGGCCGTTGGGACGGTCTTGTTGCCGCAAGTGCGTAAGCAAATCGTCAACGCGAGTGCGATGCTCGAGATGGTGTTCGCTTCGACGAAAAAATCGTATGACTTTTATCATGCGAACGATTTGAACACGCTCCCACAGGCACTCCTTGCCGGGAAAGTGTTCAACAAAGGGCGGATCGTCTACGACTCGCACGAGGTACAGACGGACCGTACGGGTTACGGCTATATCCAGAGTAACCTTGAAGGGTGGCTCTTGCCGTTCGTCGATACGATGATGGTTGAGAACCATACGCGTGCGGCGCACAATGAAGAGTTGTACGGATTCTATCCGTACGTGCTCCACAACTATCCGTTCTACCGTCCGCTCGACTTCTCGCTTCGTAAGGACTTGCATGCGCTCCTCGACTTACCGAAAGACGAGAAGATCCTCTTGTATCAAGGGGGCATTCAAGCGGGACGCGGTCTCGAACAGCTCGTGCTCGCGGCGAAAGACTTCAAGGAAGGTACGCTCGTCATGATCGGGGACGGGAAACTCAAACCGACGATTCAACAGTTGATCGAGACGGAAGGGGTCGGCGACCGCGTCAAGATGATTGACAAAGTACCGGTCGAAGAGTTACCTTACTATACGATGAACGCCTATTTAGGCTTCCAAGTATTGAACAACGTCTGCTTCAACCACTACTCGGCCTCGTCGAACAAATTGTTCGAGTATTTGATGGCCGAAGTACCGGTCGTCTCATGCGACTTCCCTGAAATCAAACGGGTCGTTGCGGGGAACGACGTCGGGGTGATCGTCGATTCGCACGATCCACAATCGATCGCGGATGGCGTCAACCGGATGATTGAAGACCAAGAACTCTATGCGCGTGTCAAAGAGAACACGAAGGCCGCGCGTGAGAAATATAACTGGGATTTGGAAAAAGAGGCACTCTTGAACGTCTACGCGAACGCCGCGGAGCGCAAGTTGCCGATTATGAAAGACGGTGCGCCAAAGCCAGTACAATCTTAAGACTGCGACTTTTGCCGCGGTCTTTTTTCTATGGAGGGAGGACATTTATGAAACGTCAACAACAACATCTATTACGCCAACAAGTATGGCGCAAGCTACAAACCATCTCGGTGAAGGATATGGCCTGGATTATCGCAGGCTCCTTCATTCTCTCGTTCGGGGTCAATTACTTCACTGTACCGAACGACTTCTCGGAAGGTGGCCTGCTCGGGGTCACGATCATCCTGTACTACGTATTCGGCTGGGACCTCGGACTCACGTCGATCATCGGGAACGGGATTCTCTTTATCGTCGGCTATAAGCTGCTCGACCGTCGGACAATGGTCTATTCGGTCATCGCCGTCATCGCGACGTCATTCTTCCTCAGTCTGACACATGACTGGGGCAGCCCTGCCGAGGACAAACTGCTTGCGGCCGTCTATGCCGGAATCATGATCGGGGTCGGGATCGGTATGGTGCTCCGTGTCGGCGGGACGACCGGAGGGGGCGTCATCATCGCCCGTCTCATGGAGCGCTATCTCCACTTGAGTGTCGCCGTCTCGATGTTCATCATCGATGCGATTGTCGTCGCAACATCTGGCTTTTTCTTAGGGGAACAAGTCGTTCTCTATACGCTCATCGCGATCATCATCGGTTCATGGGTCATCGACCTCGTCGCGGAAGGTCTCAACATCCGCAAAGCCGTCACAATCATCAGCGACAAGCAAGAAGAGCTCGCTGTCGTCTTGACGGAGACGCTCGGACGCTCGGCGACGATCATCCATGGACATGGTTACTACACGAAGCAAGATAAGAACTTGTTGTATATGATCGTCGATAAACGTCAGATTGCGCCACTCAAAAAAATCGTCCAAGTGACGGACGACCGCGCCTTCGTCGTCATCCACCAGGTGAAGGAAGTCATCGGGGAAGGCTTCAGCTACCCGTCCCGATAATTTGAATGCTGGTGTTTTATTGATAACTTCTATATAATAAAAGGCGTGTAAATAGAAGGAGGAACTGACTACTATGCAAACGATCGCTACAATCAGCCTACTTGTCGTGGCTGTCTTATTGATTGTCGTCGTACTGCTCATGTCAGGTCGGTCGCAAGGTCTTGGAGCGATTGCAGGTGGCGCGGAGCAGTTGTTCGGACGCCAGAAAGCACGCGGCTTCGATGCTGTTTTGAACCGAACTGCAGCTGTACTAGGCACTTTGTTTTTCATTTTAGGATTACTAGTCGCATCATTATGATGATAAGGCTGATCGTTCTCGATTTTCACGTGAGGCGGTCGGCTTTTGTTTTTTCGATTTATTTTTTGGGAATAATGTAGATACGAGGAGATGACAGATAAAATGAAAGTGACAGCACCAAAACCGTTCTTCTTCGAGGGCGGAAAACGTGCCGTGTTGATGTTACATGGCTTCACTGGATCGAGCGCGGATGTCCGCATGCTCGGTCGCTTCCTTCAAAAAGAAGGATACACATGTATGGGACCGATCTATCGTGGTCATGCCGTCCCACCGGAAGAACTACTCCAATATGGACCAGAAGACTGGTGGGAAGACGTCTTGGACGCTTACCAGACGCTCGTCGACAAAGGTCATGAGGAAATCGTCGTCTGTGGACTCTCGCTAGGTGGCGTGATGTCGCTCCGTCTCGCCGAGGAGAAAGACGTCAAAGCGGTCATCCCGATGTGTGCGCCGACGGGAATCGATGCCGAGGACCGCTTATATAAAGGAGTCCAGGCATATGCCCGAGAATATAAGGGTAGAGAAGAAAAGTCGCCGGAACAGATCGAGCAGGAGATGGCAGCGTTCAAACCGATGCCAACATTGAAAGACCTCCGTGCCTTCGTCCGCGACACGGCGTCGAAGCTCGAGGACATCTTCGTCCCGACACTCGTCGTCCAAGGCGCCAAAGACAACATGATCGACCCGGAATCGGCGAATCAAATTTACGAGGCGGTCAACACGTTCCAAAAAGAGTTGCTCATCTATGAGAACTCAGGACACGTGATCACACTCGACAAAGAAAAAGAGAAACTGCACCAGGACGTGCTCGATTTTCTCGAAACGTTAGACTGGTCAGTCTAAGAAGGAGGTGTCACGTTGAATTCACGTGACCAATTACTAGAGATCTTACAGACGAGCGAGAAACCGCTCTCTGTCGATCAACTGACCGAGCGACTACAGCTCGCGTCGACGGATGACTTTAAAGAGCTCATCCGCACATTGAATGCCCTCGAGGAAGAGGGTGCTATCGGCCGAACGCGGACGAACCGTTACGGGACGCTCGCCATGCTCGGCCAAGTCGCGGGAATCGTCTCGATTCACCAGCGCGGCTTCGGCTTCTTGTCGGTCGAAGGGGAAGCGGAAGACGTGTTCTTGCCGCCCGACCAACTGAAGGACGTCTACCATGGCGATACGATCCTCGTCAAAAAACGCGAGGACAACCGTGGCAAGACGGAAGGGATTCTATTGAAAGTATTGAAGCGCGGACTCTCTGAGTTCGTCGGGACGTATACGCTCCCGAGCGGTCGACTCGATCAGTTCGCCTTCATCGAGCCGGATGACAAACGCATCAACTTCTGGCCGGTCGTCAACCCGGACAAGTCACTCGGTGCCGTCGATGGACATAAAGTCGTCGTGCGCATCACGAAGTATCCGGATGGACGCTTCGCCGGTGCCTGTGACGTCGTCCGTATCATCGGGCATAAGAACGACCCAGGCGTCGACATCTTGTCGATCGTCTATAAGCACGGCATCCCGACGGAGTTCCCGGAGGACGTGATCGCTCAGGCGAACGCGGTACCGGACGAAGTGGATGAGAAAGACTTCATTGGACGTGTCGACCTTCGTGATGAGACGATCTTCACGATTGACGGCGAAGATGCGAAAGACTTGGACGACGCCGTCCACGTCAAAAAACTCGATAATGGCAACTACGAGCTCGGCGTCCATATCGCCGACGTCTCGCATTACGTGAAAGAGGGCTCACCACTAGACGTTGAGGCGTTCGAACGTGGGACGAGTGTGTATCTCGTCGACCGCGTCATTCCAATGCTGCCGCACCGACTCTCGAACGGGATCTGTTCCCTCAACCCGCACGTCAACCGCTTGACGCTCAGCTGCGTCATGGAGATCTCCCCGCAAAACGGGAAGGTCGTTCGCCATGACCTGTTCCCGAGTGTCATCAAGACGACGGAGCGGATGACGTATACGAACGTCCGTGAGATCATCGAGCGTGATAATGAAGAAACGTTGAAACAATATGAACCGTTCATCGGTGAGTTCGACCTCATGGCCGAACTCGCGGAAGTGCTTCGGAAACGCCGTAATTCGCGTGGTGCCATCAACTTCGATTTCGCCGAGGCGAAAGTCGTCGTCAACGAGGAAGGGAAGCCCGCAGATATCGTGCTTCGTCCACGTTCGGTCGCCGAGAAGTTGATCGAGGAGTTCATGCTCGTGGCCAATGAAACGGTTGCGGAACACTTCCACAAGATGGACGTACCGTTCATCTATCGTGTCCACGACAATCCGAAACCGGACAAGCTCGACTTCTTCTTCGACTTTGTCGCAAACTTTGGCGTGCATATTGAACGCATCAAAGGGCAGACGGTCGAACCGAAGACGCTTCAAAAGATTTTGAAGGCAATCGAGGGGGAACCGGAAGAGCCGGTCATCAGCACGATTATGCTTCGTTCGATGCAACAGGCGAAATATGACGACGTCTCGCTCGGTCACTTCGGTCTCGCGACGGACTTCTATACGCACTTCACGTCACCGATCCGTCGTTATCCGGACTTGATTGTCCACCGTCTCATGCGCACGTACGTCTTCAACAACGATTTGTCGGAGAAGACGATTGCGAAGTACGAGGACCGTCTTGGGGCGATCGCCGAACAGGCATCGAAACGGGAACGTCGCTCGGTCGACGCAGAGCGCGAGACACAGGCGCTCAAGAAAGCCGAATACATGGAAGCGCATCTCGGTGAAGAGTTCGATGGTGTCGTCGCCGGCGTCACGAATTTCGGGATGTTTGTCGAGCTTCCGAATACAATCGAAGGTCTCGTCCGTCTCCAGTCCATGGATGACTACTATCACTTCGATGAGTCACAGCTCATGTTGCTCGGGGAGCGGACGAAACGTCAGTTCCGCATCGGGGACGTCGTCCGTGTCAAAGTCGACGCTGTCAACTTAGACGAGCGGACGATCGACTTCACGGTCGTCGGTATGCCGAAACGGGAACCGTCAAGCCGTCGCCAACCAACGACGATCAAAGCGAAAGGCGGTCGTCCGAAGAAGGACGAGAAAGACCGTCGTGGCGGTCGGGATGACAAGAAGAAGCGCGGCAAACCAGGAAGACCTGGCAAGCCGGGCAAACCGGGTGAGAAACCGAAGCGAGACGGGGAGAAGTCTTCCCAAGGCCGTTCGGCACTCGACCTGAAGAAGAAAGACAAGCACAAACAAAAAGGCGACGCCAAACGAGGTGCGAAGAAACGTCGCTGAAGGGGGAAGGTTCGTCCCTTCCTCCGTATCTTGTAGATAAAGGACTGAATGTGTATGGCCAAGAAGAAAGATTCGAACGTACTCGCCCAAAACCGCAAGGCGTCCTTCGATTATGTGATTGAAGATACGATTGAGGCGGGCATGGTGCTCACAGGGACGGAAATCAAATCGGTCCGTCAATCGAAGATCAATATCGCGGATGCGTACGTCCGGTTCGATGGGGGCGAGGCGACGCTTCACAACTGTCATATCAGCCCGTTCGAACAGGGGAACCGCTTCAACCACGACCCACTCCGCGTCCGAAAGCTATTGTTGCATAAGAAGCAAATCAATCAGCTCATCGGAGCATCAGGGCGTGACGGCTACACGATCATCCCGCTCAAAGTGTATATCAAGAACGGGTTCGCCAAGTGCCTGCTCGGCGTCGGAAAAGGGAAGAAGAAGTACGACAAACGAGAGGACTTGAAGAAGAAAGACGCGAAGCGTGACGTCGACCGTGCGATGCGAGATCGGCAAAAATACTGACAACGGATCCTAATTGTGGTATATTAAAGGAAGCACCAATTACCACCTCGGGGACGTTATGGATTCGACGGGGGTAGGTCGGTCGTATGTGGCGTGTCGAGGGGTCGGCCTCGTTAAAACGCAAACGCCTATAACTGGCAAAACTAACACACAACTCGCAGCAGCCTAAGTGCACTGCGGATCCTGACATCCATCGCTTGTGTGGATGACTTTCAGGGTCTCAAACTAAGCAAGCTACGCTTCAACCCCGCCGTCTGAGGGCGCGAAGAAGAGATGAAACAGACTGGATGCGACAACGCCTGTTTATCGGCAGTGTCACATCGAGATTCAATAGATAAACTACACACGTAGAAGCATACGATACGATACCTTCGGACGCGGGTTCGACTCCCGCCGTCTCCATTTTGAAGTAGTCTATAACGACTGTGATCAATGATTTTCATGAAGACCTTCTAATTTCATTGAGATTAGAAGGTCTTTGCTTTTTGATCGAAGCCATAGAGAAAGGAAGGTGAAAGAGCATGGGAAAATATCAATTAGACAAGAGAAGCAAAGTGGCTGCGGCAAAGTACCAAGACAGCAAAAAGCCGACTGTCTCGAACAAGAAGGAACGATTGAACCAGCTTCGTGAGGCGTTTTTGCAGAAGCAACAAGAGAAGAAGTGATTTATTTTTCATCTTCTAATCGACTTTCTTTTCTACAATTATAGAAATGTTAAGGGAGATTGCTTGCTTGTAGGTTCACGAAAAAAATAAATAGTATTTGAACATGGAGGGATTAGATGTTAAAGGCTGTTCATACTCCTAATATGACTGGTGTTTTACTATCAGGGGAACCGGAAGATTTTAAAATGCTATATGATTCCTTACATAAGCTTCTTGGTCGTGCGGGTGAGGATCTAACGGATGGACCGGTAATTCGAATTTTAGGTTTTTGCTACGAACTTAGACATACGTTTATGGGTCACCGTAATGCAAGCTTTAAAGAACACGGACTTAATGACGAACAATTAGCTTTTTTATCACTGGTGGGACCGAAACAAAATTTAATCCTCTCTTTTGAAATGTTTTGGCCGGAAATGCTTTACGTTATCTTTTCATTGGAATCGTTTATCAATGAATATCAAAAAAAATATAAAGCTACTGCTTGGGATCCACATATTGCGCAGACTCGCATGTTGCAGTCTGCTATTTATAAACTGGTGGAAGAGACCGTTACACCGAGGCAACTCACAAGCTTTAAAAAATGGATTGCCCAAAATGAATCCGAACACATTCGGTTTACGCAATATATTGATTACTTAAATAGTGAGTGGCATGAAATGGGATTAGAAAAACGTCAAAAGAATTTTAATATTTTTGCTAAGCGGACATGTCAGATTACACCAGATTATGAGCGTCAACAAAAACTAATTTTCGAAGCGGCGATTGAGCATCGATGTCATCCTTCAGAAATTCGTTATCCCTCTGAATTTTATGAGCACGTAGAATGGTAAGTACTCATAAAATAAGTCGTTTATATTTCTGATGATTTGTCAAATGAAGCGTAACACCCCCTCGGTTGCCCGTTGATTTTGGCGAGCGCATTCGTGAATTTGTCATTTGTGAACTGTGCAAAGTGCGTTTCTTCTGGGAAAAACTCTTGGGGGAGCACGCTCACAGCCACATTGATTAATTCAGCGATATGGTGGAGAAATCGATTTTCCCCATATAGAGGCGACTGACGATTTGTTTCGATGATCAGTTTATCTGAAGCTTCTGGATAATCGCCCGATACGTCACATCGCTGAGTTTCGTATTGAAGTCATTCGCTCCCTAGATGCATCTCTGTGCAAATCCCGAGTTCCAGATAGGTCTCTATTTTCACGCGTTTCGTTGTGGTAAGATGGGTGTAGCTCATAGCGATTCCTCCGTCTGAATGTTTGTGTGGTAACTTCATTCTACACGAGGACGTCGCTGTGGGCTTTTTGTGCGTTCACTTTTGGGTGTTGCACTTAATTTTATAATTCATCATCGTTTGCATAAAGTAATGCTCCTTTTATTTTAGTTGAGCCCCTGTTATAGAGGGCCGGTATTATATAAGCCTGTACTAGATTGTTTCAGATAATTGCTGAATCATTTGCATCTGTTCTATTAAATATTGAAGCTCATGTTCATTAGCACTCTCAATATACGCCTGTAAATCATCTTCATTCAGTGATGTGATGTACTTATAGTGTTGGAATGCATAATCGCTGTCCTCGTTGTAAATAAGGTCACTATTGCTTTCATTAATCCATGTTGGTCGCCCTTTACCGATAAACGTAAATACCTTTGTTTGCACTAAACCACGGCTTGCTAAATAGCGAGGCCTACCATTATTTAAACGTTCGTCACGCATACCCTTTTTCAGATAATTAGCGATTCTTCTTACATCGAGAGGACTGCCATTTGAGCGTTCAAAGTCTAAGTAGCCATGTTGCCACTTACGCTTTAATAGCTCGTCATATTGTTGTGGAATGTGACACAAGATATGAAAGTGAATCGAGCCATCTTCGTGAAATTCCTGTGCACCTAAATAACGTACATCTATATGATTAGCTAGTCGTTCATCTTCTTTAGTACCTCGCTTCAAGTTCTTCCAAAAGTTCGTAAACTTTGTACGACAAGTGTTTGTATCGCTTACATCGAAATCACAGTTTGCTTCATCAAATGTTAATGTTACAAGTGTGTAGCCAGATGAGAAGTTGGCGAACACTAGGCGATTAAATTTACGTAATGTGTCACCAATTGATTTTTCTTTAGTT
>CABIYO010000025.1:33901-38089 GCA_902362975.1 Caryophanales bacterium
ATCGAACGGAAAGATGGAAGGAACGAACAACAAAATCAAGCTTATCAAACGCCGTGGTTATGGCTACCGAAACCTCGAACGTTTCTTTTTGAGATTACGCTTCGAGCTTGGTCGTTAAAATAGCAACCACGTGTTATGGTGATGAGCCAAAGAATTTAGCGAATGTAAAAGAGATTAATTTAATTATAAGAGAATCACAATTTTTGCCAGATAGTAAGGAGATATTTCGAGAATTTGATATAGAATCGAATGCGAGTGATGTTCTATTTAATGAGTACGATATTGTGCAAAAAAACAAGCTTCAACATTTTGCAAAAGCGAAATCAATGTACGATTTTATAAAGAACCATGTAAACATTCGTCGTGTTACACCAAAATGTAAAATTAAAGGGAACATTATTTTAGTTGATGAAGAGTTTATGATTCAGGGGTCGTCTTCACTAGAAATTTCTGATCAAGTGAAGAAGTCTCGAATGCATGTAGTGAACTTTGATTCGATTATTAATGCATCGATGGATCGCTCACAAATTCAGCATACAAAGAAAATGTATGAGCAACTGTGGTATTCTCCAGAACATACCGTAGATTTTAAAGATGAGGTATTAAAAAGTTTAAGCTATGTATATAAGGAACACTCGCCTGAATTCCTTTATTATTTTACGCTGAATGAACTTTTCGGAGAGCAGCTGGATTATGGTATAGAGCGTTTTGAAAAAGATAACTTACACTTTAAGAAAACTAAAATATGGAATATGTTATTTGACTTTCAAAAAGATGCGGTTTTGTCGGCAATTCAAAAGATCAATAAGTATAATGGCTGTATCATTGCAGATAGCGTAGGCTTAGGGAAAACGTTCGAGGCATTAGCCGTTATAAAGTATTTTGAATTAAGGCAGGACAATGTTTTAGTATTAACACCTGCTAAGCTATACGATAACTGGAATTCATTCAGAGGGGCGTATAAAGATAGTGTAGTAGATGAGATATTTAACTATAAAATTATGTTCCATACAGACTTATCTAGAACAAAAGGTGAATCTAAAAGTGGCTGGGACCTGCGCCGCTTTGACTGGAGTAAATTTGATCTAATTGTGATTGATGAATCACACAACTTCCGAAACCGTACAGAAAAAGAAGAAGGTTTTACACGCTATCAACGTTTAATGGAAGAGGTAGTGAAAAAATCTCAAAACACCAAGGTTCTATTACTATCAGCTACGCCAGTAAATAACTCTCTAACGGATTTGAAAAATCAAATCAGTCTTATTACACGAGACCATGATGATGCATTTGAATCGGAAGGGATTGCAAGTGTAGATAATTTATTACGTAGAACGACAGCTGCTATTAACGAATGGAATAAAGGTCATAAGAAAAACAAAAAAGAGCTAATGGACAATTTACCTTCAGAATTTTTCAAGCTCTTAGAAATGATTTCTATTTCCCGTAGTCGTAAGCATATTACGAGCTTCTATGGAACTGAGAAAGTGGGAAGCTTCCCTACAAAGTTAAAGCCAGATACATATACGCCAGATATTGATACAGCAGCAAAGCTACTAAACTTTGAAGAAACAAATTTAGTTTTAGAAAGCTTAAATTTGTCTGTTTATGCACCTATGTATTATATAAAAAGTACATACAAGCAAATGTATCAGGAAAAATATCAATCGGTAAACGAAGAAGGTCGGGTTTTATTAAGTAATGATTTACGTGAGCAAGGGACACGTATATTGCACCGTTTCAATTTATTTAAGCGTCTTGAAAGTTCAGTATTCTCGTTTGGAGAGACGATTCGTCGATTAATGGAACGTATCGAAAGCTATATGAATGTGTTACAGAAGTCTGCTCATTCAAGTACGTTATCAGTTGAAGAAAATGATGAAGATGACTTTGATGCGGTACTAGATTATAAATATGAGGTTCAAGTTAAGCATTTAAATATCCCATTGTTTATGCAAGACCTACAGTATGACTATGAAATTTTAACAGGTTTGTATGCGGATATTGAGAATATATTAAACGAAAATCGGGATGCGAAATTACAACAATTACTTACGGTACTCTCAAATAAAATTACAGATACACCATATAACGAAGGCAATAGAAAAGTTTTAATATTTACGGCGTTTGCTGATACAGCGAAATATCTGTATAAAAATATAGCACCGCAGCTGGAGAAGTTTAATGTGAAAACAGCAATGGTATCGGGTTCTACAAAGCCACAAACGAATAATCAATTTGTTGATGCAGAATTTAATAGTGTACTTAGTGCTTTTTCACCAAAGTCGAAAATGAAAAAAACACTTGATTCACATTTAGAGATTGATGTGCTAATCGGTACAGACTGTATTTCAGAGGGACAAAACTTGCAAGACTGTGATTGTTTAATTAACTACGACATTCAGTGGAATCCAGTTTCGCTTATTCAAAGATTTGGGCGTATTGATCGTATTGGTAGTACGAATGAAAATATTAAAATGATAAACTTTTTCCCGAACGTTGAATTAAATGAGTATTTAAATTTAGAACAGCGAGTTAAAGGGAAGATGCTATCGGTGAACATTACTTCAACCGGCGACGAGGATATTTTATCACCAGAAATGAATGATTTGCAGTTCCGTAAAAAGCATTTAGAACGGTTACGTGAAGAAGTGATAGAGTTAGAAGAAGCAGGTGAAAACATATCCTTAACGGATTTAAATATGAATGACTTCTTATATGATTTGTCTGAGTATGTGAAGCAGCATCCAGAAGTGAAAAAAGTGCCAAAAGGTATTTATTCAATTTCAGATGCAGAGCAAGATGGTGTGATTTTCTGCTTTAAACATCAGTACATTTATGAAAAACCAAAAAGCGATAGCTCAATGTATCCGTACTACTTATTATTTATCGATCATAAAGGTCAAATGATTATGGATAGCTCTTATGCTCGTAATATTTTGCAACAGTTTAGACAGTTAAGCTACCGTAAAGAAGAACCAAATGAGAAGCTATACAAACGATTTTCTAAACATACTAATGATGCACAAGATATGTCTAAGTATTCTGAGCTTCTTTCAAAATGTATTCAATCGATTCAAAAGACGGAGCAAAAAGCAGCGGAGCAATCGATATTCGATTTTTCAGGATTTAGTGATAATTTCACAAATGATACGATGGACGATTTTGAATTGATTTCAATGTTTATAGTCGAAAAAGCGAAGGTGAAAAACTAATGTTTCAAATGCCACAGCAATACTATCTCCATAAAGAATTCGATGTGAAATCGATTATTCCAAAAGGGCTAAAGTATAATGACAAGAAGCGTATGCAAGATAACGTGAAACAAGTAAAACTAGAGTGGCAACTAAGCGGAGAACAAGTACCTTCTCGTGAAGATGATGAAATCAATTGTAAGGTAATCATGTTTTTCTCAATTGAGTTGACAAGCCTTAAACATGCATCATTTATTGCGAATTTATTGCAGCACCACTTAAAGGGTTTTGTGATTTTAAGGCTGTATGATAATGAAGCGGAAGTATACTCATTTGCGATTAAAAGGCTACATGCTACTCAAAAAGATGAAATAGTAGTAGAAGAGTTGTTTTTAACTAATAAGTTGCCGCTCGTTTATACGCATACCATGAAGAATTTATTACAGGCTTATACGACCTATGATGCCGTAAACAATAAGCTTGATAAATATAATTTTTATTTAGAGGTAGCTACAAAAGCATTTATTATTTCGCACGCAAAGTCGTTTCAACAATTTGAGCAACTATTAAACCGCAATCAGCACTGGCTAGATAAAAATGTAACGAAAAAAATGTTAGAGAGCTATAAATCGTTAGTGGAACTGAAAAACATGGCTACACGACAAATGGCGACAAACGAAAAAATAAAGTTAAATGCTGAAATTAAACAGCAGTTAACTTATTTAAACTCATTATTGGAGGGGTAGAGATGGATTTACCGAAAGTGTCAGAAACGATTTTTGATGACGGTTTGTCAAATTAAGCGCAACACTTCCTCGGTGAAGACCTCGTGTGCGGTTTTCCAGTTCAGGCACTTCCTTGGTCGCCCGTTGATCTTGGCCAGTGCGTCCGCGAGTTCGTCATGCGCCACCTGCGCGAAGTCCGTTCCTTTCGGGAAGAACTCGCGGAGGAGCCCGTTGGCGTTCTCGTTGCTCCCCCGTTGCCACGATGAGTA
>CABIYO010000026.1:0-23854 GCA_902362975.1 Caryophanales bacterium
CAGCCTGAGAACCTATACGGTCTGTCTCAGGAGGGGTGATGGCACACCCTCATCTGAAGGCTTGAGCAAAACAGAAATGGACTGCGCTCGCACAAGCACTTCAGAATCCCACGGTTTCAATCGTGGGAGTGTCAAGTGGATCCATAAGCCGTTGTTCGAGGCACTACCCCCAGCGTCTATGTACGCTTGCGTGGGGCACAACTAACCCCTTTCAGTGTTTTTAGAAGGTATCAGGCTATTCCTTCGTTATTAAAAAAATAAGCGTTTTCTATTGACAATTTTCTTTGAATTTGATATTTATAAGTTGTGATTAGCACTCCGGTTTATAGAGTGCTAAAAAATAAATCTAAGGAGTGAGTATTATGGCTGGTTTGATTCCTTTCAACAAAAAGCGTAATGATTTAATGAACCTTGGATTTAATGATTTTTCAAACATGTTAGATGACTTTTTCTCAGCAAGTGGCTTTCCATTCGAAAGAAGTTTAAGACATGACACATTTAAGGTGGATATCAAAGACGAAGAAGACAAGTACGTCATTGAAGCAGAAGTACCTGGAGTTAAAAAAGAAGATATTCAAGTTACAATCGATGATGGTCGTCTAAACTTATCTGTTAAACATGAAAGTGTTTCTGAAGAAGAAGGAAGTAAATATATTCACCGAGAACGTCGAATGTCTCAAATGTCTCGCAGTATTTTGTTGAAAGACGTGAGTGAAGAAGGCGCTCAGGCTAAGTTGGAAGATGGCGTTTTGACATTAATACTTCCTAAAAAAGAAAACGCAGACACTTCTAAACGTATTATGATCGAGTAACTTTAATTTTGTGCACATCCTCCTAAAGAAAGGCATTCGCCTTTCTTTTTTTATGATATTTCCTTTGAAAAATTACCTTTTCCGTTTTTGTCTGATTATCTGAACGGGGGGATGTTGGTCTTGTAAAAAGCGTTCAAAGAGCATAAGGGGAAACTGCTATCACTTTCCGTGATAGCCCAGGCAGAGCCTGGGGTTTCCGTGATATCATCAAAACCCCAAAAATGGCACGAAATGTGCCGGCAAAAACACGAAAGTGGCACGAAATGTGCCACTTTTTTTATTCGTCATTTGCGTCCATATACAACTTGAAAATGAAATTCCGTCGCGCTTCTCGTTGTGCTCTTGTCTTGATGTACGGATTCTCTTTTTCGTATTCGATGATGTCGCTTTCGAGAAAGAGTGCCGTCCGATTGTTCGCGACATATTGTACTGGAAGAGGAAATTTGTTCTCTCCTTTTTTGTCGTGAATACTTTGTCTTGGCATATCTCGACGAACAGAAAGGTCAGCGATCGTGAGTAGTTAGCTAAAGGTTTTTGGGAGAATACTGAAATAACGTATTGTCAGAAAAATCAAGAAGGCGTACAATAGGCAGTAACAAAATACGGACGGAACAACAAAAAACGCCACTTCTCCCTTCAGCTCGTTTGGCGACAAGTTGAAGATCATCGAAGTGACGCTTTTGAATAGCGAGTGCTACAACACAAGCTATTGAACCGTTGAAGTCACACTACCCGTGGCTTCAACTTAGATGCACCTATCATACTAAGGAAACCCGAAACATTCAAGGTTTTAGTATAAAAAAGGACGTCGTTCAGTAGCGAGTTTCACGAAACTCCCTATTCGAATGACGTCCTTTTTGTATTGATTTTTTACATATCAGAGTTCTGCACTCGCTCTTAAAAACGAGTAGGTTCATCCAGCCGACGCAGCAAAATGGATCGGTCATCACCGCAGTTCCAGCACGTGATGTGACGTTAGCAGGGGAAGGACGGAAAGCCCTGTACATAGCCTAAGTTCCCAAACGGAATATGGTAAAGATCGTTTAATATATGGAGGTTCAAACGGGGTCATATGGTACGACTGTAGACAGCCCTACGACAAACTGTAGGAGATTTTCTATTGACACTCCCACGATTAAAACCGTGGGATTCTGAAGTGCTTGTGCGAGCGCAGTCCATTTCTGTTTTGCTCAAGCCTTCAGATGAGGGTGTGCCATCACCCCTCCTGAGACAGACCGTATAGGTTCTCAGGCTGGTGGACTGTTACCATCCACCACAGGTCGTTGCAGGTGTGTCCACCTGATGTTTTAGCGTCTTTTGCATGACGACAGGCATCGTTTTACCGGTCACATGGTTTCGTGACCGAACCGTATACGATTTTCAAGGGACGATGGACACAGGCGTTTTAGAGACTTGTTCTTGTCTATGGGATAAGTATACCCGAACGTCGGATGTTTTCACATCCGAACTCACTTTCATCCCATGCCTAAAGGCGGGCTATGCCCGATATGGGCTTTCCCGCTCGGAAATTCTGTAACCGTATTTCATAGCGTGATTCCCCCTGTTTTGCGGTGTCTATTATGACCATAAGTTATGACACGTCAAGGCAGTGAAAAGAGGTTTCCAACTTTACTTGCGTAAAGATTGAACGTATAATTTACGCATCAGGCTAATCAGACTGATCTGTCTGATGTGACTAATGTGCAAAATAAAAAACGGAGGTGTTCATTTTGGCAACGTCGGCTAGAATCCAAGTTATTGAAGAAGTTGTGTATGACGAAAATGCTGTAGGTAAGGATTGGGTGTTATGTTTGCAGTGGTGTCGGTACGTTTATGATGACGGACGCATGCAAATGGGATACAGGTTCATTTGGAGAAGAGAAGATGGATCGTTGCAAGCAGCTAGAGGGCAAGCTAGAATACCTGATTTAAATATGGCGATGGAGTTAATGGACAAAGCAAAGGCTTTGGGCTGGGGCGACAATAGCGGAGAAAGTGATAAAACAGATAATACGTGAGACTACGGATTATAAAGTTTTTTCCAAGTCAACGGGACACTCACGGACCCTCCACATGACGGTGCGGCCACTGATGCCCTCGATATATTAATACATTATTATATCCCCCCTAGCGACTATGTTAGGGGGCATTGTAGTTACTATCACAATTCAACAAATGTGATAGAAGTCAGTGAAGTGCCAATGAAGCCAGTCGAGACACTATCACAAGTCACTATCGGTACTGGATAGCGGTAAGGTGGTGTATATACGCCCCGTGAGACGCAACGAAAGAGAAGGAAGCAAGGTAGTGGGTAGGCCAATGCACCACAACGGGCGATGATAGGCCATGAACGGTAGATAAGAGACAAGAACAGGCGTGTGAGAAGGTGAGAAGCAATAGTGAGACATGGGAACGGGCAAGCTATAGATAATACATAGATAAATCACATAGAAAACAGGGTACTTTCTTTCGGTTTCGATAGGGGGGTACACGGGGGGACGTACCCCCTATACGCATGGGGGCAAGGCCGTACTATTTTTATGCACCACTTTTGAAAACCTCGGGCAGATCATGGGTTTATCTATCACGGAATAGCGTAATGCTATCAGAAATATCTATCATAATCCGCATGGTTATGCGATTTTTCAAAAAAACTGTTGTCAGAAAACTTATGTAAGAGTAAAATTAGCATTAACAAAATACGGACGAAAAACAAAAACGCCACTTCTCCCTCTAAAGCGTCGCCAAACGCAATAGAGATCATAGAAGTGACGAGTTTGTATAGCGGTGTGTAAGAGACATCGCTATTGAAGGTTAGGGGTACATAGCAGGTACGCACCTAACTTAGATGAACTTATCATACTAATTTACCTTAGTAACTTCAAGGTTTTAGTATAAAAAAGGGCGTCGTTCAGTAGCGAGTTTACGAACCTGCTACCGAATGGCGTCTTTTTTGTTGCGACAATTTCATAATACATAGCATAAAGAGTTAGGCACTCCCTCTATAAATGGAGTAGGTTCATCCAGCCGACGCAGTAAAATGGATCGGTCATCACCGCAGTTCCAGCACGTGATGTGACGTTAGCAGGGGAAGGACGGAAAGCCCTGTACATAGCCTAAGTCCCTTCGGGGATATGGTAAAGATCGTTTAATATATGGAGGTTCAAACGGGGTCATATGGTACGACCGGAGGCAGTCCCACGACAAACGGTGGGGGAGTTCCTCGTAGGCGGCTGTATGATTGCTGTGACACGACGTATGACGGCTCTGGCCGTCGTATAGTGGGTTATGTGACGAGTCGCCGAAAGGCAGCAAGGTAGGGCGTGGAAACGCCTTGTGTGCGCGATAGCAGCGCAGCGAGTCACATGTCGGGGTTGAGACACCCCGGAGTCTTGGAACGCCTAGACATACGGATACCTCGTCTTGCACTAGACGGAGAACGTGGTGGGCAGATTTTAACCGCATCCTTTTTCAAAGGGGTTAGTCTGCCCATCCAGCCGTTTCCTATCTTCCCTACCGGAGTATGCCGGGTGCGCTCTTGGGTTTCAAGTCTTTTTCTTTCCAAGATCTAAAAAGAAAAGAACAAAGAGCAAACAGATCAGCGAGGAAGCAGTAGAAGATGCAAATTCGCGTGTGGCACGAGGAATACGAGCCTAGCGTAGTCTGGCGACGTGTTCCGCAAGTGCCCCGACAAGCGAGCGAAGGCGTAAACGCCGTAGCGAAGTGCGTTCAGCAGAGAGAAGAGCGACCTGGAGAGGATCGCCCGAGACATCCGACAGGATGCCAGGGCGATCCAGAAGGAAAAACAAGAAGGGATTAGCCCCGAAAACTTAGAATAAAAGAGGGTAATAGGGAAGGTTAGTTAAAAGTTGGGAAGGGAGATGTGCGGCTATGAAGAACATGGAACTGACGATCTTTGAGGTGACCAAGTTGAATGAGGAGATGAAGTTCCTCGATTTAGCGAAAGAGCATGCGCCAGTGGGCAAGGAGAAACTTCGCGAGGCGTTGAAGTCTGCTGGGGCGAAGTTCGACCAACGAACCAAACGGTGGCATATCGACCGCAGCCATCCGAATGCGGACAAGAAAGTGCTCGATTTTGTGCAATCGAGTCGTGTCAGTACAACGAGACCAAAGAAAATCACGTCTGAACCGTTGAAGATCGACCCGGTCACGGGGCAGTCCCAGATGGACGACGATTATTTCGCGATCGAGACGAGGCCCGAACAGATCGTCCGGAAGAAAGTCTCGTTGGACATGGATGTAATTCTACATAAGCAGTTGAAACAGATCGCCCTGGAGAACGACATGAAACTCTATGAATTAGTAGAAAGAAGTTTGAAAGATTACGTAAAACGAAAAATATAAACTTGTTTTTTATTGTTTTTGTATCTTCAAAATTAGAATCTTTTTAGTTTTAATAATTTAAAAATGTGATATATTATGTATAAGGTGTTTCTCAATGTACACTTTAAACATTGATTAGGATACAATGGCGTTTCTCTATGTACGCTCACAAACATAGATCATGATACAAAGGTGTTTCTCAATGTACAGTTTAAACATTGATAAAAAAGGAGGCCGAGAGGCCTCCTTTTCTTCAAAGGGGAAATGGATAATTATGTCGAATATAACTGAAAAAGGCATTTATTATGCGAAGAATGAATTTTATCAACTTATTAGGGATGTGGGTGGGACGTGGAATGATGGTAAATTCCGTCCTTTGGTTGCGCTCATTCCTTCGAACGAACATCCTGAAATTTATTGGGCTATTCCTATGGGGGACTATGACCATAGGGATGACGGTGCAAAAAAAAGGATTCGTAGTTTTTTAGACAGAGGACCTAAAGATATATCTTCTTGTTTTTATCACGTTGGTAAGACTGATAAAAAAACCATTTTCTTCATTAGTGACGCTGTTCCAATCACATTTAAGTACATAGAAAGAGAATACTTTGTAGGGTCTGGAAGCAATGTGCGACAATATGTAATAAAAAATAAAGCGTTAATTAGTGAACTTGAAAGAAAACTTGGAAGGATTATTTCTTTTGAAAGAGATTATTTAAAGTCTCAAGGACATCCTAAGTTCAGACAACATATGCTGTCTATCCATGAAAAATTGCTTAGTGAGATATCGCAAGAAATTTAATTTTTTAAATGCTATTCATGCCGTACATTGCGTGAAATAAAAACTCCACGCAAACTTGGCGACGTTCTCAAGCCAAAGTCTGAAAAACGGACGAAAATCGACTGATTTCACAAACTTTTCGAGTGAGAACTATTGGATTTTATAAGATGTATGACAAGGCAGATAGAGCGTAGTTTGATCTGTCTTGTCATACATCTTATTTTTATTTAGCTTTCTTCTTTTTCTTCCTTTTTTTCTTTTTCAACTTACTTTGGTACTTTTTTTCATCTGCTTCCCATGAACTAACGTATCTATCTCCATTTAAAAATGCTTTTTCAGAACCCTTGTTTCTCATGTATCTCATAATAAAATCCCCTTTCTTTTCCTAACGCCTTCATTCCGTGCCTTTAGGCACTCCATTCAGTTGTTTGGCTACTGCTTCACCGAAAATAGATTACGCTTCGCTTCACTAATTTTTGCTTCATCGTAGCACACGCTATTAAACACCCTTCTACGCTTATCAGTAGGTTTTCTCTTTTATCTTTTTTGCTTTTCGGCTTTCTTTTTTTTCAGAACACGCTTGACTTACAGATTATACGAACGGGAAAGCCCATACCGGGCATAGCCCGCCTTTAGGCATGGGATGAAAGTGAGTTCGGATGTGAAAAACATCCGACATTCGGGTATATATATCCCATAGACAAGAACAAGTCTCTAAAACGCCCGTGTCCATCGCTCCTTGAGAATCGTATCCGGTTCGATCACGAAACCATGTGACCGGTAAAACGATGCCTGTCGTCATGCAAAAGACGCTAAAACATCAGGTGGACACACCTGCAACGACCTGTGATGGATGGTAACAGTCCATCAGCCTGAGAACCTATACGGTCTGTCTCAGGAGGGGTGATGGCACACCCTCATCTGAAGGCTTGAGCAAAACAGAAATGGACTGCGCTCGCACAAGCACTTCGGAATCCCACGGTTTCAATCGTGGGAGTGTCAAATGGACATCAAGTGAAGTGGAACAAAGACTGGGACATAACTAGCCGGTTTTAAAGATTTTTGATAAAAAGAGGGGTCCGGTCACCGATTTTCGGTGGCCGGACCCCTCTTTTCTGTTTAGTCCTAAATGCACGAACCCATAAAAATGACAAGTGGCTCACGGGGACCTCTTTCTTATAAAATGACTGGGTTATGTCCCAGCCTCTTCGTCTGTCTTACATTTCTTCTGGAGCTTCGACACCGAGTAAACGGAGCCCTTCTGTCAATACGAGCGTCACTGCCTTCACGAGAGCGAGACGCGATTGTTTGCCTGCATCTTCTTCTAAGACACGGACATGACCGTAATACTTGTTGAACGCTTGCGCGAGGTCGAGTACATACCGGCTGATGATTGATGGCTCGCGGCGTTCATGCGCACGCGTGATGACGTGTGGGAACGCATTGAGCATCGTGACGACACCCCATGAGTAGTCATCGTCTGCACCAGTGAATGGTGAGCCGTCATAGTTTCCTTTACGAAGGAGTGAGTTCGCACGAGCGTTCGTGTATTGAACGTAAGGTCCTGTCTCCCCTTCGAACTTGAGCATGCTGTCGAGATCGAATTCGATGTTGTTGATGCGTTCGTTTTTCAAATCGTGGAAAATGACCGCGCCGACACCGACCATGCGGGCAACATCTTGTGCGTTCGCAAGATCCGGATTTTTCTGCTCGATATTCGCCTGCGCTTTCTCAATCGCCTCTTTCAACACTTCCTCAAGAAGGACGATGCGTCCTTTACGTGTCGACATCTTCTTCCCTTCTTGCAAGATCAATCCGAACGGTACGTGATGCATGCCATCAACAAAGTCATATCCAAGCTTACGCAGGACAGAGAAGAGTTGTTTGAAGTGAAGCGCTTGTTCGCCACCGACGACATAGTTCGCTTGTACGAAGTTGTATGTCTCGTAACGATAAATCGCTGCTGCCAAATCGCGTGTCGCGTACAATGTCGCGCCATCTTTCTTCTTGATCAAGCAAGGTGGCAAGTTCTCTTCTTCGAGCGGGACGACCATTGCGCCCTCACTTTCGACTAAGAGATTTTTTTCTTCAAGCATCTCGACGACGCGTCCCATTTTATCGTTATAGAACGCTTCCCCGTTGAAGCTTTCGAATTTCACACCAAGGAGGTCATATACTTTTTGGAACTCTTTAAGTGACTCCTCACGGAACCACTGCCAAAGCTCTATCGCTTCCGCATCACCATCTTCAAGCTTTTTGAACCAAGCACGACCTTCGTCTTCGAGTTCTGGTTGTGTCTTCGCCTCTTCGTGGAAATGGACGTATAATTTCAAGAGTTCTGTGATTGGATTGGCGCGTACCGCTTCCTCATCGCCCCACTTCTTGTAGGCGACCATCAATTTCCCGAACTGAGTGCCCCAATCCCCAAGATGGTTGATGCCGACGACGTCATAACCGTTTTTACGTGCGATTTGGTTGATCGAATTCCCGATCACCGTCGAACGCAAGTGACCCATCGAGAACGGCTTCGCAATGTTTGGTGACGAGAAGTCCGTCACAATCGTTTCATTGCGTGCTTCGTGTGTCGCATATTCCGATTTTTCCTCAAGCACGGTGTTGATGATTTCTTTTGATACGACATCACGGCTCAAGAAGACGTTGACGTAAGGTCCCGCCGCCTCCACTCTCGTGAACAATTCATCGTTCAATTCATTTGCGATATCTGTCGCAATCATGACAGGTGCTTTCCGGTAAGCTTTCGCTAATTGGAAACACGGGAACGCGAGGTCACCGTGCGCCTCGTGTTTTGGCTTCTCAATCAATGCTTCAATTTGGTCAATCGTGAGTTCTTCACCGATAACATGGGATAGTGCTTCTGCATATTTGCGTTCATAACTCATCTGTATGTCCTCCTTCTTCAATCACAACTCATAAAAAAAACGCCCTTTGCATAGATGCAAAGAGACGGGAATTCCCGCGGTACCACTCTTCTTGCCTGCATGATGCAGACCGCTTTATGGTGATAACGGTTCCCTCCGGCTATGCCTACTCTTGTTTCGGATAGCATCTCAAAAGTGCGTTTCGCGACGTTTGTCAGCCCAGGCTCTCACCAACCCCCAGGTCGCTTTGTTGACTAAACCATCGTTACTCTCTTTTTCATCGACTTTCGTCTATACGGTTGAAAAGCAACTTCATTATAGAGGATATTCCCCTTATACTCAATGCTAGAATTCAAGCATGATAAAAGAAAGGCAGGACTCTCACGAAATCATGACGAATCTTTACTATTATATCTTGAAATGTCCCACGCTAGGAGGGAACACATGAATCACTTTCGCAAGATGTCCGTGCTCGGTTGGAGTATATGGAGTGTTTTGTTCTGCTTCACCATCGGATTATTTGCACTAGATGTGCTGCACGCCCCGACTATCGATCCGTTGTCCTTTATTTTAATCTCCTTACTTGTCATCATCTTTCAACTCGATTCAATCGAAGTGAAAGGTGTGTACTTCACATTCTCTGAAAGTATCGTATTAATTCTATTTCTATTCTTTGGATTTGAAACCGCACTCATCGTCAACCAGATTGGGTTATTCGTCTTTCAATTCGCCAATTTGAGACCAAAAGTCGCCATACGCCGCTTCCGCTTCACCTATCCATGGAACGCTATTACGGCATACTTAGAAATTGTCATTCCCGCTACCGTCTATCTCGCCCTCGGTGGGGTAACCGGCCTTGATTTTTATTCGCAAGAATCGTTTGTACCGCTCGCCGGGTTATTCTTTGCCATCTTCTTAAATACCATATTTCAAAAATATCAGGTGAGATGGTGGTTCCGCATCGATATCGCATTGAGCGACTTCATGAAAATCGCTTTTTACACATACCTCGTCAGTTTGATTTTCATCTTAGCCGCAGCTTTCTTCCGAGAGACGAATTTACTTGTCGTCAGTAGTATCGCAGCAGCGCTGACCTTCTTCATCAAACGACTCCTCATTCAAAAGGGACGACAGGATGCGTATAAATCTCTGATTGAACAGTACGACGAAGCGAAAGAAGCCGTCTCTTTGTCACAGAGCGAAGCACAAGCCATTGAAGTCTTTTTAAGTCAGTGTGAACAATTGAACCATTACGATGAAGGATATATCGAGTTCAAGCTGTTTGATCGCACACTCTACTTCGACTTGAAGACACGTCAACCGATTGATTGCCCCGTCGTATTTGCGCTACTGGACATCAGTCAACCCGTCGAGCCGGTCCTTGACTACGAGATGCGATTTGAGTGGGATACCTTATTGTCTGACGCTTTTCACGACGATTACCACAGCTTCGTCTCGATTCGTTCGGAAGAGATTGAGGGAATTCGCACATGGATTGTGATGACAGGAGAACCTGTATATGGGTATCCGAAGATTATCCAACAGGAAATCAGCAAGTTGCTCAAGTCGTTCAACCGGACCATCAGCCGTTGTCATGAACGAGATCGTCTGTATACCGAGAGCCGGACGGACAGTTTGACACTCCTCGCCAATGCTCGCGCCTTCTACGAATACGGGATTCAACAAATATCCGACATCTCGATGTATCCGATCTCGGTCGCCATGCTCGACATCGATTTCTTTAAAAAAATCAATGATACGTATGGCCATCAAGTCGGTGACCAAGTGTTACAGGAATTTGGTCGACGTATCCGACAAGTCCTTCGTGCTGATGACTTCGCCGCCCGTTATGGTGGGGAAGAATTTATCTTGCTTCTCAATCATTGTGACATGTCTCAAGCCGTTGACATTGCAGAAAGAATTCGCCAGCAAATCGAAGCGAAACCGTTCCTAGTCGATCATCATGAGATTTCTGTGACCGCGTCCATAGGAATCGATACAATCGATGCGTTCGGAAATAAGCGATTAGACGATACGATTCGAAACGCGGACCGTGCGCTATATGTCGGTGGGAAATACGCGGGACGTAACCGCGTGGCGCACTTCAACAATTTAACGACGTAAACTCCCCTTTCTCACATCGAATTGGGGAGTTTTTAAGTTGACAAGCGGATTTGAAACAGGTACGTTAGGGAACGTGTTTACTAATTGGATAGATTCACTTTTTATCGAGAGAGATGGAGGGACTGGCCCTATGAAGTCTCGGCAGCGGGGAACCTGTGCCAAATCCAGCGGGCGTATTGCTCGAAAGATGAAAAGGGTATTTCGCACGAAGGACCTTTTTCTCAGAAAAGGGTCCTTTTTATTTTTAGTGAGGTGATTATTTTGGAACAACCAACAGCAAACAAATGGGCACTCTTGCCGTTGCTCGTCTTCTTACTCTTCTTCATCGGGGCGGGTGTCTATTACGGAGACTTTTATAAGTTTCCGGTACTCGTTGCAGCCATCATCGCCTTGATGGTTGCAGCATTCATGACAAAAGGAAGTGCCACTCAAACCGTCGAGCGCATCGCGCAAGGAGCCGGGAACCCGGGCATCATCATCATGATTTTCATTTTCTTATTAGCTGGCGCCTTTTCAACGGTAGCGGAAGCCATCGGGGCAATCGATGCAACAGTCAACGCGGCCTTGACTCTATTACCACCATCGCTTCTTTTGAGCGGACTCTTCGTCATTGCCGCTTTTATTTCAATGGCGATGGGCACATCGACCGGGACGATTGCGGCACTTGCACCAATCGCCCTCGGTATCCATGAAGAGAGCGGCGTCAACGTCGCCATCGCAGCCGCGGCAGTTGTCGGAGGTGCGATGTTCGGGGACAATCTCTCGTTCATCTCGGACACGACGATTGCTGCCGTCCGGACGCAACGAACAAACATGCGCGATAAGTTCCGCACGAACTTCTGGATCGTGCTACCTGCTGCCATCATCACGACGGTTTTACTCGCCGTCTTGTCAAATGGGGAGTCCACGGTCGATGTCGCCGCATTCGAATGGTACAAACTGATTCCGTATCTTGCCGTCATCGGACTCGCATTGACAGGATTGAACGTCATCTTGGTTCTGTTAGGTGGCATCACGCTCACCGGCATCATCGGTCTCCTAGATGGAAGCCTATCCGTCACAGCGTTTGTGACAGCCATTGCGGACGGGATGATTGGTATGGCCGAAATTTCATTCCTGACGTTACTCATGGGTGGACTCGTCGGACTCATCTCACACAACGGTGGACTCACGTATTTACGTGACGCGTTGACATCTCGTATTCAAAAACGTGCCGGTGCCGAGTGGAGTATCGCTGGCCTCGTCAGTGCGACGAACGTAGCGACGGCAAACAATACGATTTCCATTCTCGTAGCTGGACCACTTGCAGCGAACATTGCGGACGAGTATGACATCGAGCGGAAAAAGTCAGCAAGCGTACTCGACATCTTCTCATGCGGCGTACAAGGGATTCTTCCTTACGGAGCACAACTCCTCATCGCTGCCGAATTGACAAAGACCGCATCGCCGGACCTCGTCCCGTTCATGTTCTATCCGTTCTTACTCTTTATTTGTGGAGGAATCGCCATCGCATTCAATTTTCCACGTTTCAAAAAACAGTCATAACCAAAAAGACTCCTTCTCAAAGGGGTGTTTCAGACTGTAGACAAAACGCCCGTTTCATTTCGTCTGAAACGGGCGTTTTGTCTTATTTTGGACCATGAGGCATTCTGACCGAGCCTTCGTGTGGCGAGTTGGGTGTTCTTCTACATCCAAACTCGCCATCTTTTTCAGAGTCGTTTAGTTATCACTTCTTGTTTCAACTGCTCGTTACGTTTCTTGAACGCCCGTCGTTTGAGCACTTCTTCAAGTCCTCGACTGATGGCCCACAGAGCGACTAAAAGCAGACCGAGCATGGATAAGCGAAACGGGCTTTGGATAAATTCTTCCCATTGATCCCCGATGACCGAGAAAATGACGACGACGAGTAATTTCCCGAATCCCGCTGCCAAAATGAACGTACGGAGCGGCATCTGAATGAGCGCCAACAAATAGGTAACCATACTGACCGGGATGAACGGGAGTGAATACAAGAATCCGAGCGAAATCGGACTCATATGCTTAATTCGTTCTAACCAATATACGGCTGTTTTATGTTTTTCGAGCCAGTGCGTCATCGGTTTACGAAACACATATCGGACCGCTGCGAAGACGACAATCGTTCCGAGTAAGTTCCCGATCCACGAAAGAAGGACCCCTAACAGAAAACCATATGTCGCCGCATTGGCAGAGATGATTAAGACGAGTGGTAAAAATGGAAAAATCGCTTCTAAAAACGGCGCGCCTAGACCGGCCCATGGACCACCAGGCAAACTTTGAAGCCATTCAATCAATTGGATGATGTACTGTTGGAGAGAATTTAGCATAGTCGTTCCACCTTCAACTTTCGTTACTACTCTATTACCCGAATTCAATTTTCAAGACGCATCTCCCTGCATTCGTCAAAAAAAATTAAAAACCATTTGCGAAAATCCGTCGTGATATTTATCATATAATAATGGACTTGTGGTTGCAGGCAAGTCTATTCGTCGAACGACACAACCCAACGTTCGTTTTCCTGCAAAAAACTGAACACAGGGGAGCAACACAACATGGAAACAAAACCAATGCGGGTCTTGTTGTACTATAAGTACGTCAACATCGAAGACCCAGAAACACTCACGCAAGAACATTTGAAGTATTGTAAGGACCTCGGCATCAAAGGACGCATCTTGATTTCCTCCGAAGGAATCAACGGGACGTGCTCTGGTACTTGGGAGCAAACCGAGCAATACATGAATGACTTGAAAGCAAACCCTCTCTTCAGCGATATCGAGTTCAAAATCGATGAAGTCGAAGAGCATGCCTTCAAGAAAATTTTTGTCCGTCACAAGAAAGAGCTCGTGACGTGGCGCTTTGATGGCGAGTTTGATGTACCGAAACAACACGGTGCATACCTCGAACCAGCAGAATGGAAAGAGATGATGAATCGTGATGATGTCGTCATCCTCGACGTTCGTAACAACTACGAGTACGAACTTGGTCACTTTAAAAATGCGATCAAAATCGATGTAGAGGCTTCACGTTACATGCCGGAATGGCTCGAAAAGAACAAGGACCTCTACGAAGGGAAAACACTTCTCACGTACTGTACCGGTGGCGTCCGTTGCGAGAAATTTACAGCATATATGCGTGCCCAAGGTCACGAAAACATCTTCCACCTTAAAGGTGGCGTCGCGATGTATGGTAAAGATGAAGCGACAAAAGGAGAGGACTGGGAAGGCGAACTCTATGTCTTTGACGAACGCATCAACGTTCCTGTTAACTCCGTGAACCCGACTGTCGTCTCACATTGTATGCACTGTGGGACCGAGACGGTTCGTTACGTTAATTGTGCTAACCCGGAGTGCAATGCACAGCATTTCTGTTGTGAAGAGTGTGAACCAAAACAAATGCGTTCATGCTCGAAGGAGTGTCAAGAACACCCACGCAACCGTTATATCATCGATAACATTGCAGAGAAACTTCAGGAGACTGAAGGAGTAGTCGGGTAACAAAAATCGACCAGAAGATGTCTTGGAGAACGTGTCCAAGACATCTTTTTTTGACGAAATCTTAACGTCTAGTTTGCGCCTCTTTCGGGTATAGTGAAGGTACTATGGCAGACAGGAAGTGAATGTACGCATGTTTAACGAACCTTTACTCGCCGCGATTCTCGCTTGGTTCATCGCCCAAGCGGCCAAGCTCGTAACTGAACTCATTAAAACACGGGATTTTGAAATTGAAATCATGTTCGCTTCAGGCGGCATGCCTAGTTCACACTCATCTACGGTTGTCGCACTCGCAACTGCCATCGGACGTATGGAAGGCATCGACTCGGGCCTATTCGCACTCGCCGTCGTCTTTGCCACAATTATTATGTATGATGCGACCGGAGTTCGTCAAGCGGTCGGTTTCCAAGCCCGACTCTTGAACGATTATTTTAAAGGGATCAAACATGAGACCCCGCTCTTGAACGAGCTCGTCGGTCACACACCGTTTCAAGTCATTGTCGGAGCCTTACTCGGCCTCGTCGTCGGACTGTTTTTCCCAATGTAATGAACCAAGGTATGTCATTTCTCACACTCTTGATTCTTTTTGTGAAGTTTCACAAAGAAGAAGTTATACTCAAGAGAGAGGAGGAATCGACATGCCTTTTTTGCAGAAATCTTACGAGTCACTCGATACACTCGCCGAAGCAATCGGACAAGCGATTCGAGCACCCATCACCATCGAAAACCGCCACCACCAATTGCTCGCCTATAGTACACATCCGGATTCGACCGACCCGGCCAGGATTGCGACCATCATCGGTCGTCGTGTCCCAGAAGCGGTCATCGAAGATCTATGGGAGAGTGGCATTTTACAAGAAGTCATCGACCAAGATGAACCGGTCGTCATCCCGGCCCGTCTCGCCGTCGGTCTTGGGGAACGCGCAGCCATCGTCATCAAACAACATGATGAAGTGCTCGGCTATATTTGGAGCTTGGCTCGGACGAATCCGTTCAGCACTCAAGAACTAGCCATCTTGAAGGAAGGGGCGATTATCGCCAAAAAGCTACTTATGACCATCGCGATGCATGAGCGACGAATCAGCGCCGAGCTCGAACGCTTCTTATTAGATGTCCTCGCTTCCCCGACTCTCACGGATGCCCATCGCGAACGATTGAACGAACTTGCCCCGATTGCCGTCGCCAGTCGGTTGACGGTCATCGAATGTGCTCAACCAATCACTCCTCAACTTGCGGAACGCCTTCACTATGTGCTTGCGACGCAAGAGTCAATTGAAGTCGTTTTACATGCCATCGATGGTCAGCAGCTACTCGTCTGGCAGTATATGAAGTCTGAACTCTCCGATGAAGAGACTGTACTCATAGCCTGGGCAGAACGGTTCGAACAATTGCTTCAAGACAAGTTCAGCGAATCCGAACCACGCCTTGGCATCAGCCGACGTTTTTTCGAAAGTGACATGTTATATGCCGCAGCCGAAGAAGCGCGACGGGTTACCACGCTGCGTCGCAAGTTCCCGCTCGAACTATCGACTTCCCGTGCCTTCGAGCAAATCGGCATTTATCAACTCGTCCCGGAACTCGCTCGGCGTATCGGACTTCAACTTGAGACCCACCCGACCGTCGAACGGTTGCAGCATTATGATTCATCCCATCAGACCGAACTCGTGAAGACACTCGAATGGTATTTTTATTTTGATGGGAACGTCAAACGAGTCGCCACTCATCTTCATATTCATCCGAATACCGTTCTGTACCGGATTCGCCGCATCGAAGAGTTGACGAATATCACACAAGTTTCCTTACCAGAAAGATCCATGATTTATTTAGCCATTAAAGCTGGTCAATATCGATTAGAAGACTAGACGTTTGGTTTGTGTTTTTTCACAAAGTGAGCGTCTTCGTTTTTAGAATCCATGCTAAAGACAGCGTTTTCAATTAGGTCTATACTAGAGGTGTGAACAAATTGTGTCAACGGAATGAAAGGGGAATGTTCCATGAAAATCGGGGTATTAAAAGAGATTAAAAACAATGAAAATCGAGTGGCCTTAACACCGATGGGTGCATCTATGTTAACGGAGCTGGGTCATGATGTATTCGTCGAAACGAATGCCGGTCTCGGTAGCGGCTTCACGAATATGGAATATATTGATGCCGGTGCAACGATTCTTGAAACAGCGAAAGAAGTTTGGGAAGGCGTCGAACTCGCTCTCAAAGTAAAAGAACCACAGCCGTCTGAGTATCAATACTTCCGTCCTGACTTGACGCTCTTCACCTATTTACACCTTGCGGCAGAGCCAGAATTAACGAAAGCACTCGTCGATTCTGGGATTACAGCCATCGCCTACGAGACGGTAGAAGTGGATCGCACGTTACCACTCCTCACACCGATGAGTGAAGTGGCAGGACGTATGGCTGCGCAAATCGGAGCTCAAATCCTTGAAAAACCACATGGTGGAAAAGGAATCTTGATGTCTGGTCTCCCAGGTGTGCCTCGTGCGAACGTCACGGTCATCGGAGGCGGTGTCGTTGGAACGAATGCAGCTCGAATCGCAATCGGTTTAGGGGCGAACGTGACGTTGATGGACATTAGCCCGGCTCGTCTTCGTCAAATCGACGACTTGTTCGGAAACACAATCAATACGTTGATTTCAAATAAATACAACATTGCGAAACAAGTGGCTGAGAGTGACCTTGTGATCGGTGCCGTGCTCATCCCAGGTGCAAAAGCACCGAAGCTCGTCACAGAAGAAATGGTACAACGCATGTCGCCTGGGTCGGTCATCGTCGACGTCGCCATCGACCAAGGTGGAATTTGTGAGACAATCGACCATATCACGACGCATGATGCACCAACGTATGAGCGTTATGGCGTGCAACACTACGCCGTCGCTAACATGCCAGGTGCTGTGCCACGCACTTCAACATTGGGTCTGACAAACGCGACGATGCCATACATCATCGAGTGTGCACAAAAAGGCGTATTCCCAGCACTTCTTGAAAACGAGGCACTTCTCAAAGGTCTAAACGTCATCAACGGAACGGTCACGTATGAAGCGGTCGCACGTGATTTGGAATATCCGTTCGTTCCTGCCCATGAGGCGGTCTCGAAACAAGCACAAGCTTAACCCTAAAGACGATGAGATGCCCATTCTCATCGTCTTTTCTCTATACCAAAAAGAAGGAATCGAACGCCATCGTCCGATTCCTCCTTTTTATGCGTCATGCGTTCTCAACGGCGATATCTTCCCCGATGATTTTCACTTCCGGCTCTAATTCCACTTCGAATTTCTCTTTAACGGTCTCCTGGACGTGACGGATGAGTGAAATGTACTCTGTCGCTGTCGCATCATCGACATTGACGATGAAGCCTGCATGCTTGAGCGAGACTTCCGCTCCTCCGATCCGTTTGCCTTGCAGACCAGAGTCTTGAATCAACTTGCCGGCAAAATAGCCAGGCGGACGTTTGAACACACTACCACATGAAGGGTACTCAAGCGGTTGTTTCGATTCCCGCTTATACGTCAAGTCGTCCATGACTTCTTTGATCAATTCATAGTTTTTCGGTTCTAGTTCGAACGTCGCCTCGAGTACGACCAAGCCCTCTTTCGAGACACGGCTCGTTCGGTAGTCAAGGTCGAGTTCCTCTTTAGATAAGTGAAGTACTTGACCATCCTGCGTCAACACCATCGCAGATGTGATGACATCCTTCGTCTCTCCGCCGTATGCACCTGCGTTCATGTAGACGGCCCCACCGACCGTCCCAGGGATCCCACATGCAAACTCGAGACCGGATAACCCCTCTGCCAGTGCTTGGCGTGAGACGTCAATAATCGCTGCTCCTGCCTGCGCAATGATTTGATTCCCTTCCCGACGAATCGAGTCGAGTTCATTCAAGTTCAAAACGATTCCACGGATGCCGCCATCGCGGACGATCAAGTTTGAACCGAAGCCAAGAATCATAAACGGCATCGCTTCTTGGTGGGCCAGTTGTAAGACGGCCTGCACTTCTTCGTACGTGTGTGGAGCTACGAAGTAATCTGCTTTGCCCCCTAGTTTTGTATACGTGTGTGCCGACAACGGCTCGTCTTGAAGGACGCGCTCGGCCGGAATGATCATTTGAAGTTGCTGTAAAAAGCTCATGTGTTCACTCAATCCTTTATGTTCTATTTAATCAGTGTCTCGGTCCCACTTCATTCGTGCCGAGCACGTCACTGAACGGTTTCAGTACGAATCACAGTATACAAATGATTATTGGACGTGACAAGCAACGTTTTTCTTACAAATTCCAGATTAGTTTATAGCAATAGTGATGTCGCAATGGCAACAATGATGGGAATTGTAAAGTTATCCCAATCTCGATATGAAATCGCTTCAGTTAGTGTAGCGATGATGGAAATGATAAACCCATATGTTACCACTTGCCAAAGGACAACATCATTCCACAAAAACAATAAAAATAAGACAGCATACGAGCTTAGAAACATGGCAATGCTTCCTTGGAATGAACGCTTTTGTCCATATAGATCATAGATGACCGTCCCATATTTGCGTCCGATGAGTGCAGCCATTCCATCCCCCCAGGCGAGCACGAGTGATCCGGCTAAAAATGCGATCGGCTCGGACTCGAAGAAGAAGTATAAGATAATGAGCAATGCAATCGGATAGTATACGGTCCCGAATGATTTTCGTTCCGTTTGATGTACCGGTGACGGGCTTTTATATAACAGGACCGCATTCGCAAATGTGAAGAAAATGAGCGGGACTGCCGCGACGTACCATGAATCCATTAACCAAACTGCCAATAACGACCAATGTCCGACTGCGATATGTACACTTTTTCGAATCGTTTCATCCGTCCATCCCAGACGTTTCCCGACTTGTTCGAGACCCACGAGAAACACGAGGACGACTACAATGGAAAGAATCGAACGAATCCATTCATTCATTGCTTGACCACCTTCATATATAGAGTGTGTATGATACCGTCATTATACCTTAATCAGTGCCCATCCTAGCTTACTTTTCAAACATTTGGTAGAATGAGGTCAAATGACTGTATAGCCAACGCACGCTGTTGGCGATAGAAAGGATGGCCGTATGCGCGACGCAACTTCAATTCAAACTTTGGCAGATTGCCTTCATTTTATGCAGGTCGGAGAAATCGAGCGAGCCATCGCCCTCTTCCCTGAAGACGTGCGTGAACATTTCCCAAAAGAGCTTCGAAAAATCCACTTGTTTCATATTGAAAAGAACGGCTTATCGATTAACCAAATCGTCGCTCTTGCTAACGCACTGACCGGAGAGCATCTCTCTGCGACGACGATTCAAAACTGGACGAAGCGTGAAGTTCGTAAAATCATCGGTGTCCCACGAATCGGTAAAAAGTATTCCTTGCATCAAGCGGCAATCATTTATCTCCTTGATGACTTGAAACACCTTTTTTCCCTAGAAGAGACGAGTTCCTTGTTAGCGCTCATCTTCAACAACCCTGACCGGGACGAAGACGACTTCATCAAACCGATTGATTTTTATCGACTTTACGCGGAGTATGCGAAGTCAACAAGCCCGATCGACCTTCTCGATACACGGGTGAAGCGTTCGCTCGAAAAGATGAACTATGAACATCCAAATATCATTCACGTCTTGAAGCTTTGTCTGTACGCACATCGGGTGACGACACTCGAACTCGAGGCCAAGAACTATTTGAACCGTTTCATTTGATGAGACGGTTTTTTCGTATCAAAAAACACCGGTCAAGAGACCGGTGCTCGTCATCGTTATGAGATAGATGCTGCGAGTGGCATCCGCGATTTGACCGTTAACGTCTTTAAGACGGAAAGGAGTTCGAACATCGATAACTGATCGGCTTCTTTCGTTAAGCAGAACGTATCGTCTTCTTGTTTCCGTAATTCCGCGACAAGTTTACCTGCTTTGTCGCGAACGCTAAACTTGTGACGTTCCACATCGTATTGAATCGTGAAGAGTCCGCGTTCATAGACGTTGTACTCACACTTTTTCCCGAATAACGAGAACTTGTCTTTCAATTGACCAATCGCCTGTCCATCATGGTTCATCACGACCCATTTTTGGCAGTTCGGGATGTATTTCCCATGAGCGATCTGTCGTCCAGACAAATTGTGCACTTGGACACTGCCTTCCGCGTCGCGGTGAACAGATCCGATCGCATCATTTGTCTCGTCATAAATGGTCGCCTCACCTTGTGTAAAGACGCAACCTTTTACATAAATTAATTTGCGCACCGCTTTTTCCTCCTAGCACGTTCCAACCGTGATTGTTTGTAATGTGTACGGTCGGGTGTTACTGAAAACCCCAATCGTTTCTCTGTGTAGTTTTTATCTCGTTTCAACTACTACATATTTCATATGACGAAGATGATTATTGCATCGTTTAAAGAAAAAGACAACCCTTTTTTTTCGACATCATTTGGATTCTGTCGAACTTGTGAACAAGCCTATTCTTACCGCTTATATCCCGCTTCTTTTAATAGTTCTTCAAGCTCTATTCTTGCAATCAGACGAACTTGATTTGGCGCCGCCAATTCGTATGCGCTGTCCGTGAAATTCGAGTTCGTCACGACCCAGCCTTCGTGTGCTTGGTAATAGGGAACGGCCGCTGCAATTTGTTGAACCGCTTCGAGTCCGACCGTCTTTTCATAACGCTTTGCTTGAACGGCAATCGACCATCCATCCGGTGTTTCCAATAACAAGTCAGCACCAAAGTCACGCGATGCCGGAGTCACCGTGACCGTATATCCAAGCGCGGTGAACACTTCCTCTAAAAATAGTTCAAACTCCCGACCATCCATCCGATCAATGCGGTCGATGGTCGACAGCCTTACTTTTTTCCATATAAACCACGCAATTCCAAGCAAGAGAAGCAGTACGCTGCTCCAAAGCGGTGCCTCGAACCACCATAAACATATGGCACCGATGATCCCAATGAGTAATCCAATCATGCTCATCTTTCCTTTCCAAGTCCTCTCCCTCACTTTACCGTTTCGAGGGCAGGAAATGAAAGGGGGATCTGTCGAATGATATAGAAGATGTGCTCGTCTAACACCACGAAGGAGGGATGACTGTTCATGGAGAATCATGCCAATCTCCAAAGTGAGTTACTACATGCACTACCTTACGGAGTTGCGTTAATACAAAAAGATGGAACAATCGTTCAGGCAAACCGTCCGTTTCTCAAGCAGTTTCCTGAGAATCTACAGAGACGTTCGAACCTTTTCCATATGGTCAATCAATCACCGATTACGATGGAATTGTCTCGTCGGATGGAACAAGGACTGCCTTGGATGTATGAACTGCCAACGATGCGAGTACACGCCATTCCGTGGGAAAATCAATATATTCTCTCCATCGAGCCATTGCCCCATGATACACGTGTGACGATTCAACACAACGCTTTTGAGGCGATGATGCATACTGAACTCGACATGGCGATGATTATGACGGATGCGAATCTGTTGATTACTCGTTTCAATCAGGGGGCCACGGAACTTTTTGGCTATGCGCCCCATGAAGTGCTTTACGAAATGACACCGTTCGCTTTATTTGAATCGAGAGAATTAAGTGAAAAGCGCTCTGCTTATCAAGACGAGACGGAACGGTTGCTATCGTTCGAACAAATGTTGCGCCTCGCACTCGACAAAGGCGACCGGGAATGGAAGTTTCAATGTAAAGATCGGACACATTTCATCGGCAAATTGTTCATGCATCCCGTTTACGAGCAAGAGCAACTCATCGGCTTCTTTTTCTTCGTATTTGATGTGAGTTCCGAGATTGAGTTGAAACGCGAGCTCCGTTATAAGGAACAACGTTATCGCATGTTTGCCGAATCGGTCATCGAAGCCGTTCTGTTCCATGAAGATGGAATGATTCTCGATGCGAACAAGGCGGCGGAATCCATCTTTAAAATCCCTGTAGAGCAAATGATGGGACGCCAGACTATCGAGTTTATCGCGGAAGGGTACCGGGCCGATGTGTTGCGACGCATTCGCAATCACATTCAAACACCATACGAAGTGATTGGTCGTCGGCAAGATGGAACGTTCTTAGAACTAGAGGTGTATCCGAAAGAAGTGACGTATCAAGGGCAAACGTTACGAGTCGCGGTCATGCGTGATATCAGCGACCGTAAAAAAGTAGAGCGTATGCTCGAACGCGAAAAAAATGCTATCGCCCGTCAGCGCGATATCATCCAGTCAATCTTACAAGCGTCGAATGAAGCGTTCGTCTTGACCGAATCGAACGGGAGTGTCTTGTTCATGAACGTCCATGCAAGACGACTCATGGACTTACCAGGCATCGCTCCAAACAAAATTCAAGAGCGTATCCCACTCCTCTCCACGTTCCGTCCTCGTGATAGGAGCGAGATGCTGCGGAAGATGGATCAACTTCTCGATGGGACAGCGCGTGAAGTGTCGATGCGATTCTCCATCCCACAGCCAAACGACCGAGATGAAGAGTACTATGAGATGTACGGGACGACGATGGATACGAAACGACAAATCGGTATGGATAGCGGTTTCTTGTTTGTGTTCCGTAATCGAACCGAAGAGGAGCGTATGGACCAGATTAAAAATGAACTGGTGAGTACGGTCTCACATGAGCTGAGAACTCCTCTGTCCTCATTATCGGGGTATATCGAATTGATGCTCGCTCGAGATTTGACTCCTGAAAAACGGGAGCGCTTCTTGAAGACGATGTCGCGGGAAGCGAAACGGTTGACCGTCCTACTCAACGACTTTTTGGACATTCAACGCATGGAAGATGGTCACCAAGAATATAAACAAGATCATTTCGCATTGAATGAACTTGTCTTAGAAGTGATTGAACGCTTTCGCGAAACGAGTGATCATACCATTCATTTCGATAATGCGGATGAGGACTTGCATCTCATTGCCGACCGAGATCGCATCGAGCAAGTTCTCGTCAATTTGATTTCAAATGCGATCAAGTATTCCCCGAACAGACAGGAAATCGAAGTGCGGGTCCGACAAGACCACAGTCAGGCTCATGTATCCATTCGTGATTTTGGAATCGGGATTCCCGAGCACGCCTTTGAAAAGTTGTTTACGAAGTTTTATCGGGTCGACAATTCGGATACACGTAAAATTGGTGGGACCGGTCTCGGGTTGTCGATTTGTAAAGAAATTATCGAATCACATGGTGGGAGCATCGAAGTGGAATCGACAGTCGGGAAAGGGTCGACTTTTACATTCACATTAGATTTAGCGGATGAAACGTCATGAACAATTATGCCTTTACCGGATTCCCGGGTTTTTTAGCAGGAAAATTAATTGAACACCTCGCTTCGCTACCGCATCAAATCGGAGTCATCTACGCCTTGCATCTTCCGAACCAACAACGTGATGCAGAA
>CABIYO010000026.1:24182-36260 GCA_902362975.1 Caryophanales bacterium
AAAATGTCGTCCCCTGACTACGTTAACTCAAAAAAGACTGCAATCCCTCTATGAGGAATGCAGCCCAAAACACACGTTCAACCAATCAAAATCTTCTCTTTCGGATAGCGAATCTTTCGGTCGGCTTGACGTGCGACGGTAAAGAGAATGGTCAACGACCCGACACGTCCGAGAAGCATCATGAACATGATAAAACCTTTTCCAAGACTATTTAAGTCTGCTGTAATGCCTAGCGATAGCCCTACTGTACCAAATGCAGAAACTGTTTCAAATAAAATCGCAGTCGCAGCCAAATGATTATTCGTCAGAATCGTCAGCGTAGCAATCAACGTGATGAAGAAAAAACTAGAGATGGCCACAACATATGCTTTTTTAATTTGAAATACGTCAATCGTGCGCTCCATGATCACCGTTTCCTTTTTACCTGCGATAAAAGCCCACATATCTGCCAAAATAACAGCAAGCGTTGTTACTTTTATTCCGGAACCGGTTGAAGCAGCACCAGCTCCAATATACATCAAAATAATGATTAACCCGATTGACACAGGTGCCATTGTAGCGATATCAATCGAATTAAATCCCGCAGTTCGTGTCGTCACGGCTTGGAAAAAAGTAACGTGCAAAGCTTCGCTTAGCGATCGGTTAAACATCGACCCCTCATTTGATACCCATTCGGTAAGCAACAATATCATCCAAGCCAATCCATTAATGATGAACAATGAAAGAATCATAATTTTCGAGTGCAGACCAAGGTGTTTCCAAGTTCGTTTCTCGGTGATATCCGCAATGGTTGTAAAGCCAAGACCGCCAATCATGAGTAGCACGGCAATCGTGACGATAAAACTGGTGTTTTGTTCAAAACTCATCAAATTATCAGGCCAAAGCGCAAATCCAGCATTATTAAAAGCAGATACAGCATGAAAAAATCCATTATAGAGCGCATCTCCAAACGTATAGTTTCCCGTTTGAAACAATGTAACGGTCAGTGAAAGCATTCCAATTGCTTGAACAATCATTGTCGTAAAAACGATATTCCTTACTAAGCGCACAGTTCCACCTGGTCCATCCAAGTTCAGTGATTCTTGCAACAAAATGCGTTGTTTCAATCCAATTTTTTTCCCTAACAGACTTAAGAGCATCAAGGCAACGGTCATAAAACCTAGTCCCCCCACCTGGATGAGCGCCAGAATGACCAATTCACCGAAGAGCGTAAACGAGGTACCGATATCAATCGTTGACAACCCCGTCACCGTACCAGCTGATGTTGCAATAAATAGACAATCGATGAATGTGACCGGTTTCGCTTGTGCAAGTGGGGTATACAATAAGGAAGCACCTAAAAAAATGGCTACTATGAATCCCGAGGCGATGAATCTTGCCGGTTTTTCAAACACGACATGGTAAAGAAGCTCGATTCGCTTTAATCTCATCTCTCGTCGAGATAACTGATGACGCATATTTACTCTCCTTTAATTATTGATAAAGAGTTCTACGCATCATGTTACTCCTCACCTTTCTAAATGCCAACAAGAAAATGTATCTCTAACGCTTTCTTCGATTTTTTGGTATTATGGGAGATAGACTTTAAGAATGTTGAGGAGGTTGAATGAAACCGTGGACCCTAGTACGGTAGATCATTCGATAGAGGATGTCTCACGAAGGTTGGAGCGCCAATCACAATGTATGCCCGCTCACCTTTATTTTCAGCTAGAAGAGTTACTCAATTGGTCACTCGAGCAAGAAGTCGTGAATCAATTGTACGCATTGTTAAAAAAATACGACGTATTAACCGATATAGAGCGTGAAGAACGAAATATCAGCATTCAAATGTTGATTGATGAAAACGGCGCTTAATCATCGGGAACGCATGTTGCGGGAGACGAGTGGCGTCTCTCGCTTTTTTTGTCCTGATTTATTTCGGAAAGGTGGAAAACAAAGACATGGATGTCGTTACGTTAGTCGGACTCATACTCGGGTTCCTCACCCTCGTCGGTGGAATGCTATTAAAAGGAGCAGGTGTTGCACCGCTGATCAACCCTGCCGCAATGGTTATCATTTTCGTCGGTACAGCCGCGGCCGTCAGTATCGCCGTATCAAAGGAACAACTGCAGAACGTTCCAAAACTATTTAAAATCTTGTTCAAAAAACAAGAACTGCCCAGCAAATCCGGATTGCTCACGCAATTCGTCGATTTGTCGACACAAGCAAGAAAAGAGGGACTCCTCTCCCTTGAAACGGCACTCGAACAAGTTGAAGAACCATTTTTGCGCCAAGGCATGATGATGGTCATCGACGGTCAACCTTCCGAATATATTGCGGAAGTCATGTCACGCGACATCGAGAATATGGAACAGCGCCATAAAGCAAACGCCGATATTTTCACACAGGCCGGGACATATGCCCCAACACTCGGGGTACTCGGAGCCGTTATCGGATTGATTGCTGCCTTGAAAGACTTATCCGATATCGAAAAGCTCGGACATGCCATTTCTGCGGCCTTCGTCGCGACACTTTTCGGGATTTTCACCGGATATGTGCTTTGGTTCCCGTTTGCAAACAAGTTGAAGCAGTATTCGAAGAGTGAAGTCATCATCAAGGAAATGATGATTGAAGGGATTTTATCGATTCAAAGTGGTGAATCTCCAAAAACGCTAGAAGATAAACTGTCTGTGTATTTGTCTCCAAAGGAGCGAGCTGACTATGAAGCGCAAAAAGAAGCATGATCATGAAGAACACATTCCCGAAGGCTGGCTGATTCCTTACGCCGACTTGTTGACACTGTTGCTCGCACTTTTCATCGTACTATTCGCATCGAGTAACATCGACCAGACAAAGCTTATGAAAATGTCACAGTCTTTCAATCAGGTGTTCTCTGGAGGCGTCAGCGTCTTTCAAGCTTCGACTGCTTCAAACAATGACATCAGTCGCACAGACAAGACCCATTCGACCGCCAACCCACGGACGTATGAATTGGCTCAACTTGATGAATTAAAAGAAGATGTAAACAAATACATTAAAAAGAACGGTCTCGAAAGCCAGATCAAAGCGACGATCAATTCAAGTGGTCTCGTCTTGACGATTCAAGACCGTGCCCTGTTCAACTTAGGAGAGGCGACTCTCGATGCTGATGCTCGTAACGTCGCACAAAACATCAGTCAAATTTTAGAGAAGGCAGGCAAGCGAGAGATTGTCGTCTCCGGACATACGGATAACATTCCTATCAATACAGCACGTTTCCCGTCAAACTGGGAACTCAGTTCGGCACGTGCGACCGCGTTCATGCGTGGCCTTTTGGCAAATGATGCCTTGAACCCGGCTCAATTCACGCTCGCAAGTTACGGTGAGTTTAAACCGATTGCGACGAACGATACAGAAGAAGGTCGCTCTAAAAACCGACGTGTCGAGGTGTTGATCAAACCACTCGTCAACCTTTCTGAAGGCGAACCGAAGATGATTGAAACCATCACCTTACCAAACTAACAATCACCCACTCGTTCGAGTGGGTGACGTCAGGGGAAAACAGCGTGTGAAACGTGAGCTCGGCTTCGCCCTCATGGCGGCGAACCTACGAAAGTTCATCGCCAATGGCATCGGCGGAAGTGCAAAGAAGGGGTCCGGCCACCGAAAATCGGTGACCGGACCCCTATTTTTATCAAAAAAGGCTTTAAAACCGGCTAGTTATGTCCCAGCCTCTTTGTGTTATTGCATCAATTTAACGGCTTCAAGCCATTATAAAAACCTCCCTCAGTCTACATACATCTATATGTAGACTGAGGGCCATTAATGTAGTTCACTCGGGTCGAGGGGCAATAAGACGGTCACCGTCGTCCCGTGTCCGACCTCGCTCTCGATGACGAGTTTGCCTTCATGTGCTTCAATCAATTCTTTTGAAATCGCAAGTCCAAGCCCGCTACTACCTTCTGTGACATGAGCCTGATAGAACATCTCGGTGATGCGCTGCAAATGCTCTCGTGAAATGCCGGGACCTTCATCGATAATGGAGATGAAGGCGACACGTTCCGATTGTACGAAGCGGATCGTCAACGTTCCTCCGTCTGGCGAGAAACGAATCGCGTTCTCAAGGATATTTAAAAACACTTGTTTCAGTCGATTCTCATCAAACAGTCCGATCGATTTTTGAGGATAGCGCTCGATGAGCGTGATGCCTTTGTCTTCAAGTGACTGTTTCAATTGCAGTGTCACTTGACGTAACAAAGAGACCAGGTCCAGTTCTTGGCGATACAAGACCAACCGACTCTCCTCAATTTTTGTATAGTCGAGAAGCTGTTCGACGAGACCGATCATGCGCTCTGTCTCCGAATGAATAATACTTAAACCGAGCTCCGTCTCTTCAGATAGTTTCTCATCACCACCCCGAATCGTCTCAGTCCATCCCTTAATCGATGTGAGTGGTGTTCTGAGTTCGTGCGATACACTCGAAAGGAATTCGTTACGTGTCGACTGATGCTGCTGGACTTTCGCGCCTAAATACGTGAGCGTTCGAGCCAAGGCTCCAAGCTCATGTTTCTCATTTGACTCAACGGATACATCGAAGTCGCCCTGAGCCATCTCGTCCGCCGCTTCGATGATGTGACGAATCGGTCTGACGAAGCGATCGGCAATCCGGATGACGGTGTATAGGGCGAGCAACCAGATCAAGACGCCAATTATGACGACCGTCATCCAAATTTCGCGAATGAGCGTGTCTAAATCTTCAAGCGGTCGCGTGAAACTGATGGCAAACTCGGACGTATCGTTCGTCATAATGGGACTCGTGACCGACAAGTAATGTTCATCCCCGACGTCATAGTCCTGCACGACGGACTCTCCTTGCGACAATTGCTGTAACTGTTCTTGAGAGAATGAGGCCTGCCTTGTTCGTTGTCCCGTCGTTTTGACAATCGAACCGCTCCGGTCGACAATCGTCAAATCAGTTCCAGGATATCCGAATGTCCGGACGAGGACAGAAAAGGCACTCGGCGTCTCAAACCCTACTTGGGCTTGAGGGTATAGATATGCACTCGTGGTCGCATGACCTAGTAACGCTTCTGACTCATACTCGTAATAGTAGCGATACGTCCCGTAAGACAAAACGCTGACGAGTAAGAGCAAGACGATCGTCACGACAATCATCATGCGAATGACTAACTGTTGTTTCATGCCTCATGTCTCCGCCATTTATATCCGTGACCCCATAACGTCTCGATGTACACCGGATGACTCGGGTTATCTTCGATTTTTTGTCGCAAGCGACGAATGTTGACGTCGACTGTCTTTCGGTCACCGAAATAGTTGACGCCCCATACCGCATCGAGTAACGCATCACGTGACAAGACGACCTCTTCGTTTTGGACGAGATGACAGATCAAGTCATACTCCGTCGGCGTCAAATCGATCGACTGTCCATACTTCGTCACTTGTTTTGCGGCGAGATCGATGGCGAACGGTCCCGACTTCAAGCGCTTCGAATCTTTTCGTTTCACTTTTTCGACACGGCGCAGCAACGCTTGGATGCGTGCCACCAATTCACCTGGACTGAACGGTTTGGCGATGTAATCGTCTGCCCCTTTACCAAGCCCTTCAATTTTATCTTCTTCGAGCGTCCGTGCCGTCAACATGATGATCCCTACATTTTCGTCAAGATCACGAATGGCTGCACATGCTTCGAATCCGTCCATTTCCGGCATCATCACATCTAATAAGACGACATCGAATGGTTCACGGTCAAATGCGGTGACCGCTTCTCGGCCGTTCGTCGCCTCAAATACGTCGAAACCGGCTCGTTTTAAATTGACAATAATGAAGCTGCGAATCGCATGCTCGTCCTCAGCTACTAAAATTCGATTCATATCGATTTCCACCTCTTTTAGAGTTCACTTCTCTACATTATAGTTACGTTTTTGCGACAAGGTTGTCAATTGACCTTAAAAAGGTTTAGGATGGAGTCATTAGATTCTGAAGGAGGACCCCCTACTACTATGAGTTACAAGATGATTGTATTGGATATGGATGATACGCTCCTCACGAGCGACCATACGATTTCCCCTAAGACAAAAGAAGCACTTCTCGATGCACAGGCGCGTGGCTATAAAGTCGTACTCGCGAGCGGACGTCCAACGTTTGCGATGTGGGATGCAGCCCGTGAATTAGAACTTGCGAAATACGGAAGCTACATCTTATCGTTCAACGGTGCCTCGGTCATCGATTGTGCGACAAACGAGGAGATTTTCTCGAGCACGCTCCAACCGGATACAGTCGCCCATCTCCATGATATCAGTGAACGGGAAGGAATCGCGATTCATACGTACGTCGGTAACGAAATCGTAACCGATCGTCCGAACCCTTATACGGATATCGAAGGTGAGTTGACAGGAATGCCGGTCATTCATGTCGACAACTTTAAAGATGCCGTGACAGCCCCGGTCGTCAAATGTTTGATGCTTGCAGATGGCGACACACTCGCTCCGATCGAAACAAAGCTACAAACAGAATTGGCTGGAAAATTGGCTGTGGCCCGTTCAAAACCGTTCTTCCTTGAGTTTACGGAAGCGGGTGTCACAAAAGGAACGAGTCTCGCCTTCCTTGCAGATCAACTCGGCATCGCGCAAAAAGAAGTTATCGCTTGCGGTGACGGAAACAATGATTTGACGATGATTGAATGGGCCGGCCTCGGCGTCGCAATGGGAAATGCCAACACGACGGTCAAAGGGAAAGCGGACTTCATCACAAAATCAAACAACGAAGACGGAATCGCTCATGTCATCGAAACGTACATGGCGGACGTACTCCTCACGTAATAAGCTTCTGATTGTAGAATGGGAGGGAGGAAGGAAGATGAATAAAGGGTTGAAACGAGCTGGAGTCGGATTGATTGGAACTGCGGTCGCAGGAGCGGCTTATATGTTCCTCTCACCGAAACCAGCCACACGTTTAATCAAAACTTCATTTGCGGGGGGAAACGAAGTGGAGATGAAGGGATTCGAGGAAGTCGTTCAAAAGACGTCTGTCCGAAAAGACATCGACTACTTGTCTTCTTACGGCAATGGAACCTTTGATTTGATTCGCTATGAAGGCGACCGAAAACCTGTCCCAACAATCTTTTGGGTGCATGGTGGGTCGTTCGTCGGTGGGGATAAATCGGATGTATTAAAATATGCCACTTCGATTGCGAGTAATGGCTATAACGTCGTCAGTATCAATTACGCACTCGCACCTGACGTGATGTATCCGACCCCGCTCATACAAATCGAAGAGGCGTACTCGTTCATCGCTGAGAACAATGACCGCTTCCGTCTCGACTTGGACCGCGTCTTCTTTGCAGGTGATTCGAATGGTGGACAGCTCGTCGCACAGTTCGTTGGCATCCAGTTGAATGACGACTATTCGCCTTCTGCTGAAGTGGGACAAGTCGTACCAAAATCCTCAATCCTCGGTGCCATCCTCTTGTCTGCACCGCTCGACTTGAAGCGCACATGGCTCGAATCATCGAAATCTGTGAACCGCTTCTTGTTCAAACGAATCGGATGGGCATACTTCGGCACATACAATTGGGAGACTCTCCCGGTCGTTGCTGAAGCGTCGCCACTCGTCAATGTGCCGGCCACATTCGTCCCAACGTTTATCGCGGACGGGAATGACCATTCCTTTGAGGAGCAGGCTAAAGAATTTGCGACGATTCTTTCAGGACGAACGGATGTCACGACTGTCTTTTATGATCGGAATGAGCACGAGCTCGGACATAACTATTACTTCGAAATGGACCGCCCAGCGGCCAATTCCACGTATCGTCGTTTGATTACGTTCTTACGTGAAACGACAAATCAATCTGTATAACGCACAAGAGGCGACGTTCTCCTACTATCGAAAACGTCACCTCTTTTCGTTAGCGCAATAGGTCGAACGCGCGACCAATCAATTCATTTCGGGATGGGGAAGTCTGACGCAATGCTTCAAGCCGTTCAATCAATGCCTGTTTCAGTCCTTCATCCTTTATACAGTTATGCTGTTATGCTGTTATGCATATGTGCTTTTATGCACTAAAGTGACGTCTTGTTAGTTACTGTACCAAAGGGTTTTCGACACGTCAACAAAAAACAGCCTACGAATTTTCGTAGACTGTCATAAACACCATTCAATCGGAGATTTTCCCCACTCCTTCAATGTATCGTTTACTTTGGAGAATGGCTTAGAACCGAAGAATCCACGATGGGATGACAAGGGACTTGGGTGAACGGACGTAAGCACTTTATGTTGGTCTCCAATCCATTTCATTTTCTTCTTCGCATCATTTCCCCACAAGATGAATACAATCGGTTCCTCTTGACTCCCGAGCCGTTCAATGATGGAGTCGGTGAACTGTTCCCATCCTTTTCCACGGTGTGAGCCCGCCTTTCCCGCTTCAACCGTCAGTGCCGTATTTAAGAGCAGGACGCCTTGTTTTGCCCACTTTTCTAAATTCCCACTCTTTGGAATGTCACACCCGACGTCGTCTTTTAGTTCTTGAAAGATGTTTCGTAGAGACGGCGGAAAACGTACCCCGTCCTGCACCGAAAAACTGAGTCCATGCGCTTGATTCGGTCCATGATACGGGTCTTGCCCTAAAATGACGCACTTCACCTCACTAAATTTTGTATGAATAAATGCGTTCCAAATATCTTCTCGGGCCGGGTAAACGATCTTTTCTTCATAAGCGTGGTCGACGAATTGCTTCAACTGTTGAAAATAAGGTTGTTTCATCTCTTCTTGGACAATATCCGTCCAATCACCAAGTAGTCGACTCGATAACTGATCTGCCATTGCATCCTCCCCTTCCCTTTGTATCATACCCAAAATAAATGCATACAAAAAGACGAGTCAATCGACTCGTCTCTCTAGGTTATACCGTTACTGCGCCTGCAACTTCTTTCGCAAGTGCTTCAGCTTTCGCTTTCGCGTCTGCCACGATTTCTTCGATTTTATCTGGGTATTGGTTCATCCCTTCGACCGCTACCGTCGTCACTTCAGATACACCGACGAACGCGAGCGCTTGGCGAAGGTATGCGTCTGCGAAGTTAAGGTCAGTTCCTGTGTAGATTCCACCTGTTCCTTGGATGTGGATCGCTTGTTTGTTTTCAAGCAAGCCTACAGGACCTTGTTCTGTGTAACGGAACGTTTTACCTGCCATGAGCACGCTGTCAAGGAACATTTTCATGCGTGCCGGGAAGAAGAAGTTCCACATTGGAGTCGCGAACACGTAAAGGTCTGCTTCCATGAATTTCTCAAGCATGCCGTTCATTATACCTACTTTTTTCGCTTCTACGTCAGTGAGTGCTTCGCCTGATGCAAATTTACCCCATGCACTGAGCACATCTCCGTCGATTTCTTGAACGTCGACATCGTAGAGTTCGATTGCTTCTACTTCGATTGATGGATTTTCTGCTTGGAGTGTCGAAACGAATGTTTCTGCCACTTGTTTGCTGTATGAAAGTTCAGTTGGTTTCGGGTTAGCCGATACATATAATACTGGGTCTTCGGATTTTATGGTGGAAAAGGGTCTATAAGTTACCCTTCTCCAATTTCTTAATAAGTGTGGAAAAATCTACACCATAGTTGCCTGTTTTGTCACGGTCTGTTATTTGATACGAATTGAAACTATCGTATAACATAGCTTTGCTGAAAGCACTTGAATTAAATCGAGGCTTCCGTTTCTTATGGAGCTTCTCATTAAAAAGTATTTTGGCTCGTAAGGCTTCAAATGAGTAACCTCTACCCATTCGTTCTACTTGCCTAATGATGCTATTTATAGACTCTGTATAAGCGTTAGTGAGCCTTTTATCGAAGTAGTTGAAGATTTCATCTTGCCAGTTTTCTACGGCTCTTACGAGGTCTTTATAGGCGTTTTTAGAGTTACTGGATAAACAACGTTGTCTCCAATACCTGTAACGTTCTCTGCCTTGGTCAAGGTCATCTGTATCCCATATCCAGTAGAACTCTTCTTTAAGTTCATAGGCTTCTTTTAGTTCAGGTAAATTACTTAACCAAGTATCCAAAAGGAATGAGTCTCGTTCATTCAGGTCATGCTTTCGTTTAAGAAGGATATACCTCTCACGCATAAGGGTACGCCTTTCTTTGGCTGTCATATTGGCTTTAAGAGACTTCCTAACACTGTCTAAGGCTTGATTAGCCATACGGACTACATGAAACTTATCTACAACTACTTTTGCGTGTGGCATAACTGTATTAACTGCGTCTTTGTAGGGCTTCCACATATCCATTGTGACGTATTCGATATAAGTATTGTCTGTAATCTCAGAAAGGCGTTGAATGACCGTATCTTTGTTACGATTGGGTTTTATGTCATATATAGTTCTACGTTCCACATTGGTCAATACAAGACGAGGTTTCTTGATAATGTGTATTTCGTCAATACCGAGCCATTTAGGAGTTTCAAACTGGTATTCAAGTTCTTTTAATGCCACATAGTTTTTAAAGATGTTCCTAACGGTTTTCTCGTCTACACCAACGTTTTCTGCTACTTCCACAAAAGTTTTAGACATGGACTGTTCTTCAATGGACTCCAACAATCTTTTAGTCATACTACGCTTTTCGTCAATGGATATAAGGCGTTCCCAAAATGTGGAACCACACTCACGACATTTATAACGTCTACGGTTTACTTGTAAGCCTACTCGCTTTAAATGAATAGGCAAGTCCATGATTAATTGTTTTCGTGAACTATGCTTGTACAGTTTGTCAAAACCGCATTTAGGACAACGTTCAGGTGGTTTGATTGCTTCCACTTTAAACATCATGTCGGTTTCATTTTCTTGTGGTGGTTCTATTGTTTTAAGGTCTGGTAGGAATAATAGGTCTAACATATTGTTCATCCTTTACTACTCCGTGTTTTTCAAGTATAGATTTGATATCAAAATTAAAATTGTTAAATATTTTTTGTGACCACAAATGCTCTTAGAACATCCCATAAAGCATATACAATAGGTGATAGGAAAATAGTTTGGAAAATTCCTTTTGTAGAGTTTGCATTAAATAATGCACCCTATCGTTGGATAGCCTATGTACAAAAAAGGTTATCCTATAGTTGCACAGGATAACCTTCATTATTATTCAATTATGCAGTTGCACAGCTACAATCTTTGCACTCGCAAACTTCATCAGTACAATGATCTGCACATTCTTGATTACAATAAACTTTTCCATCAACCTCTACTTTGTTCTCACCAATAAGACAATTACAGTTAGAGCGTGCACATTTTTCCACTTTGAATCTCCTCCTATTTTGGTAAATCTTCTGTTAGGCACCATCCTTCGTGTAAAAGGCTGGTTACACAAGGATCAACAACTCGATACCGAATAAAATTTCCCTCACGAGACGAACGAACAATGCCCTTATCATCTAATCGTTGAAGTTGGTTAGAGATGGCTTGAGGTTTCATTTCGAGTTGTTCAGCCAACTCAGTAACGGATATGTTTGGTGTTCGAATCACTGCGTGTAATATCCGAAGCCTCGTGCCGTTTGAAAGGATTTTAAACGTTTCGCTCAATCCCTCCGCATAATCTATATCCAACAAAGGACGATCCGTTAGCTGAGGTTTAGGTGTACAACAATTTTCTTCCATTATTTCCTCCTCCACTTCACTATTACATTATATAGTGTAATAGTATTGTTGTCAATTCCTATATCTTATATTAATGACTGTCCTTTAATTTATCTGCTACATAGGTACAAATACAATAATTCGAATACCTCGATACAGTATAAGTCATAACAATAAGGTCTGTTTTCCAGTATGTCACACACTTTTTCCATGTATTGTGCCATAAATTTTCTTAGCTCTTGTTCGTTAGACTATTTTAACTTTCTCACGTATCTCTCGTATTTAATTGATACATTTATGACACTTAGTATTCCACCAGATATTCCGATTTGAACACTAATTATTTTTAAGCTTTGATGAATTATAAAATTAAGTGCAACACCTAAAAGTGAACGCACAAAAAGCCCACAGCGACGTCCTCGTGTAGAATGAAGTTACGACACAAACATTCAGACGGAGGAATCGCTATGAGCTACACCCATCT
>CABIYO010000027.1 GCA_902362975.1 Caryophanales bacterium
GCGTTGGTTGGCGATCTTTTCGTGTTTCTTGGCCAAAAGTAACTTGGCTTTTTCACGATTCTTGCTTCCGATCTTCTTTCGTGACAGCGCGCGCTGTGCCTTCTTGACCTTTCCCTCGGACTTACGAAGGAAACGTGGGTTGTCGATCTTCTCCGAGACCATCGCGTCGTTCGTCATGACGGCGAAGTGTTTTAGACCGAGATCGATCCCGACCTTGTTCTCGGCTGGGATCCATGGTTCATCGCCCTGTTTGACGAGGAGGGAGACAAAGAACTTGCCTGTCTTGGTCATCGACACCGTCGCCGACCGGATGACGCCCTCGAACGGACGATGTTGGGTGAACTGGTTTGTTGTAGATGAACCGTACGCAGCCGATCGTCTTGATGAGGAACTCGGCCTGTGCCGGCGTCGGGTGGAGCCTATATTTATAGCCTTTCAGCATGTCCGTCCCTCCTCCCTCCAGCAGATCGTGATGTGTCCTCCTCATCCGATACCCGCGGAGGGGGAGGGAGAATCTGACGGAATCACGAACTTTTGTTCGTNAGGGAGACAAAGAACTTGCCTGTCTTGGTCATCGACACCGTCGCCGACCGGATGACGCCCTCGAACGGACGATGTTGGGTGAACCGCACGAACCCGACCTTCGGCAGCCGAACCTTGCCGTTCTCGATGCGGATCGTACCGTGCTGGTTGTTCGTCGTGTAGGAGGCGCGCGACCGCCGTCTCGATTTGAAGGCTGGGAAGCCGCCCGTCCCGGCGAAGAACTTCGCGAACGCGGTGTCGAGGTTCAACTTCGCGTTCGCGAGCGCGAGGCTGTCCGCCTCGGCGAGGAACGGGAACAAGGGCTTGTAGGATGCTGGTGTCGCCGGTTTCCGTCTCATCACGATCCCCGCTTTCGCCTCCTCGCGGATGGCGATGCGGTCCTCGAGCAGCTTGTTGTAGATGAACCGGGCGCAGCCGATCGTCTTGATAAGGAACTCGGCCTGTGCAGGCGTCGGGTGAAGCCTATATTTGTAGCCTTTCAGCATGTCCGTCCCTCCTCCCTTTCGAAGATCGTGATGTGTCCTCCTCATCCGATACCCGTGGAGGGAGAGGAAGAATCTGACGGAATCACGAACTTTTGTTCGTCATATCTGTCACAGGGGGGGAGAAGACGTTTGGACCGGGCGATTCATCTCCCACCTACGCTGGGCTACGCCCCGAGACGCTTAGAGGAGGGAAAATTCTCGCCTCCTTCTGTTAAAAGTTAGAGACGCCCTCATTCAAAAATCGAATGAACATGTCATTGTCCGCTTTCTGTATGACGGACTCGGTAGCCAAGAAATCGGGGAAGAGTTCATCCAACCGCTACGGGAGTCCCGTGTCCACGTTCAGGCGTTTGACCCTGTCTTGCATCCGTACCTCGTGTTTAACGCCAACTTCCGCAACCATCAAAAACTGATTGTCGTGGATGGGCGAATTGCGCTAACAGGCGGGTTGAACGTCGGGGATGAATATCTTGGAAAGAATGATAAACTCGGTTTTTGGCGTGACACTCATCTCCGTCTTGAAGGTCCGCTCGTCCGAGAATTACAGCAGCTCTTTGTCGAGAACTGGCTATACGCAGGACAAGGGACGAGTGATGAGACGTGGGATCTGTTCGCAGATGAAAAGCACCTCTCTCAGTACTTTGTCAATGAACCGAAAGGGCAAAACGGAGCGACACAACTACTCGTCACATCGCCTGGTAAAGACGTCACGATTCGCGATGGACTCATGCGTCTGTTGATGGATGCCAAAGAATCAATCTGGCTCACCACCCCATACCTCGTACCCCCACCTGAACTGTTGGCGATTCTCGAAGTCGCAGGTCGAAGCGGCATCGATGTCCGAATCGTTGTACCGGGCAAAGGAGACGAATGGTTCAGCTTTCATGCGACCGAGTATTATTTTGAACAATTGTTGAAGCGCAATATCAAAATTTATAAATACAACCGCCATTTCATCCATGCGAAAACGCTCCTGATTGATGGCAAAGTTGCCCTCGTCGGGTCAGCCAACTTCGATTTTCGTAGTATGTTTCTCAACTACGAGATGATGATTGCCCAATTCGATACTACATCCATTCAAGAACTGCACGAGGCATTTCTGAAGGACTTTGAAGAATCCATTTTAATCGATTGGACCATGTTGCGGAAAAAGACGATCGGCAAACGTTTCGTCGAAGCGTTTTGTCACATTTTCTCGCCACTCCTTTGACGCATTCGCCAAACAAGATACGTAATGGCGACGACGCCAACAAAAAACAGCTGCCATCCAATCGTCAACTGCATCGCTGCCGTCACTGCCAGTCCTTCCATGATCAAGGCAGGAATCTTTCCGATTGTACTCGCGACAGCGAACGAGGCGAGCGTCATGCGACTGAATGCTGCCGATAACGTGACGAGACCAGAAGGGACAAATGGCATAAGACGCATCCCGAGGACGAGAAACCAAGCCTCGGCTCCTGCGGACTCCCGGAGACGTTGAAATCGACTTCCATTCGGAGAGACATAACGGTGTAATGCTTTCCGATAAAGGATGAAGCTCACGATAGCGCCGATCGCCTCCCCGACAATCGATACGAGGATGCCCGGCACGAGACCGAGGACACTCACATTGATGGCTGTCAAAAAAGCACTCGGGAGGACACCGGCGACCGCAATCACACTATTCAATAAAATACTGATCATCAAAAATAAAGGGAGCGGTAGCAGTTCCCATTCCATAACAATCACTCTTTCTCTTCACAAAATAATGGCCATGACGCGCTTGTCATGGCCATTTACTATATCATCGCGATGATGAAGAAGTCGCACCTGTTTCATCCCACGAGTCTTCATCGACTGGTGGTAGATGTTTTTCTTCCAATTTCGAAACGACAACCGCACATGCCGCATCCCCCGTGATGTTGACAGATGTGCGAAGCATATCGAGAATACGGTCGACTCCGATAATGAGGGCGATTCCCTCTACCGGTAAGTTGACTGACTGGAGCACAAGCGCAAGCATGACGAGTCCGACTCCTGGTACACCCGCTGTACCGATTGAAGCGAGGACTGCCGTGATGACGACTGTCAACAACTCAGTCATCGTTAGATCAGTTGCAAACACTTGTGCGATGAAAATCGTCGCAACCCCTTGCATGATCGCTGTCCCATCCATGTTGACCGTTGCCCCAAATGGCTGTACGAACGATGAAATCGAACGCGGCACACCGAGTTTCGTCTGCGCGACTTCCATCGACACCGGAAGCGTCGCATTCGAAGATGAGGTCGAGAACGCAAACGTCATCGCCTCATAGAAGTTCTTGAAGAAGAAGACCGGGCTCATCTTCCCGATGAAATATACTGCTGCCCCGTAGACAATCGTGGCATGCAAGAATAACGTCAAGACGACGGCAATCATATACCACGCCATCGCGACGACGGCATCAAGACCGATGCCTCCGATTGCAGAAGCAATCAATGCGAACGCCCCGTAAGGAGCGAGCTTCATCACAAGATGAATCAAGTACATCATGATGCGATCGCCTTGTTTGACGAATTGACGCCACGTTTTCGCCTTGTCCCCAAGAGCAATCATGGCAAATCCGATCAATGCCGCAAAGACGATGATTTGAAGCATGTTTCCTTCAGCGAGTGCCGTAATCGGATTCGTCGGAATCATATTGACGAATGTCTGTACGATATTAGACGATTCCTCGGTCGCCGTTGATTCAAATTCGAGACCTGTCGTTTGGAAGTCCCCGCGCTCCCCTGGCTGTATGACAGATGCGACACCCATCGCTAACATGATCGCAAGCGCTGTCGTTACTAAGAAGAACAGAATCGATTTCGACCCGACTCGACCTAGTTCTTTCGGGTCCCCGAGACCCATGACGCCTAAAATAATCGAGAAGAAGACAATCGGTACGACTAACATTTTAATCAGATTCAAAAAGATCGTTCCGACCGGAGATAAAATATATGGATTCACAATCTCATAAACATTATCCGGCAACCCCGCCAATCCGAGACCAACTACAACACCTAGCGCGAGACCGATTAAGATTTTTTTCGTTTCGCTCATCGTATCACCCTTTCTTTTTTTCACAATGTAGTCAGTATATCATAATACTGAATTTTCATACAATTACAACTGAATATCAATTCATTCGCAAAATATCTTTAAATCCCCAAAAACTTGAAACAAAAAAGATTGGAGACGAAAATTTGTCCAATCTTTTTACTCAGCGTCTAGACGCTCGAGCTCTGCATGAAGTTCAGTCGAGTTTGCCCAAATCTCAGGGCGATGTTCTTGTAAGAAGCTTGCTAAAACGTTGCGGGACGGAGCGTCCATCATGTCGATTAAAATCCGACCCTTCAACGATTTATCCATTTGATTCACGTGATACGGTAATAATTTATAACCCCGTCTCGCTTCCACGTCAACGAGCATGTCACATGCCGCGACACCGCCATAATAAAAGCCTTCCGGTTTTCGACCGACCGTCACCCACACGATCCAATACGGTTTCCCGTTCGGTACCGCTTCCGGGTCAGTCAAAAACTTGATCCGTTTCTCGATGGCAGACTTGGCGTGCATCGCTCCCATATCGATTGTTGCAACGCCTTCTTCGACATCGATGATGACCGGAGACATGTTATTTAAACTAAGCGAACCGACACCAAAACCACCGTGTCCGTCCGTCGCATCGTCTGAAATAATATTAAAATTAATGTCTTTCATGTTCCACCCTCCCTCTCTACTGTACACAATGATACAGGATGGTGGCAATCCTGAGTCACACCCATTCGATTTGGAAGCGTCCCCCTGGACTGATCTGTTGGATTAACGAACGGTCTTCTTCGATGACCCTTCCGATGATATTGACGCGCTTATCTGCCGGTAAATCCCGCTTCGTTATTTGCAGTTCCCCTGCATAACGACCATAACGTTCATTGTCGATCGTGACACTGCCGAGCACTCTTTCTTCTGTTGCATCTCGCGGCTGAATCAAATGATGGCCTGGTCGTCCATACGCTCTCGATTCGACCGAACGGATGACGTCTCGGCCTGGGTCCATCCGATTCGTGTGACTGGTTGGAAGCGAGTCATCATGGTTTCGTATGGTCGCTCGAAGAACGATGACGCCCCCGTCGTACGCCTGAAACTGTCGCATCGTCTGATTGGATATACGTGGGTCGCCAATCAAAATCCAATCGACCGTCGCTTGTAAATCGATATAACACGAAAACGGAGACTGATGGCGATGCATCTCGAGTGTCGGTAATGTCTCATGAAGGGGGCCACGTAACCGTTCATCTCCAGGGATGAATGCTTGTACCTTGATTCCTTGTGACCGGAGCCATAGGTTTTTTTCATCAAACCATGTACGGTCCAACCCCGTTTCCGGACGAGGATAAAAATTATGCCACGCTTCTACGCGTTCTCGTTGTAATCCATACCGATGCATCTCTTCAAGCTCCGTTTCCGTAAGCGTACTCGCATTGAGGGCGACCTTCATATGTCGTGACAAATCTGCCACTTGTTTCGGTGTGACACCGTAGTCAACCCGTAACCCGGTGACGCCCCACTCCAACAGCGTATACGCATCGTCCCAGGTCTTACTGAGCGCCTGTAGAGACGATGGGGCGATATCTGCCACGAGTTCCATCTTTAGACGCCTTGCCAACTCACCTAATTGCTGAAGTCGTTCCGTATAGGTTGTCGGATTGTCTTCCGGAATATGGAGCGATGTGAAGACGCTCGTAAACCCTGCTTCTTGCATACGTTCGATCCAATCAATGGACGCAGACGTCAGTTCCTCACTTAAGTAAACCGAAATTCCTCTCATGTGAATCCACCTTTCCGAAAGTAGAGAAAAAGATGACTCGACTCGAGCCATCTTTTTTTGTCAAATTCCGTCCGCCATCTCTTCTTTGAAACCAAAGAAATAAGTGAACAGGAAGCCTGCCGTATATGAAATCAATAGTCCGGCAATGTACGTCAAATACATGCCATTATCAATCAATGGTGTGAGCGATAGACCGGAAACACCAACCCCGAGTGCCGCTGTCTTCATCGTCGCTTGGAAAGCACCACCGACCGCGGCCCCGAGACACGCTGTCAAGAAGGGACGTCCAAGCGGAAGCGTGACCCCGTATAGGAGCGGCTCCCCGATTCCAAGGAACCCGACCGGAATGGCCCCTTTGATAATGTTACGAAGGCGTGGGTTGCGCGTCTTCACAAAAATGGCAAGCGCTGCACCGACTTGACCCGCCCCGGCCATCGCCAAGATCGGGAGAAGGGCCGTCGTTCCGACCGTGTTCAACAGTTCCAAATGAATTGGTGTCAAACCGTGATGCAACCCGACCATGACAAGCGGTAAGAAGAATCCGGCCAAGAGTGCCCCTGCGACAGGTCCCCCAAATTCGAGCGTCGCATTGATTCCTTTCATGATACCGTCTGACAATACGCCAGCGACCGGCATAATTGCATACAAAGCAGTAAATCCAACAATCAAGACTGTAAAGAGTGGTGTGAAAATAATATCAATGGATACCGGCATGAAGCGACGAATGTGCTTCTCGATATATGTCATGAGCCAACCGGCAAAAATAACACCGAATAATCCACCACGCCCGACGACGAGCGGTTCTCCGTAAATGACGATGTCCGCGAGGAGCGGGTTGAACAGAATCCCCCCGGCAATCGCCCCGAGTACCGGCGTCCCTCCAAACTCTTTTGCCGTGTTCCAACCGACAAGGATGGCTAAGTACGCGAAGACCGTGCTACCGAGCACGAGTAAAATCTGCATCCACGTCTCCGTCCGGTCGACGCCGGCGTTGACGGCAAAGTTCGCTGCCCCGTTAATGATCCCCGATGCGACAAGTCCCGGAATGAGCGGAATGAAGATGTTTCCGAGGCGGCGAAGGAATCGTTTGAATGGTGATTTTTGCTTTTCTTTCACCTTCTGGCGTTCGATCGCCGCACGTTCCTCTAACGTCAAGTTCGCATCTACCGACTCTTCCCCGATGGCGAGCCCCGTCTCATGGCTCATATAATCTGCGACCCGGTTTACGGTACCTGGACCGACGACGATTTGTAATGTCTCATCATCGATGACACCCATGACCCCGTCAATCTTTTTCAGTGCATCAATGTCTGCCTTCGTCCCATCTTTCAGCGTCAATCGGACACGTGTCATACAATGCACAAGTTGACGGATGTTCTCTTTCCCCCCGACATGTGCGAGGATATCCCTTGCCAAAACCTCTTCTTTCTTCATCTCGATGTCCCCCTTATAGCGCCTCGCGGACGAATCCGTTCGCACGCTCTAATCGTTTGACAGCCTCCTCATAAGAGACGTCCGCTAAAATCATGACGATCGCCGTTTTGACGTGCCCCTTGGATGACACAAAATAACGCGCGGCCGTTTCCATGTCGACCCCTGTCGCTTCTGCAATCATCCGCTTGGCACGCACTTCTAACTTTTCATTCGTCGGTTGCACATCAACCATCAAGTTTTGATACACTTTGCCTACTCCAATCATCGACGTCGTCGAAATCATGTTGAGGACAAGTTTCTGTGCCGTTCCCGCCTTCAATCTCGTCGAACCGGTCAGTACTTCCGGTCCCGTTTCCACTTCAATCGGATAATCGGCGTGTCGACTGATGACTGCATCGCGATTACATGAAATCGAAGCGGTTGTGGCACCGAGTTCCCGTGCGTAATCGAGACCTCCTACCACATATGGCGTTCGACCGCTCGCTGCAATCCCAACGACCGTATCCTCCGCCGTCAAGTGAAGCGCTTTCAAATCTGTGACTGCCAATTCTTTACTGTCTTCTGCTCCCTCGACGGCCTGCATGAGCGCGCGTTCGCCGCCGGCAATCAGTCCGATGACTTGATTAGGTGATACGCCAAACGTCGGCACACACTCTGCTGCATCTAGAATTCCTAAACGTCCGCTCGTACCTGCACCGATATAAATCAAGCGACCACCTTTACGAAAGGATGCGATGACTCGCTCCACGACTTGTTTGATGACCGGGAGTTGCTCTTGAATCACTTGAGGAACTTTTTGATCCTCTGCATTCATAATCGTCAATCGTTCCTCAATCGACATCTCGTCCAAATGCATCGTTCGTTCATTCCGTCTTTCTGTAGCCAATTTATCTAGCATCGCCACCATCCTTTCTTCTCTATGATTTCATCGTACTATATTGAAATTCAAAGTCGATTTACAATTTAGTTTTCATGAAATTTAATTTCAGTATTTACGAAAGAAAAACTCACTCTGGACGAATGAGTCGTTTTTTCAGGACATGCACACGTATTCCTTTATTCGTGACTGAATCCTTTTCATACACGTATCCGTTCCGCTCCCAAAACCGACGAGCGCGGAGGTTGTTTAGAAGGACACCTAATCGAAACACCTTCTGATACGGGCGCATATACTCTTCTTCCACTTGCTCATATAATGTTTGCGCCAAGCCAGTCCCGTGAAGGGTCTCATCGACGACGAACAATCCGAGCCAAAGCGAACCGTCCACGGGATGTCGTTTCAACAGGTCCGCGATGGCGACAACCCGTCCATCTTCACGAATAATAAGACTGACGGTGCCATCCTCTTCAAAATCCGCCACGTTCTCGTCACGAAACATCTCGACTGTCTGTTCATTCAACCTTGCGAATGTGCGTTGATCCATCAGAAAGCGTTCCAATTCTTGACGATCTTTTGCCGTATAACGTCGAATCATCGGCGTAGTTTCACCATCTCATCCCGGGCTTCTGCGTACCGATCAATCAAGCCTTCTCCCTTACGGTGTAAGAGACCCATATATAACGTATCGACAATCGTCAATTGTGTCATCCGTGAGGCGATACTGGCGATTCGGAAGTCGCTCTCGACGTTCGGGGTACAGAGTCGAACATCCGCTTCCCGGTAAAGCGGTGATTTGTCGAGGTTGGTGATGGCGATGACCGGAACACGTTTCTTTTTCGCAAATCGGACGAGCTCGAGCACATCTTTCGTTCGGCCTGACGTGCTGATTGCGACGAATACATCAGACTTTCCTAAATGCGGAATCAGCGACAACATATAATGAAAATCGGGAGAGGTCGTGGCCGCATATCCCAGTTTCGTAAACTTATATTGCGCATCAATTGCCGCCGTCGAAGACGCCCCGACTCCGTAAAAGATGACGCGGTTCGCACGAGCGAACAAGTCCACCGCATGTTCAAGTTCTCGTTTGTCCATCGCTTCGGCGCACGCCTCGATGGCTGCTTTATTCACATGGATGACTTTTTGGAACGAGTCATACGGCGTGTCCTTTTGCTGGAGGACGTTGAAGTCCGTCAGCGTCGTCTCCGTGACAGCCAAGTCTTTCACGAGCGCGAGCTTGAACGCTTTAAAACTATCAATCCCGACGACTCGTGCGAAACGAACGATACTCGCCTCGGATACATCCGTCTTTTGCGCAAGCTCTTTTGTCGTCATGTTTGGAATGAGCGTTGAATGGGACAAAATATAGTCGGCAATCTTCTTTTCGACCGCTGTCATATCCTCTTTCGCTAAATCAATCTTCGTAAGTAAGGATTCCATTTGACCATCCCCTTCCTGCAACTGTTGTTCTTTTATGATAGCGGATTCCTTCCCCATATTCCAATCACCTAAAAAGATCGAGCGTACGCCCGATCTATAAGTTGTTCGTATTGAACGTGTCGCCACCTTGAATCGATCCGTTCTCAAATCCTCTCTCGAACCACTGCATGCGTTGTTTCGATGTCCCATGCGTGAACGAGTCTGGCGTCACATATCCACGTGCCTGACGCTGCAGCGTGTCATCACCAATCTGATGCGCGGCATTCATCGCTTCTTCTACGTCCCCCGCTTCAAGATATCCTAATCCTTGCGCGTGATGGGCCCATACGCCTGCATAGTAGTCTGCCTGCAACTCGAAGCGGACGAGATAGCGATTGAATTCGGTCTCGCTCATCTCGTTCCGAAGCGGCATGATTTCTTCTGTCGTCCCGAGAAGCGTCTGGACATGATGCCCGACTTCGTGGGCGACGACATAAGCCATCGCAAAATCTCCTGGTGCATTGAAACGTTGATTCAGTTCATCATAAAAACTCAAATCGATATATAATTTTTGGTCGCCGGGACAATAGAACGGACCAACAGCCGACCCGGCAATACCACAAGCGGATTCAACCTGTCCAGAAAATAGGACGAGCGTCGGCTCTTCATACGTCATCCCATTTTCAGCGAAGATGTCTGTCCACACTTCTTCTGTATCCTTCAAGACAACCGCTACGAAATCTGCCATCTCCTCTTCACGAGCAGTTCCCGTATACGTCCCCTCCGATTGAGGTTCTCCGAGTCCGATGTTGTTGATGAGATCCGTCGGGCTTCCCCCATTCAATAATGTAAAGACGATGACGAGAATCAATCCGAGACCACCCCCGACCCCGGCAATCCCTTTCCCTCCGATGCTACGCCCACGTCGATCCTCGACGTTTCGGCTCTGTTGTCTTCCTTTCCACTTCATCCCGATTCCTCCTACATTCGCTCTGTCTTGTTTATTACCCCAAATCCGGTAAAAGTGAGCTCATGTTTCTCGGTAGATGAGAATTTTCTTTTCTCGTGGAAGGGGATTCGCTACAATGAAAGAGACTTCAGCAAAGGAGGAATGACCCGTGCCTTATGTAACTGTAAAAATGCTCCCGGGCCGTACCGTGGAACAAAAACGTGCGTTAATCGAAAAGGTGACGGAGGCCGTCTCCGAGACAACGAATGCGCCAAAAGAAAACATCACCGTCTTCATCGAAGAGATGGATGCGACACATTACGGTCAAGCAGGCGTCATGCACGCAGATAAAAAGTAAGCGACGAGAGGCTGGGACATAATCCAGTAATTTTCTAAAAAAGAGGCCCCCGTGAGCGACTTGTTTGCTCACGGGGGCCTCTTGTCATTTTTATAGGTTCGTGCATTTCGGACTAAACAGAACAGAAAAGAAGGCAGGAATAGGATCACACCTAGTAGATGGAATGTCGTATGGAATAAGGCGAGACGCAACAAGTCGTTCCAGTTGAACCAATCGGCTACTCGATTGACGACCTCGAAGAGAATGGGGAACGTCAGCCATCCGATGAGCGGTAGAAACAACTGGCGCACGTCTAAGTTATAGCCGAGGATGGCAATGATCCATCCCGTCGTCGCACTCCCTACATTGGCTCCAATGACGAGAGGTAACGATTGCGTGAATGTCAGGAGCCCCGCACTCACAAACCCAATCGTCATCAGTGTCGTCACCGAAGAAGATTGAAACAGGGCCGTCAGCATCGCGCCGAGTGCCGCTCCAGATAAAGAGACGTCGGTGAACTGATTCAATCGATGTCGTAACCGCGTACCCGCCCATTTTTTGAGCATATCTGTCTGTCAGTAACGTCATCCCGAGTAAAAAAATCCCAATCCCACCAACCAGCGTCGCAATCTCCATCATGTCACGCCCCTTTGCGTGTTTACTCGTCTTTTAATGTCGATAATATCCACGATTTTTCATTCGCATCATCTTTTAAATTCAACAACACATCTTCCGGATAATAAATTTTCTCGTCCGACTGTCTCGAGTTCAAAATCGATTGAACGAGTATTGAAACCTCTGAAATCTCTTTACGCTCCCCGTCATTCATCTGTAGATAAATCCCCTCGTATTTGCCTTGCCCTTTATATAAGTCGTATGGCAACTGGCTTAACTGATCTTCAAGCAGATAGTATGTCGGTGGAAGCCCGATCGTCTCCATCGTCTGTCGCAAGCGCTCCATATAACGAACACGATTCGCTTCCGGGAAGTTCTTATATTTTAGTAATCGTCGATTTACGAATCGGCTCGCCAAGTCTGCCAAAATGGCATCGTCTTCCTCCATCCATTCTTGGAAATAGAAGTAGACGACCGTCTCGTCCAATCTCAAATATTGTTCGAGTGACATACCGGTGCGTTCAAAAATCGGCAAGAAGTGTTTCGGCGTCATGTTAAACTCATAACCACCCTCATAGAGTTCCTGCGCCCGCTCAAGAATCGCTTTCAAGAGAAGATCACTCGACCGCGTCGCCGGATGAAGGTACACTTGCCAATACATTTGATAGCGACGCATAATATAGTCTTCAATCGTATGCATCCCCGACTGCTTGACCACGACTTGATCTTCATCCGGACGCAAGACGCGCAACATGCGTTCTAAATCAAACTTTCCATAACTGACACCCGCAAAGTGAGCGTCGCGTAACAAATAGTCCATCCGGTCAACATCAAGCTGTGAGCTGAGCATATTGACGATCAAGCGATTCGGATGTGACTTGTTGATAATGGAGGCCACTTCTTCCGCAAACCCGACACCCATCTCAGATAACACCTTATTTACTTCGGTTTCCCCTAAAATAATGCGCTCCGTCCATACTTCATGCCGAACGGAAAAGACGTGTTCGAACGCGTGCGAGAATGGACCGTGTCCGACATCGTGCAAAAGCGCCGCCGCCAACAGGAGTTCCCGGTCACGGTCGTTCCATTCCGGATACTGTTGGAACTGATCGATTAACTGGCGTGCGATTTCATATACACCGAGCGAGTGATGGAATCGCGTGTGTTCCGCGCCATGAAACGTCAAAAATGACGTTCCAAGTTGTTTGATGCGACGCAAACGCTGAAATTCTTTCGTATTGATCAGCTCCCAAATGAGGTGATCGTAAACATAAATATATCGATGTACCGGATCCTTGAATACTTTCGATCCGGATAGTTGTCCTCGAGACGAGTACATGACATGCCCTCCTACGTTTCGTTATGTTCTAGATTCGACTTCAAACGAATCGTTCCCTCCATGCTATAATGAGGAGGAAAATCTTTTGTGAAAAGGAATTAATGAATATGATCCATCCATTATTACGACAACCGAGCTATCGCATCATCGATCAGTCGAGTCTTGGCACGATGTTTCAAGCGGAACAATCGTTTGCGACCGATGATACGTTATGTGCGTCAACGCAAGAACGAGGTGCCGTCTTGCGGGCATGGGTGCACACCGATACGATTGTACTCGGAATCCAGGATGCTCGGCTGCCTCATTTGAAAGAGGGTATTCGTTACTTACATGAACGTGGATTCCGTCCCGTCGTCCGAAACTCAGGCGGTTTAGCCGTGGTGCTAGACGATGACGTCCTCAACCTTTCTTTAATTTTACCCGAGAAGGACGGGATTCAAATCGACAGCGGCTATGAGGCCATGACCTCGCTCATCCAACACATGTTCCAAGACGTCACGAATGACATCGTCCCAGGCGAAGTCGTCGGCTCATACTGTCCTGGAAGTTTCGACTTGTCGATTGACAGCAAAAAGTTCGCTGGTATTTCGCAACGACGCGTTCGTGGCGGTGTCGCCGTTCAAATTTACTTGAGCGTAAGGCAGAGCGGGAGCGCACGTGCTGAAATCATCCGCAACTTCTACGACCTTGCCATCCAAGGGGATGAGACAAAGTTCACGTACCCAACCATTGTACCGGAAACGATGGCTTCGCTTGAAGACTTGCTTGGAATCCCGCTTACCGTGCAAGATGTCCTCACTCGAGCCTACCGCGTTCTTTCCACTGTCAGTTCGCTCCAAACCGCGACACTGACAGCAGACGAGCAAACGATGTTCTCAAGTCAGCTCGAACGCATGTGGAAACGGAATGAACCGTTACGCGACATTGAACAACAACTAGCAGAGGAGTGATTCATCCAATGTTTAAACTAATCACAGACACCGGGGCCGATTTGACACACGATCAAATCATCGAATACGGTCTAGAAATTTTACCGCTCGGTGTCATCATCGACAACGAAGAATTTTTAGACGGTGAGACGATTCAACCAAAAGAAGTATACGAGGCGATGCGGCAGGGCAAGACGCCAAAGACGTTCCAAATCGAGACGTCACGAATCGAACACTGTTTCCGTCAGCATCTCGAGGCTGGAATCCCGTTCTTATACCTCGCTTTCTCCGGAGAACTCTCCGGTGCATACCAAACCGCTGTCATGATCGGTGAAATGTTGAAAGAGGAATATCCAGACAGTACATTCACGGTTCTCGATACACGGACCGGCTCTGTCGGACAGGCATTGTTCGTCAAAACGGTCGCGGCGTATAGCCAAGACCATACGTATGAAGAAACGGTCGAATATGCCGCTTCACTCGTCGGCAAAGTCCGCCACTTGTTCACGGTCGAATCGCTCGAATATTTGATGCGGGGCGGACGTGTCTCGAAGGCGAGTGCTTTCATCGGAGACTTGTTGACGATTCTGCCGTTATTGACGGTCGAGGACGGGAAACTCGTCCCGATTGAAAAGGTGCGTGGTCATAAAAAGGTCATGCGCCGGATGGTCGAATGGACAGTCGAATCGAAGTCGATCGTCGAGAACGGGGACCTCTTCATCGGTCATGGTGACGACCTAGAAAAAGCCGAACAGTTCGAGAAGTTGGTCCGCGAACATCTCGAACCGAAGCACATCACGAAGACACTGGTCGGGTCTGCCATCGGTGCCCACACTGGTCCCGGTCTACTCGTCATCGCCTATTTCGAGGCATGAAAAAATGAGCTCTCCCGATTTTCGGGCGAGCTCATTTTCGTTTAGCGATTCCAGTTTTTAAATCCATCACCAAACTGTGCGTAAATTTCGGCTTGGAATACACCGTCCACAAATTTCGGTACATCTACCGGCAACTTCCCTTGTGGCTTCACTTCACCGAAGATGGCACGAATGCCTGCCGGTAAGTTCGGACCTGCCGACTTCAAGTTGCCCGCCTCCGAATCTGGACCGTTCGGATCGCCTTTGAATCCATAGATTAAGAGATGTGCCGGGGCATCCGGTTGAACGGCAATGTCGTATGGGTTTCGCAAACTGAGTAAGACTGACTTCTTCCCGTTCTCGTTTGCATAACGGAACACTTCGGCCGGTACATAATGATCAGCTGCCGTCGGCTTCAGTTTAGTACTGTTGTTCACATTTGAACCGACGATGATATAGTCAGCCGCCTCAACTTGTTGCCGTAGTACCGGATTTTGATTTAGATGCGGCGTTGATGCTGAGTAGTTGGCCGTGAGGACGTTCACGTCTTTCATATTCCCTGCATTCTTTTCGAGTGACTTAATTGTTTTCACCATGCTATCCGTTTGGTCTTTCGCTGGCGACAAGACGAGCACCGTGTCTCCTTTTTTCGGTTTGAATGGGAGCGTCTTCTTCTCGTTCTTCACGAGCGTGACGGCCGCCTCCGCGATTTCACGTTCCTTCGCTTTATGCTCAGCGCTTCCCACCGTCGCATTCGCTTCTGCGAGCTTCATCTCGAGCGTAGTGGAGTCCGTCGTTTCTCCCCAAATTCCACGCTCTGCTTTCAGTTTTAAAATGCGTTCCACTGATTCATCGATGGTCGCCTCCGATAAACGTCCATCCTTCACTGCCGCAATGACTTCCTCAAAGATTGCTTCGAGTTTAATCACATCCGTTTCCGAGCGTAAAATCGTCGGCATGAGCGCGATGTCGACCCCTGCTTCGAATGTCTTAATGACCGCCTCTGCTTCCGTAAAATTGTTTGCGATGGCTTGCATGTTGAGTGCGTCGGTCACCACAATTCCTTCATATCCGAGTTCCTCACGAAGCACTCCCGTGATGACATCATCCGAAAGCGTCGCCGGGAGTGGGAACGTGCCGCGTTCTGATTCGACGACCTCGTCCTCGATTTGTGGCATCCCGATATGCGCCGTCATGATCATATCGATCCCTTCTGTGATGGCACGTTTGAACGGTAACAACTCGAGACCACGCAACTCGTCGAGTGATTTATCGACAACCGGTAACCCATAATGCGAGTCGACGGCCGTATCACCATGACCTGGGAAATGTTTCGCAGTTGCGGCAACACCTTGGTCTTGAATACCTTGTGTCATCGCGGAACCGAGTTCCCCGACTAGTTCAGGGTCGCTCGAGAACGAACGGACGCCGATGACCGGATTCCCCGGATTGTTGTTAACGTCCAGTACCGGTCCGAAGTTCACGTTTACCCCAAGCGCGTTCAATTCAGAACCGATGATTTCCCCTGCATCATAGGCATATTGACGGTTACGTGTGGCCCCGAGTGCCATATTCCCCGGTAAATTCGTTCCCGTCCCAAGTCGTGTCACAATCCCACCTTCTTGGTCGATTGTGACGAATAACGGGATATCATTGCTGGCATCTTGTTTCACGACTTCTTGCAAATCATGAACGAGTTTCGTCGTCTGTTCCGTCTCCTTCACGTTCTCCGCAAACAATATCACTCCACCGAGATCGAAACGATCGATGACACGCGCCACTTCCGGTGCAAGAGATGTATGGTTCGCCCCGTTCCATAATCGGAAGTCCGGCATGATCATCTGCCCGATTTTTTGTTCGAGCGTCATCGACTCTAGCTTCGTGTTGACGCGCTGGTCAATCGACATCGTCGGCGTCCCTTCCGCCACGACCGCGTCTGCTGCTGGAACCGACGAGACGAGCAATGCCGTCGTCAATCCGAGTGTTGCTGTCCAATTCAGTGCCTTGTTCATGTTCCCACTCCCCTTAGTCAAATTTGGCTGACCCCCAAAAACGAAAAGGCATGGAGGAAGAAGCGTTGCCTCATCAACGCTCGTTCACCCCATGCCTGATCACATCAGTTACATTTGGTCCTTATTCAGGTGGTCAACAACAGTATAGCAACTCCACTTTTTAGAAACAATTGTTTAAGTGAAAGCGTAACCATTTTGAAACAATGTTTCTGTTTTGATACACAGTGAACTGTATTGGCAAAACCAATAATTTCCGTGGTTCGTTTTTGATTCGTTTTTTGGTAAACTTAATTCGATACAGGTTAACTTTCAAAAAGGGGGAAATTATTGTGGCAAGAGGGGAACTGAAACGTAAGCCGGAATGGTTAAAGATTAAATTAAACACGAACGACACGTATACCGGCCTAAAGAAAATGATGCGCGAGAAAAATTTACATACGGTATGTGAGGAAGCAAAATGTCCGAACATCCATGAATGTTGGGCGGTACGTCGGACTGCGACCTTCATGATTCTCGGGAGCATCTGTACACGTGCTTGCCGTTTTTGTGCCGTCACGACTGGGAAACCGAACGAGCTCGATTGGGAAGAGCCAAAACGTGTCGCTGAATCGGTTCGACTCATGAACTTGAAACACGTCGTCATCACGGCTGTCGCACGTGACGATTTGAACGATTACGGGGCTACTGTCTTCGCAGAAACGGTTCGTGCGGTTCGCGCCATGAACCCGGAGACATCGATTGAGGTGCTCCCGTCAGACATGATGGGTGATTTCTCTGCCTTGCAGACGTTGATCGATGCGGGTCCTGACATCATGAACCATAACTTAGAGACAGTCCGTCGCCTCACACCGAGAGTTCGTGCGAAAGCAACATATGACCGCACACTCGAGTTCTTGAAACGTTCGAAAGAATTGAACCCGGATATCCCGACGAAGTCATCGATCATGGTCGGACTTGGGGAGACGAAAGAGGAATTGATTGAAGCGATGGATGACCTACGCGCGCACAATGTCGATATTTTGACGCTCGGTCAATACTTGCAGCCGACGAAGAAGCACCTCGAGGTGGAACGTTACTACCATCCGGACGAGTTCGCCGAGTTGAAAGAGATCGCTCTATCAAAAGGATTCTCACATTGTGAGGCAGGTCCACTCGTCCGTTCGTCATACCACGCGGATGAACAAGTACACAAGGCGCGTCGCCACACGATGTTGCCAATCGACTAACAGAAAGAAGAGGAGATTATGACTGGTACGACGTGGCACTTACTTAGAACTGAATCGACTTCCCCGGCCGAAAATATGGCGATTGATGAAGCCATCGCCAATTGGGTCGCAAAGGGAGAGCTCAAACCGACGCTTCGTTTTTATTCATGGGCACCTCATGCAATCAGCGTCGGACGTTTCCAGCGAGCGACGCGTGACTTGGACCGGGACGCCCTCGAAGCGAACAATATTCCGGTCGTTCGTCGCTTGACCGGGGGACGTGCCGTGTTGCATGCGGATGAGTTGACGTATAGCGTCATCTTGCCCGAATCGACCCCTGCCCTCCCGACGAATATCATCGAGAGCTATCGCCTACTCACGGAAGGGGTTCGTCGCGGATATCACGAACTCGGCGTCCCCGCCGAATTTTCGGTGCCCTTGACGGAAGAGGATCGCGAAGCGCTCCGCAAACCAAAATCGGCCGTCTGCTTCGATGCTGCTTCATACTATGAGCTTGCTGTCGACGGGAAGAAGATTGCGGGGAGCGCACAAGTGCGCCACCAAGGGGCCGTGCTTCAACATGGTTCGATTCCTCTCTCTGTCGACGATGAGGTGTTGTTTGACTGTTTCGCGATGGATGAGACGGAGAAGCGCGAAGCCAAAACCCGCTTCAGCGAGAAAGCCGTCGCCTTGAACGACACGTTAAATCGTTTCGTTTCCTTTGACGAAGTAGCGGCCGCATTCGAGACCGGCTTCAAGGACGCTTTTTCGTTGACGTTCGAACCGCTTGTCTTCACGAAAGAACAGCAAGCCGAAATCGATTTGCTCGTCAAGAAGTACGAAAGTGATGAATGGGTCTGGAAACGCTAAAAAGATTGTCCCTTTTGATCAGGGACAATCTTGTTTTATGCCGCGTTCGCTCGGTGCAACAGATGGCGCACTTCTCGGAACGTGACGAATGTTTTGTTGTTCGCATCATACAATTTGTAGCGTAACGATTTCAAACTTGAAAACAGTCCGATTGTCGTCGCCCGTTGTAACGGCGGTGTCGACGTATGTGCTTTTTCTAGATGGTAGTTCGGCACGCGTGGACTCAGATGGTGGACATGATGGAATCCGATATTACCCGTCACCCATTGAAGCACTTTCGGCAACTCGTAATACGAGCTTCCTTCGATGGCCGCCTTTACATAATCCCATTCCTGCTCATCTTCAAAATAGGAATCTTCGAACGTATGCTGAACATAGAACAACCAAATTCCGAGCACACCGGCGATGAACATCGTCGTTCCTTGGACAATCAAGAACGCTTGCCAACCGATCAGATAGATGAGCGCGCTATATAGGACGACGAGCGAAATATTGATGAGATACGTATTTTGTCGTTCTTTTTTCCGCGCGTCCTTTCGATTGAAACGACTCGTGACGAGAATGAGCCAGAGCGGTCCAAGACCGAACATGACGAGCGGATGACGATACAGGCGATACTTTAGACGAGTCCATTTTGACGCTTCTATGTACTCCTCAATCGTCATGACCCAGATGTCGCCGACACCCCGTTTATCCAAATTCCCACTCGATGCATGATGAATCGCATGCTCTCGTTTCCACTTCTCGTATGGAAATAACGTCAAGACCCCTGTAATGGTTCCGACAATCGCGTTCGCCTTCTTATTTTTAAAGAATGAACCGTGTGTGCAGTCATGGAAGATGATGAACATCCGCACGACAAATCCTGCCGCAATCAACGTGAACGGCAATGTCAGGAAAATCGAGACACTCAGTATATATCGTTAAATGATATATGTCAATAAATGATATAAAAAGCCGCGAACCACTAAGTTCGCGACTTCTCTGTGAATTCATTTAGCTTGTGACGTAATCCAGGTCGTGCAAAATATAGGCGAGGAAGAAGATCATACTTGGATTCTCATAACGCATCTGAACTTTACGAAGTTGCTCGCGATACGTGACCTCATACTCGGCCCCGTTCATCTTCCGCTCCATGTTCATCTTGATGAGCGCATCGAGCTTGTCCATCATGTCGACGAGCATTCCCTCATACGTATCGTCTTTCGAGTCAGCCATATATCGACGGAACGCCGGTTGCATATACTCAGGCAACAGTCCAAGCAGACGTTCACTTTCCGTCCGCTCGTATGCCTCAAACGCAGCCCCCGTCTCTTGCGTCGAATGTTTGACTGGACCGAGCACGTCTCCGGTCACCCCTTCCACTAAATCGTGACAGAGAAGACGAGCCACGAGTTCGGCGACATCGACATCGACGTCGTACTTCTCACGCTCTAAGAGCCCACTGAACATACCGAGCGCGGCAGCACGGAAACCATGAATCGCATCGTTGTCGTCAATCGTGTTAAAGCGACCTTTCCAGCGACGGACACTATCCATCCGCATGACGTTCTCGATGAATCGCAACACATCCGTTTCTGCCTCGACCTGGTCGAACAGCCAGCGGACCGAATCAATCGGATGATGTCGGAGTGCGGCTTTCATCTCTTCTAGCTTGTCATCAAAGTGCGGAGAGCCGTGCGCGACTTCTCGTCGCACGAACAACATCGCATCGAACGAATCAATTCCGTCCACGATTCGACCTTCGAACGAATCATCTTCCGCTTCCACCACGAAACGATGAAAGTGAGGACGTAATGATTGCGACAGCAGCTCGACAAGACCGAGACTCGCTGTTCGTTCCATACGCTCGATGTGACCAATCAAGGTCGGTTCTTTTTTCGTCCGGTGCATGATCGGACCCGTCTGGACTTCATTCATGTCGTGGAAAATGGCTTTTCCGAGTAAATCGAGCAAATCGACTTCACGTCCGTTCTCTTTTTCCACATAAGCCGCGATCAAGCTAAAGACCGCGACACGAAAGCTATGACTCGCTGCGTTATCATGATAATGGGGGGCATATTCATCCCACCGTTGCACGTTTTGCATGCGTGTCATCTTTCGGATAAACGTTCCGTTATGCATAGTTTCACTCCTTACGATAATCGTTCAAATACATCGTCATGACAGACGACATATAACATGTCTGTTTCCTGAAGCGGCAAATCGAGCATCGTCGCCACATCCAAGCGGTTATTGACCGCGATGAGTGTCCCCCCTGATTCGAGTAACGCCGTATTGGCTTGACGAACATTTTGTCACTCGGCTTTTGGTTTCAACGCTTGGATGTTTCCGCCTGACTGTTTGCTCAACAACTGACGGAAAATGACCGTCGTTCCTGGATGCAATGTTGCTTTTGCCATTAAGAGGGAGACCGAATCGTTCGCTAAAATAAAATCGTCGACGCGGACGTGTTTGAATTTAGAGATATTCCGCTCTTCACACACTTCAACGACCGTTTGTAGATCCACTTGACGCTCTGATGACAACGCCTCGACCGCTGATGCAATCAAAAGCGACTTCCCATCAGCGAGTAACGTCTCTGTAATACGGGCATCCGCAATGATTGCGATGCGTTTCGCCTTCAAGACGTTCGCCTGCAGCAATACCGCTTCATCCGAAGCATCGCCTGATACGAAGTGAACTTGATCGTGCACGTACGGTTCCTCAACTAACTGATCAATCAATACGATCTCTGCTTTCGGTTCGTAGTTAAGCACTTCATCGATTGCTTTCTTCGTCTTCGGGGACCACCCGATATACACATAATGTCCTTCTCCACGATACACTAGTCTTCCCTCCCGTTTTAGCCGTTGAAACGTCGCACCGATTTCAACCATTTTTCCAATCAACGCCCCGATAATCCCAATCCCGAATAGGAATAAGAATATCCCGAGCCATCGCCCTGCCATGGAGGACGGATAAAAGTCCCCGTATCCGACGGTCGTCAATGTCGTCATCGTCCACCAGAACGAATCAAACAGTGATCCGAATGTCTCTGGTTCTAAAATATACCCGAGCACGGTTCCTAAGATAATGATGCCAATCGAAGCTAAGACGACATTCAAAAATGATAATTTCGCTAACCCTTTCCACACGCGAAATAAGATATGCACTGTTTCCCCCACCTTCTCTCTTATATACTAAACGTAACCACAAAAAGATTCACGAAACCATTCTGATGGTGATCCCGTATAAGAAGAAAAAAGGAAGGATTGACTTATGAACTCTATCGTCTTAGAGTATCGTCTCTATAAAAATGAATTATCGTTCGAACCACTATACCATTACACGTCTCTCGGATTAGATGAAGTGCTGGCCCGTCGTGAATGTGAATTTTTCGTCAAAGACGGCACGACCTATAAACAACGCTCATCCGCCTTAGAAGGTGATCAATACTTCTTGATTTATGTCGACCGTTACACAGAAGGACCGATCGACAAACACGAAACGAGTGAGATCAAGGTCGAGATTCGTACACTTGATGACCGTTTTGACAACCCGTTACTCGAGGCCTATTACGTCGACCGTCATCTCGATGCGCTCGCTATGCTCGGAAGCCAGTACTTGTATGTCGCCGGTAAAGAATATGAGCGCGATTCAGCAGAAACAGATGAAGATCGTGGTGTGTATGTCATCTATGTCACACCGACTGGTTATGAATTGGAGGAATCAACATGAAGACAAGCAAGAAAATTTTAAGCGGACTATCCGTTGCGGTATTGACCACTTCCCTTGCCGCGTGCGGTGGGGATGAATATGAAGAGGCGGCACTCCCGGAAGAACCGACAGGCTACGAATGTGATGACTGGGACTGGGATGACGTGACCGAGGCGTATTATTGTGACGACGACCGTTCCCCTCATTATGGTAGTTATTTCTTACTCGGGAGCCTGTTCCGCTCGAAAAGTGCACTAAAAAATTCTTCTACCTACAAATCTTACAAGTCGAACGGTGGCGCGACAGGTTCCGTTTCGAACGGTTCCAATTCAGGGTCGTCAAAATCTGGACTCGGGAGCGGTTCTAAAGGTGGCTTCGGCGGATGACGCGTGATGAACTTTACAGTCAAATCCCTTATTTTTGGCCCGATTTAAACGACGAAGAATATGCCTTATACGATTGTTTTGAGATGACCGCCTCGCAGGTCGACTCGATTCGAGAAGCGACCGAGGCGGTTGACTCGATTTTCCGGAAGACGAATCAATTGTTACGCACGCTACCTGACGAAACGCTCTTACTGCTTGGTTACCCTGAGGCGAGTCTGCCGTTCTTACGGGAGAAGACGATTCCGCAGGAGACGATCATCGGTCGTTACGACTGGATTATGAAAGATAATCAACTCAAGTTGATGGAGTTCAATGCAGATACACCGACCTTCATTAAAGAACTATTTGACGTAAACGGCGTGGTCACTTCCGAGTTTGGTCTCCTCGATCCAAACAGAGACGCGACTGTTCAACTGAAAAGTGAGCTGCGGAAAGCGATTGTCGCCGCGTGGAATCGACTCAAACGAGAAGGCACACCAAAAATCGTCTTTACGGCACATGATGATAACATCGAAGACAAATGGACGGCACGCTTTCTGCAAGAGACGCTCGATTTACCGTCTGAATTCGTACCGTTGCACACTTTACTCGTCGACGAAGACGGCGTCTACACACCATCGGGCGAACGAATCGACATCTTGTATCGTCAAACATATCCGATCGAGCATCTTGTGGACGACCGGGCAGCAGACGGAGACTTGATCGGCATTCGGTTACTTGAACTGAACCTGCACAAGCATGTGTCATTGCTCAACCCGCTCTCGGCGTTCCTCATGCAGTCAAAAGGCGTACAAGCCCTCATTTGGGAATTGTATGAGACCGAGACATTGTTCGATGAAATCGAGCGCGACATCATCGACACCTATTTTTTACCGACTTACTTAGATGAGACACCGTTTCTCGGTGAATCGGACTATGTCAAAAAGCCGGCATTCGGACGTGAAGGGGACTCCGTCATCTTGTATACGAAAGATGGCCAACCGTTTCACCGGGAAACATTACAAACGTATGCGGAAGAGACGGCTGTGTACCAACAGTTCATCGAACTTCCGACACGGATGACGACGACCGTCAAGGGTCGCGTCGAGACACATTACATGGTCGGATGTTTCTGTTTGAATGGACACCCGTCCGCACTTGGCGTCCGCGCCGGCAGCATGATCACGAACAACCAATCTTACTACTTAGCCGTCGGCACACCTATACAAAAGGAGACGAACTCATGACATTCATCACACTCGATTCAATCTTAAGCTTCCTCGCCCACCTCGGGACAGGATTCGGTCTCATTCTCGCGGGACTCATCATCTTCGCCCTGACGACCAAATATTCGGAACGCAAGTTAATCAAAGAAGGCAACATGGCCGTCGCCTTGAAACTCTGGGGGAAAGCGCTCGGACTTGCCATCGTCATCTATACGGTTTGGGCGAACAGCGTCAACTTGCTCGATGCATTCATCTGGGGACTCGTCGGGATCGCCGCCCAAGTATTGGCGTTCTGGACGTTTGAATACGTCCTTACACCAGGCGTGAACTTAGAAAAAGAAGTCGAGAACGGCAACATGGCGATCGGTTTCAGCTTGTTCGCCGCATCACTCGTCGTCGGCATCATCGTCGCCGCGAGCTTGACGTACTAATTCAAACACCCCATGTACGCATTGGCGAGGCATGGGGTGTTCGTATTTATAAAAGACAGGAGGAACAATCATGTCCAAGCGAATCATCTTACTCACAATCGTCTCCGGTCTCATCATCGTAGCCATCGCAGTCGGTGTCGGACTTTACACCTACACTAACATTCAGGCTGGTGACTCATACGAAAATGCCGAAAAAGAAATGAATCGTTATATGACGACGAACAATTGGTATACGTTTGAAATTCATAATATGGAACAGTCCGTTCTCTCTTTTTACACAAATGAAGACCGCTCCGTCATCGGTCTAGCTGAGATTGATGTCGAAACAGGGAACTTAGGCTCTGTCACGAAACAAACAGAGCCGAATCAGCCTTTTGATTTCGTCATCCTTCGAGTTGAAGACATGGAGTACATCGGTGTTCACCTTAAAGAGCGACCGGAAGATGTCGTCTATTTACGGTTAAACGGTGACAATGTCTCAAAAGATTTTCTTGTCAACGATCCCGAAATTGAAAGCTACACCATGACATATGTCATTGAAACATCACGACCGTCAGATGGTTCGTGGTCGCTTGAGACGTTAGATGCCAAGAAACGTGTCATACATTCAAGTGAACTCACGGAATAACCTATATTGTGCATCAAGACGACTTTTTCCAGTCGTCTTTTTTAGTTGGTCGCAAGAACTCCAGACGGTCCGAAAAATTCATATCGTGCCTGTGGAATAGCGCGAACGACCGTCTCCATCATTGCATTCGGTCCACACGTATAAACATCATGCCCTTCCACATCAAGTTCCTCAAGGTGTGACTTATTCATGCAACCCGATATGTCATCTGCATGTGTGAGCAGATGAAGCCCTTCCTTCACGAGTTCATCGATTTCGTCTCCGAGTGGACGAAGGTCCATACTCCGAACCGCGTGCAATAACGTGACAGGACGTCCTTGTTCGAGTGCCGTCTTCGCCATGTTAAAGAGGGGCGTAATCCCGATTCCTCCCGCGATGAGTGTGAGCGGACGATCAGACGTTTCAAGGATGAATTCTCCTGCTGGTGCGCTTATCGGGACTTCTGTTCCGACCGTCTGCTCATGAAGCCAGTTTGAGACGAGTCCCTCCGCTTTCGGCGCAATCCAGTATCCGTCTTCTGTCGTCTCGATGACACTATATTGACGGTGATGTAGGATGTCCTCTCCCGCAATGCGCGCTTGAACCGAGACGTATTGTCCTGGGATGGCTGTGCCAATAACTCCATCTTTCGCAACGAGACGGAATCGCTTCACTTCAGGTGTATCTACTATGATTTCTTCGATGACGAACGGTTTGAATCCGACCCATGGCGCTTCATCATACATTTTTTTCTCGAGTGAGATGAAGACATCGGCAATCACACCGTAAGCTTTTGCCCATGCATCGATGATGTCAGGTGTTGCAGCTTCACCGAGTACGTCTCGAATCGCCGCAAGCAAGTTTTCACCGACGATCGGATAATGCTCCGGGCGGATGTTCAAACTTTTATGTTTATGAAGTGCTGGTTGGATGGCAGGAAGAATCGCTTCGAGTCGGTCGATATGAAGCGCAGCCGCATAGACCGCGTTCGCGAGTGCTTCCGGCTGACGTCCTCGCTTTTGGTTCGTATGGTTGAAGAAGTGACGAACTTCTGGATTTTGTTCAAACATTCGTTGATAAAAATGCTTCGTGATCGTCACACCATGTTCTTTCAAAACTGGTGCCGTTGCCTTTACAATCTCAATCGTTTGTTGATCTAACATGTGAATTTCCCCCTTTTGTTTTGTACACGTTCATTATGTGAGTCAAGTCACTTTAAAGCAATATTTTACATACTTGTTTAAAGTAGATTTCACGTTTCTGACTTATTTTCGCCATCACCCTTTCACATTTGTTCGAATCGCACTTTTTTGGATTGTCTTGTACAATGAAACGAGAGGTGATGATGGATGAGACTCACGCAAACATGTGACTACGCACTGCGAACGTTGATGTATAGCGCTACGTTTTCACATCGGCTCGTCACGATTCAAGAAGTGGCAGACCAATATAACATCTCCAAAAACCATGTCATGAAGGTCGTATATGAGCTTGGGAAACATGGATATTTGGAATCGGTGCGTGGTCGAGGTGGCGGCTTTCGACTCGCACGACCGATGGATGACATCAATGTAGGGGAAGTCGTTCGGACGATGGAACCGTTCGAACTCGTGGAATGCTTCGGGGAAGGCCGATGCGTCATCGCACCTGCCTGTGATTTACGAGGTGTGTTGAATGAAGCCATGTTGGCGTTTCTTCATGTACTCGATCGTTACACGATTGCGGATCTCGTCGTCAACCGAACGAACGAACTCGCCCTACTCCTAGGCGCACAAAACCCGACGGACTGAAAAGATCGTCGGGTTTTGTATGTCTTTGCTTTTAGGACTCATCGCCACCAAAGTTTTATCATTTTTTTCACATATAGTTCTGGGGACGTCTGATGAATGAAATCTTCAAAACATTCATTCAGGTTATTTTCTAACTCTTCATCGAGTTCATTTCCATCTTCGTCATACAATTCAAAATGTGTATATTTCCAATCGTTATACGCATCAAACAATAAGTCATGGTAGCATTGCCAATGTTTACCGAAATTTGATGTGAATGTTGGCACCCATTGATTGATATAAATATTGTGTAGCAACTCTTCGAATTTAGATGAGTACCAATGGTTATTTCCGAGCTTGTTAACCAGGTCTTGAAATGTTTCCAGCGTCATCGGTTCAACCTCACCAGAATAGTCATAACTCACTTTATTAAACTGATAAGGATGCGGAAATGCCTCTTCTGTTTTTATCCATTGATGAGGGGGGTATTGCTCGATAATTTCACCTAGTAATCTGGCAATCACAAGATTGACTGCTTGCGTCTCCAATTCATTCACCTCATGACAGTTATGAATGTTCACTCGACTATAGCTTCTTTAGTCTCGATTCGATTTCCACTCGTCTCGACTCAAGAAATGGCGGCAAGGCTAATCGCTCTCCGAGTGTCTCAAGCGATTCATCCGTCGCAAATCCCGGTTCATCTGTTGCCAGTTCCACTAAGATTCCGCTCGGTTCGCGGAAGTAAATCGACTGAAAATAGTAACGGTCAATAAGACCAGAGTGGCTGATCCCATGTGCGTCAAGCTTCTCGATCCACTTCGTCATATCGTCTGTTTCTTCCACTCGAATCGCCACATGATGCACACTTCCTCGCCCTGGTCGTTCCGATGGCAAATCCGGCCGATCGTCTTGATGAGGAACTCTTCCTGTGCCGGTGTCGGGTGGAGCCTGTATTTATAGCCTTTCAGCATGTCCGTCCCTCCTCCCTCCAGCAGATCGTGATGTGTCCTCCTCATCCAATACCCGCGGAGGGGGAGGGAGAATCTGACGGAATCACGAACTTTTGTTCGTCATATCTGTCACAGGGGGAGAAGAGTTTTGGACCGGGCGATTCATCTCCCACCTACGCCGGGCTACGCCCCGAGACGCTTAGAGGAGGGAGAATTCTCGCCTCCTTCTGTTAAAGACGGAGCGACGACGTATGAGGAAGCACTGTCTGCATTTCAGTATGCGAAAACGTTTGATGATGTCGTTTTACTTGAGACATTCTTACCCGGAAAAGGATACAAGACACCGCTCGAGAAAATCGAAATCGACGAGGTCGTCATCTCATTTTTACGTGCTCAAGGCAAGACCCCCGATAGTATTCCCGCTCTCGATGAGCGTGTCTTCTTACGCGAAAACTCTAATATCAGTACCGGCGGAGATAGTATCGACTATACGGATCAAATTTCTGACATCTATAAGCGTGTTGCTGTCGATGCCGCTAAGTCAGTCGGGGCAACCATCTGTGGTGTCGATATGATGATTTCCTCTCTCGATGATGCGCAAGTCGAATACGGTATCATCGAATTGAATTTTAATCCCGCCATCCATATCCACGCTTTTCCTTATGAAGGAAAAGAACGACCGATTGGTGAGATGCTACTTGATTTATTGTTTAAATAAGAGGACGGTTGTAACGTTGACCCCAGAACGCATCCCACAGTGCTTTGTGTGACGCATAACCTTGTTCAAGGACTGAATCATACAAAGCATTCAGCGACTCTCGACTTTCACATAAGAAGGCAAGCTCAATCCGATGTCCTTCTGCCTGTTTCCATTCCCCGTACACCGATTCGGCCACTTCCACCGTATCGAACGCGAGACGCACGCCTCCTTCATCAATCTCTACATGTGCTTCCCCGTTCATCGCTTCTGGAATCTCAAACCCGAGCGTCCGATAGAAATCGAGCGACCGCTTCATATCCGTCACGACGATGCCGATCATATCCAACTTGACTGCCATCTTGTCCCTCCCTTTATTTTCATGATGCGATTTGAGTGTAGCATGACCACTTCCGTCAGAGACGAGGAATTTCAATGAATTATACGTTTCAACCACTCACCCAAGAGCAAGCCGAACGTATCGCCTTTGAGTGGCGCTATGAAGGCGACTACGCGTTTTACAATATGGACGCCGACGAGGAAGACCTCGCCTCATTTTTAGATGCAGATGAGCGAGGTGATACCACGTTCGCCATTCTTGACGACGAACTCATCGGTTTCGTCACGTTGCAACTCGAATCAGTAGACGCTGTTTCTATCGGTCTCGGCATGCGCCCTGATTTGACGGGAAACGGCAATGGATATCCATTCCTCAATTCAATCCTAAATTGGGTCGAGGCGACATTTGGGACTCGCACAGTGCGTCTTGCCGTCGCCACGTTTAACAAACGAACCATCCGATTATACGAGTCTCTAGGTTTCATCCCTCAAGACACGTTCATGCAGGAGACGAATGGTGGTGTGTATCCGTTTCTTTCAACGACACGTGAACAAAGCGAACCCCCGAACAACTGATGTCCGGGGGTTTTGTCATGTCCGCTGTTTCTTCTGAATATAAGAAAGACCGAGCGCTCCGATGAGAATCGTCCCTTTGACGATGTCTTGCGCATAATACGGGACATCCCACATCGTCAGTCCGTTTAGAAGAATCCCAATCAAAATAGCTCCAATCAATGTTCCGATGACGTTCGGACGCCCTGTTCCGAAGACAGCATAACCAATGTAAGCAGCCGCGACAGCATCCATCAAAAGAGGTGCTCCAGCCGAGACCTGACCAGTCCCAATCCGAGATGCAAGAATGATCCCACCGATGGCTGCAAACAACCCACTGAGCACGTAGGCATAAAGTTTAATGCGATTCACGGCAATCCCAGAACGACGGGCCGCTTCGGCGTTCGATCCGACGTAATAAAATTCACGCCCGGTCCGCGTATAAGTCAAGAACAGATGCGCTCCGATAAAGAACACCAGCATGAGCAGGGCGACGAACGGAATTGGACCGATCGTCCCTTGACCGATGAATAGAAACGACGGGATGAAACGTCCTGGCGCCGTCCCCCCTTCAATCGGCATGTTGTCATAAATCGAGAATCCTTTCGTATACGTCAACTGAATCCCGTTAATGACGTACATGATGGCGAGTGTCGCTAGTAAATCCGGTAATCGGAATTTGATTGTGACGAGCGCGTTCAACAGCCCGACGAGAATCCCGAGTGCAAGTGGGATCAGCAGAGCGACGAGTAGTTCTTGCCGATGAAGGACGAGACTTGCTGCCGCCCCGATTGTCGCAAGACTCGCCGTCGAGCCGACCGACAAGTCGAATCCTCCGACGATGAGCGAAAACGTGACGCCGAGGGCAAGTAACGACACGATTGAAACCGATTTGATGATGTCACTAAAGTTTGCATACGTCAGAAATTGATCGTTCGTCACGGTAAAGACCGCAATCAAACCAAGGATTGCGAGTAACGTCCCATACTGACCGATATGACCGCTGATTCGTTTTCGTTCCTTGACCACCAATTGTGCCATCTTACACGCCTCCTTTCTCTACAGTTTGTCCACGGTCGAGCCAAACGATCCGATTAGCGACCCGTTCGAGTTCATGTCGCTCACTTGACGTGAACAATACCGTCTTCCCTTGTTTCGCGAGTGCAATGACGCGTTCATACACGTCTTGTTTCGCTGCGATATCGATTCCTTTTGTCGGTTCGTCGAGCAGATAGATGTCTCGGTCATCGAGCAACCATTTGCTGAAGACGACCTTCTGCTGATTTCCGCCACTCAGCTCACTTACCGGTTGTTTCACGTTCGCATAGCGGACGCGAAGCGATTTCAATACATCCGAGACATCATCGGTCTTTCCTGCGACAGCAATCACGTTCCGTTCAATCGTCTCGTCTAAAAATAATCCATGACGACGTCTTTCCTCTGGAACGAGTGCAAACCCTAAACGTACGGCGTCGGCTGGTTCTTTGATCACGTGTTCTTCCCCCTCGATTGTGATGGATTGACGAATCCCAGAAAGACCAAACAATGCTTCCATCAGTTCCGTCTTCCCACTTCCCGTCAATCCACCAATCCCGAGCACTTCCCCGCGATACGCTTCAATCGAAATCTCGGATTGGAACGCCGGAAGGGTCAACTGCGCGGACAAACAAATCTTGTCTTCCGGCACCGCCTTTTCTAACGCCGCATCAAATGTTGTCCCACTCAAAAATGTCTGCACCGCTTCTGAAGAGAGCGATTGGTACGGTCCACCGTACACAACACGTCCGTCTCGAAGAAACGTAGAGGTCGACGTGACCCGTGTGAGCTCGTTTGAACGATGCGTGACCAAGACAATCCCGACTCCTTCTGCCGCAAGCTCCTGTAACAATTCAAGTAAGGCGTCGGCATCCGTTTCCGATAAGGCAGCGGTCGGTTCGTCGAGGAGCAAATACTTAGCATCGCTCTCGAGTGCCCGAGCGATGAGAAGGCGCTGTTTCACGCTTAGCGGATAGTGACTGGCCGGACGCGTTGGATCGATGTCTAAACCGACCCGAGATAACACGTCTTTTGCCCGCTGTTTCAACAGTTGTGGGCGAATCCGTTTCACCGTCTGCCATGGGAGAACATTTTCGTATACAGGCAAGTCCAAATAGAGCGCATCATCGACTTCTTGTGACACCGTGATGATGCCTTGACGAATCGCTTCCGCTGGTGTGAGGCGGATTGGTTTTCCATCAATGGACAACTCGCCGGACGTCGGTTCAGCCGTTCCGTTTAGCAGTTTGATGAGGGTACTCTTACCGGCCCCGTTCAGACCGAGGAGACCATGAATGTCTCCAGGCTTCAAACTGAATGACAGTTGATCGAGCACCGTGACGTCACCGTACTGTTTCGTGATTCGTTCCAAGCGAATCATCAGTCCGTCTCCTTCATCCAATCCGACCATGCCGCATTTGATTCACCCCAACCCGGAACGTACTGTCCAAGGTCATCCATCGTGACAGGCTCATTCGGCAAGACATCACGGTCCACTAGATATGGGTCGACCGAATGAATGGAAGGCGTCTCTTCCCCGACCACTTTTTGATAAGCGTATCGGACTTGAATACGGCCGATTTCGGCTGGATCTGTGGCAGCTGTCACTTTCCACGGACTCCCCTCTTCTTGCATGAGTTGCAAGTCTTCGTCACTCAAGTCAATCCCGTAAACGGCAATCTCGTCACGGCCTGCTTGCTTGATGGCACGGCTCGCCCCTTTGGCGAACTCGTCCCACATCGCAAACACCGCATCGATTTCGCCTTCTGGATACTTCTTCAAAATCGCCTCCATCTGGCTTTGCGTATCGAGCGCCGTGTTGTTCGTCGCCGAACCGAACTTCGCGACTTCCTGGATGCCCGGATACCGTTTCAAGAATGCATCATAAATCGTATGACGGCGTTCCATCGGTGTGAATCCACCGACCCAAATCGTGACGATGTTCCCTTCCCCGTCTAAATCTTCCGCGAGTGCTTTGAGCGAGCGCCATGCGAGTGAATAATCGTCTTGGTCGATGACCGTCACGCCTTCATTCGTCAAATCGTTATCGAATGCGACAACTTTGATGCCTTTGTCGAGCGCCCGTTGAACAGGCTCTTTCAAGGCATCGGCACGTCCGTGGTCAATCAAGATCACATCGACTCCTTGTGTCGTCGCCGTATCGACATAACTCGCCATTTTCGACAAATCATTTTCGGCGTTATACACTTTCACGTTGCCACCGAACGCTTCGACTTGCTCGGTCACCCCTTCGATATATTGCGAAGAGAATGTCCCGATCGACATCTGCATGACGAGGGCGACTTCTAAATCTTTCGGAAGTGTCTCATTTGAGACGTTGACGGTTTTCGTTTCCGTTTTACTTGTTGTCGTAGTCGTTTTCGGTTGCGCCTGTTCGTTCGTGCATCCGGCAAGTGCTAAGATGACGGTCAACAGGAAGAAGATGATTTTTTTAGACATATGTGTTTCCTCCTACATGTTCTACAATGACCGACTCAGTCGGTTCGAGCACACCAGTCTCTGTGATCAGACCGGTGATCAGTTCGGGTGGGGTCACATCAAACGCCGGATTGAAGACGGTGATGCCGACGAGTGCCGTCGGATGTCCTCCGATATGGGTCACTTCATGGGCGTCCCGTTCCTCGATTTGAATCGTGTCGTCCGCCTCTAAATCGAACGTCGAATGTGGGGCTGCCACATAGAATGGGATGCCGTAATGCTTCGCCAAAATCGCAAGCTGGAGTGTTCCGATTTTATTCGCTGTATGACCGGTACGGGTGATACGGTCCGCCCCGACGATGATGGCATCGATTTGTTTCGTCTGGATGGTCCACGCCGCCATATTATCCGTGATCAATGTAACGTCGATGTCCGCCCGGTCGAGCTCCCATACGGTCAATCGTGCTCCTTGAAGCAGTGGTCGCGTTTCGGACGCGAACACCCGAAACGGGATGCCTCGCTCTTTTCCGACGTAAAACGGCGCGAGCGCGGTACCGTATCGTGACGTCGCGATGGCACCGGCGTTACAGATCGTCAATACGTTGCCACCAGCGGGTAACACGGTGAGCGCATGCTCCCCAATCGTACGATACGTGGCCACGTCTTGTTCAAAGATTTCAATCGCACGCTGCTTGATTGCTTTTGCAATCTGTTCAAAGTCCTCTCCCACATTCAGTCGAAGGAGTGATTCGATGACATGCTGTAAGTTGACCGCGGTCGGTCTTGTCGCAATCAACCGTTGACCGACTTGATTCAATTGGAGATGAAAATATGGATTGTCTTGTAGACGTGACGCTTCTTTCGCAAGGACAAACGCCCCGAAATAAGCGATGGCCGGTGCACCGCGAACTTGAAGCGACTTGATTGCCTGCTCGGCTTGTTCGAGCGTCAACACTTCGACATAGCGCTCTTCTTGCGGCAACAGCGTCTGATCTAAAATCGTCAACACTTCCGTGTCGGCATCGAAATGAATACTTTGCACACTCATACGCGCACCTCCGACAAGACCGGGATCAGCTGATCGATCGATTGGATCTGATGACGCTGTTTGATGAGACGCGTACCAAGTTCTAGGGCGTGACGTTTCCGTTCGATGCGAAGGTCATCCGGCAATGTCTCTAAGTCGGCGACACCAGCTAGACCGACCGTCCGCCGAATCAATTCGCAGCCCGCGTAGCCGATCGCATCGCTCAAAATGGATGGCAACAGTTCGTCCACGAATCCTACTGTGTTGAACGGCTCTGCGGCCTGTGTAAAGCGAGTACGGAACGTTTTCTCGAACGTCTCCCAGACGGTGAGTACTTCTGTGAAGCGTTCGAACCGTTTCAACGGATGCGCATACGTTGAGAAGACCAAATGGGCAATGATTTGACCGATGTCAAAGCCGAACGGACCGTAAAAGGCAAACTCAGGATCGATGATTTTCGTTTCCTGTCGGGTCGCAAAAATGCTTCCTGTATGTAAATCTCCATGTAGCAACGCTTCGTGCTTCGTCACGAACCCAACCTTCAATTTCGTCACTTCAATTTTCAAGGCGAGGTCTGACCACAGTTGCTCCACATCTGGACGAAGGACTGGCTCGATTTGATTCGATTCTGCGTCGCGATACGGGTCGGTGAAGATCAGCCTTTCCGTGATATCGCATAGTTCTGGATTGTAATACTCTTTTTCGATTTGTTTCTTCACGAGTGGTCCGTTCGCGTAGTCAGACGTCGCAAACAACGTTTCCCCGAGGAACGTACCGACGTGGCGGGCTAAGTTCGGGTAGCTCTCTCCTTTTAGGAAGCCGGTGCGGACGATTTCGAACGATGATAAATCTTCTAAAATCGTATAGGCGAGTTCACGGTCACTCCCGAGGACACTCGGGACGAACTGAGGCACGACCTTAGAAAATTCACGAAGAGCCAGCTGTTCGATCCAAGACCGGTCAAGCGTGAGCGGCCAGCTCTCCCCTACAACTTTTGCGTACGGTAACGCTTGTTTCACAATCAATGACGTCTCTCCTTGACGAATGCGAAAGACGAGATTTAAATTTCCATCCCCGATCTCCTCGCATTCTGCAATCCCCTCTTCTAGTAACCCTAACTGTCGAACGTGGTCGACGACACTCTGTTCTGTAAACGCCTCATAAGCCATGATGGTTTTCCCCTTTCTTAACTCTATGCATGAAAAAAGCCCCTTTCTCCGCGAGAAAGAGGCACACCCAAATTGGTTGTTCCTCTCATCTTTCAGACATGTGTCTGGTGGATGTAGCACCGTGCCAAATGGTCGGTTGCTGCGGCGTCTTAGGGCCAATTCCCTCTGCCAACTCGCGATAAGAGTAAATGATGTAATTGTGTTTGACGTGTTGAGACGAATATTACGGACTAGGCATGCTAGTTGTCAATCCTCTATTTTCAGTCGCCCACTTATTTTCGACACGCATATATAGAAACATTATTTTCAAACTTTTTTTCTCGACGGTTTGTCAAATTAAGCGCAACACTTCCTCGGTGAAGGCCTCGTGTGCGGTTTTCCAGTTCAGGCATTTTCTCGGCCGCC
>CABIYO010000028.1 GCA_902362975.1 Caryophanales bacterium
CAGCTTGTTGACGAACCAGGTCGCAAGATGCGACCTGGTTCGTCCTTTTTTGTAGTTCTCGGTTTCTTGAGGCGTTCTGTTCCCATAAAATTGAAGAAATGTTATGTAGACAGTCTTTTCTGGCCAACAGATTGGCCAGCTTTTTCATGTTTTGTGCGGTGGCTGCCACCAGATTGGCGCGTTGGACCTTCTTGATCCCCCTGTAGAAGGTGAAACGGAGCCCGTGGAGCTCTTTCCCGTCGGCGAACGAACGCTCGACCGTCTGTGGGCGAAGCCGATAGAGATATTGTCCGGAAACCGAGAGGCGGTTCGCGTTCACCGCTTCGCGGTAAGGTTCGTCGATGTGTCGGGTGATGTCGCGACGGTGTGATTTGCTGGATGTACATTTCGCAAGGAGCGGGCAGTTCCGACAGATGGCGGGGTCGGAGACATAGTGATGGTAGCCGTGCCGATCCGTCGTCTGGTAGGTGAGGCGCTGACGCGCCGGACAGATGTACACATCCTCTTCCGGGACGTAGGTGTACCGTGACTTGCGGAACATCCCCTTCTTCCCGCCGAAGCGCCGGCGGGCGATGACGGCGAATATGCCGCGTTCGGTCAGCGCCTTCGCGATCTCGGTCGTGTAATACCCGGCATCTAGCGCGACCGCCTCGAGCGGGAAGTCGAAGCGATCGAGGATATGGGTGATCCGGTCGAGGTAGACCGTGCTGTCGGAGACGTTACCGGGCGTGACGTGAACGTCGACGATGAAGTTGTGCTTGGCATCGACCGTCCGATGCGACAGCCAGAAAAAGCCTTCCGGTTTCTGGTCACGATACATATAGCCCGCTTCCGGGTCGGTCCGGCTCACCTTGACAAGCCGACGCTCTTTACCGGCCCCTTTGGGCTTCAGTGCTTTTTTCCGCGCTCGGCACGCTCCTCATTCACCCTCGGAAGGAGCTCCTCTTCGATTTCGCCGACGACCCGCTCGACCTCGACCTTGTCGAACTTCCTCTTGTTCGCATTCGCCCGGATGTGCGTCGAGTCCGTGATCAGGATCCGACCGGAGATGAAGCCGTGCGCCTCAGCCTGCCGCACGATATCCTCGAAAATTTCCTGGAACACGTCGTTGTCGTGAAAACGACGCCGGTAGGCCTGGCTGATCGTTGAATGATCGGGCACCTTCTCGTCGATGCCGAGACCGAGGAACCATCGATAAGCGAGGTTCGTCTGAACCTCCTTCACGGTCTGACGCACGGAACGGATGTTGAACAGCGGCCCGAGGAGAATGATTTTGATGATGATCTCGGGATCGATGCCGGGCATCCCGGTATTCGAATAGAGCGGGGCGCAGAGGCGGTGGACGATCGAAAAGTCGATGTGGCGGTCAAGTTTTCGGACGAGGTGATCCTGCGGGACCAGCTGGTCCAACGTGGTCTTCGTCTGGATCGCTTCATGTCGTTTTTCAGGATGGGCGCGGTACATATCGGATTCCTCCTTTTGATGACGTGATGACGGGCGGGCTCGGCGTTTACCTTCCCTTTCCCCTTTTGGAGCGATTCGAAGTATGCAACGGGCTTTTTCTTCGGCCGTCGAGGCCTCAGAAAAAGACAAACGGCCGCCAGATGACGACCGTTTGCGTTGCTCGCCCGACGGCGCCCCGACTCCGACAGGAAAGCAATCCGACGGAGACCCAGCAGCGACCTAGGTCGCGATGCGGCTCCGGGATTGCCTGCGGAAAGCGTGGGCGCCGGACAGGCGAGCGATATGATTCATGTTAGTCAACAGCCTGAAAGAGCATTCAAAGATGCTCTTTTTCTTATGTTTAAAAATATGTTTTCTGAAAACTTTCCCGTAAATATTACATTCATGTTACATAGGAAAGTCCTCGGCATCTCGAATATTCAGAACATTTAAACTTTTCCCGAAAATTTTATCCCTCATCCATTGGTATAATGGGCTTTAGAGTCGTTTTCTTGAAAGGATGTCAGTTTGCAATCATTTCAAAGGTTCTGTAAGGTAAAGCACAAGTTCTCATTTTCAACTTTTGTTTTTAACTGTGTGATGTTTTCACACAATCGCGAACGAGTTGATTAAATAGATTGTTTAACATTAGTAGGAGGTAATTCAATGCTATGGCAAGAATGGGTATCAATCGCAATTTATCTCGTGATGATGCTTCTTATCGGATACGTTGCGTATAAACGAACGACCGATTCATCAGATTATATGTTAGGTGGCCGTAAAATGGGGCCAGGTGTTACCGCCATGTCAGCCGGAGCTTCGGATATGAGTGGTTGGATGTTAATGGGACTACCGGGTGCAATGTATGCAACTGGACTTTCAGCAATTTGGTTAGCCGTTGGATTGGTCATCGGAGCTTACTTGAACTACTTGTTAGTTGCTCCACGACTTCGCGTCTTCACAGAGATGGCGAACGATTCGATTACGATTCCAGACTTCTTAGAGAATCGGTTCCGAGATCACTCGAACTGGCTACGGATCCTTTCTGCATCCGTCATCATCATCTTCTTCACGTTCTACACGTCAGCTGGACTTGTATCCGGCGGGAAGTTGTTTGAAAGCTCATTCGGATTAAATTATCAGACAGGTGTCATTGTCACAATTAGTGTCGTCATCTTATACACCCTCTTCGGTGGATTCACGGCAGTTAGTTGGACGGACTTCGCACAAGGTGTCATCATGTTCTTGGCGCTCGTGCTCGTACCATTCGTCGCTTTAACAGATATCGGTGGAGTAGACACTGCTGTCAACTCTGCGACGACAATCAATGCCGATTTGTTCGACCTCTTTAAAGGGACGACGACACTCGGGATTATCGGTCTCCTCGCTTGGGGACTTGGTTACTTCGGTCAACCACACATCATTGTTCGCTTTATGGCAATCCGTGATGTGAAATCATTGAAAACGGCTCGTCGTATTGGGATGAGTTGGATGACAGTATCTATCATCGGTGCCGTCATGACAGGGTTCGTCGGAATCGCTTATTTCCGAGGACAAGGAAATCCACTGGGGGACCCGGAAACAGTCTTCATTCAATTCTCTGAAGTCTTGTTCCACCCGTTCATCACTGGTTTCTTATTGGCAGCCATCCTTGCTGCGGTCATGTCGACGGTATCGTCGCAATTGCTCGTCACATCATCTGCGTTGACAGAAGACTTCTATCGTAAGTTCTTCAACAAAGATGCAAGTGAGAAGACGATGGTCCTTGCCGGACGTGTTGGTGTCTTGCTAGTAGGAGTTGTAGCAACGCTCATGTCACTTAACCCATCAAGCACAATCCTCACACTTGTCGGATATGCATGGGCTGGATTCGGCTCTGCATTTGGACCAGCAATCCTCTTGTCACTTTACTGGAGCAAGATGACACGTCAAGGTGCCCTTGCTGGTATTCTCGTCGGTGCCATTACCGTCATTCTCTGGATTGTCACTGGACTTTCGACAGTCCTTTACGAAATGGTACCTGGCTTCTTCTTGAGTATGTTGGCAATCGTACTTGTCAGTAACTTTACTAGCCAGAAAGAACAAAAACGCATTAACCGTGAATTCGGTGAAATGGAAGCTGAATTGGCAGCTGCAAAGAAAGAGTAACGATTCACACAAAAACTCGGTCCCTTTATAGGGAACCGAGTTTTTGTTTTACATCGATGCTGCGATTAACCAGACACGAATTACAAACGGTACGAGAACCAACACGAACATTGCGTTTCGCATCCACCGATTTCGGTTCCAATAGTACGCCATTAGTACGAACGGATGCAATGCGACCAATTCGTATGGATTGAACCAAAACCATGTGAGAATCAGTACGATTAAAAAGTACAATACTGATTTTTCTTTCGAAGTGCGGTATTCACGCCACATATCATAGGCGCCTTTGAAGAAAGCAATGAATGTTGTAATCCAGAATACGATGACAATCACATTATCAAATCCACTAAACAACTGAGTAACCACCTTTTAGGAAGGATTTTCTACATAAAAACCGCCCCAGTAAATATGACGGTACGTAAACTCTTTTCCACTTTCTACAGTAATCACAATTTCATCTTCCGTCAACACGAGGACGTGAACCGGTACCTCACCTTGTCGAAGCATCGGGCTAAATAATTGAAGCTGTTTGTTCAACCATTTGCGCTCTGAAAAGTTTTGATAGTGATGTAGAGAAAGCATCGGATGGCTCAAGTATGCAGCGCCAACAATTGCGACAGCGATCGGTGGCGCGCCGATTTCCATCATGAACGAGAAGACGAGAACAAGTGATAGCACCCCATACGCGAACTCTACTAATTCCATGAGAGATGCCCGACTGGCTATTACATACTGAATTACACGAAACATGAGATACAAGATGATACTGACAATCAAGTACTCAGAGAATGGCGAATGGCGGAACGAGACGTCTAAATAGAACAAGACAGGTAACAGTAGGATCCATTTCCACAGATGTAAGGCGAGGTAAAACAATGATTGATCGATGAAACGACGATTGTGTACGAGCCGTTGCATATTCATGTTTCCCACCTCCGCTTAGATGATGTGACCTTACGTTACCATTCCCTATTCTTTCGAATGATAACTAGCAATTACACGTCTAACGAAGTTTTTCTTTCCTCTCGATTAACGTCGCATTCAACAGCCCACCAAGCAAGATGACAGAGGCAGCGAGATAGAACCAAATCAATAAGACGATGAACGCACCGAGTTGACCGTAAAACTGTTCATAGTTTGCGAATTGTGAATAGTAACTAAACACGTTCGAGACAAGCAGAATCCCTACTGTTGCAAAAGCGGCTCCGGCCCAACTATTTTTAAATGTTCCGGACACACTTGGTAACCACTTATATACAAATACGAATACAGTGAATAGAAGACCTGTTCCGATGATCCATCTGAAGTAAAACCAAATCTGTGCATATGTCGTGACAATCTCATCGATGAACAACACGTATGAAGAGATTTCTCGAAGTGCCGTCTCAATAACAGGGACGAGCAATGAGAATGGTAACACAAACATGAGCGCTAAGGTGATGGCGATATCCTGTAAGACGCCCCTCCAAAAAGCTTTATTACGAACAGCTCGGTAGGCATCATTCAATGCTCGAACAAGAGATTGTACGGCCATCGATGAGATCCAGAGTGCCGGTAAGATACTGAATGATGCTAATTTCAATTTGGAGTTGTCGAATATGGCTTCAATGTTCCCTTCTAATAGCTTGTAACTGGCTTCAGGCATGATGAGTGATAATGCTTGAATCACATCGCCACTCGTAAACGGTAAAAATCCGACAATCCCTAATACGAATAATAAGAATGGGAACGTCGATAAAATGAAATAATAGGCTAACATGGCCGCTTGATCAAAAAAACGTTCTGTAAAAAATCGCTTGACGATTGTCAAAAACACTTGTTTCATCGTTATTCTCTACTTTCTTCTTGTAATATATACGATAATTGAAATAATAGATTCAAAATGAAGAGGAAGCCCCTGGTTCCAGGGACATCCCATTGATGTTCAACTAATTTCTTCTTTTTTTGTTTCCCAAGCTTCAATATGTTCTTTACCAGGAAGGTCGACACCCTCTTTAAAGAATTCCGGGTCTCTTCCTTCTTTCATTTGGACCATATAGTCGTCAAGGAGAGTCTTGGCGACTTTACTCAATCGGAAGATCGCATACATGTTGACGAGCGCCATCAAGCCCATAAAGATGTCGGCAATCGACCAGACAAGTCCCGCAGATCGTACCGAACCGAACATGACCATCCCGACAACGGCAACCCGATAGATTATCAAATATCGCTTCTTCTCAGATATGAACTCGATGTTCGTCTCTCCATAATAATAATTGGCCAAAATCGAACTGAAGGCAAAAAGTAAGATGGCGATTGTCATGAGAGTCGTCGCAATCGGTCCGATTTCAACGAGAAGCGCCTCTTGGGCAAGCTCAATCCCTTGGAAAGATTCTGAACCTTCTACACCTGAGACGAGGACAATCATTGCCGTTGCGGTACAGATGAACAATGTGTCCACAAATACACTGAGCGATTGAATCAATCCTTGTTTGACCGGGTGACTCACCTCAGCGGTAGCTGCGGCGTTCGGGGCAGACCCCATCCCTGCCTCGTTCGAGAAGAGGCCTCGTCGAATGCCTTGGAGGACAGCTGCACCAACCGCACCACCGAACAACTGTTGGAAACCGAGGACACCTTCAGAGAAGATGGCCGAGAACACTTGTGGCACGACATCAAGATTCGTGAGGATTACCCAAATGGCTAGTAAGATATAACCGCCCGCCATGATTGGTACAATGATTCCCGACAATGTCGAGATGGAACGAATTCCACCGAAGATGACGACAGCAGTGACAACGGACAAGATGATGCCGACCCAGACCGTATCAATCTCAAAAACGTTATTCACCGAGAGTGCGATTGTATTCGCCTGAACGGAGTTGAAGGCAAATCCGAACGCGAACGTAATCAAAATGGAAAATACGAGGCCTAACCAGCGTGCACCGAGAGCACGTTCGATATAGTACGCCGGACCACCGCGCCACGCCTTGCCGTCATGCACTTTATACACCTGGGCGAGCGTACTTTCAACAAACGCCGAAGCTGCTCCGATTAAGGCGATGAGCCACATCCAAAATACGGCGCCAGGTCCGCCTAAAGCGATTGCCGTCGATACGCCGGCGATGTTCCCCGTACCGACACGGGCCGCCGTTCCGATGGCAAATGCTTGGAAAGATGAGACCTGTCCTTTCCCATGCTTGATTCCTTTCACGAATAAAAGTTTAAACATTTCCGGTAACATTCGAAATTGAACAAACCGCATTCGAATCGTAAAATAAAGCCCTCCTGAAATCAATACGAAGATGAGAAGATACGACCATAAATAGTCATTGATTTGCATAATCAGTTCACGAATATCCAACGAAATCGCCTCCTTTTATCGGGTTTTTACCCGCTCTGAATCTGACAGAAACAGCGGGTTCATTGCACTTTTTTAAGAATCTCTTCACATAGACGATGTGTCTCGAGACTGTCTTCCGCTAAGACGGATGCGTTCGGTTCTCCCCGAAGTAAATGTAAAAAATCTTCTACGAGGTCGATAAACCCTCGACGTTTCAAATTGGACTCCCATGGGTCGAGCGACCATTCCTTCACACCGTCTCGTCCATAGTCTGTAATCCGCTCCACATTGCGTGTGACCCGCTTCACGGTCGGTGACATGACTTCCATCACTTCTTCGGTACAACCGTTGTCTCGGTTCATCCAACCGATTGCTTCGATTCCCCCTGCGGTGAAATGAATCATCACTTGTTTCAGCACATCCCCTTCAAACCGTGGTGTCACGCGCAACCGCTCGACAGGCTGAAGATTGGTCAAATAACGGAGCGTATCGACAACATGCACGAAATCCTCAATCACAAACTCACGGAGCGTTGCCGGTTTATACGTTCTGTTCTTTTGGATAAAGACCATATTTTTTCCTTCGACTTGTTTGAGTGCCTGTGTGGCCGTCGCAAAGCGGCGATTGAATCCTGTGACGAGGTGGACTCCATTCTCTTTAGCGAATGTGACGAGTTGCTCCGTCTCTTCAAGAGTGAACGTGATCGGTTTGTCGATGAATACATGCTTCCCTTGCCGTAGACAATACTCGGCTTGCTCATAATGGACAGCTGTCGTCGAGTGAATCATGACGGCATCGATTTCTGTCATCGACACGACTTCAAGCTCCGTATATCCTCCTTTAAAACGATAGGTCGAGATGACTTCCTTTAACTTCTGTTCATCTCTAGAGACGAGATACACATCGACGTCCTTTAATCCGGCATATACTGGAAGATAAGCTTTTTTAGCGACATCCCCGATGCCTACTACCAAAATATTCATCTACTCACTCCTCCAATATTATTATATAGAAAGCCCGAAGCGACTGCCTCGGGCTCACGTAATAGATACAATCTCAAAACTTGTGATTGGTTCATGAATCGCGTCAGATACAATCTGGTAAGCCGCATGTAGTTCTTCTTGATTATTTAAGTCCGGCACACGGTCCATTTCTACCTCGACCGTCCGAGTGTTTTGCTCTTTCGCATGTAACTGATATTCGACTGTATACTTTTCCATCATCTGTCCCCCTCTAGTCATACATATGTTATGTATAACCTGTTACACGGATGATGAAACAAGTGAGTTTGCTCTCATAAAACAGAAAATGACCGCTCAGTTGAACGGTCATCGATTCATCATTCTGATTTCGGTTTTGCGTCACGGTCCGGACGTGGACGACGTTTCCCGAAGTATTGATAATATTGCGTTTCGATATTTCCGTTGTACAACTTCCGACGCTTCGTCGCCGGGCGTCCGTATGCCTTCTCGAAGTCTTCATAACTCGTCAACATATAGACACTGTAACCAGGGTATTTCGCATATTGCTCTCCGATTCGCTCGTACAAGTCGATGATCTCTTCTTCCGACTGAAGTCGTTCCCCATACGGAGGGTTTCCGATGATGACCCCGTACTCTTCTTTCGGCTTCAATGCGGCTGCGTCACTATGGACGAACGTGATTGCATCGCGGACGTCAGCGAGTTCTGCATTGTCTTTTGCAAGTTTGACCATCCGCGGATCGAGGTCGATTCCATAGATTTTTAGCGGTTTATCCCACTCCGCTTTCTCGTTTGCTTCATTGATTGCCGCATACCAGGCTTTTTTCGGAATGCATGTCCAATCTTGAGCGAAGTATTCACGGTTTATACCCGGCGCGATATTTCGTCCAATCATCGCCGCCTCGATGGCGAGCGTCCCAGAACCTGTGAACACATCATAAAACGGCATGTCTGGACGCCAGTTCGTCAATTGAATCATCGCCGCAGCCATCGTCTCTTTGAGTGGTGCTTGTGAATGAAGCTCACGGTAGCCACGACGATGGAGCGGACCGGACGTGTCGATCGTGATTGTCGCCACATCTTTCAATAGGGCAACTTCGATCGGGAATTTGGCGCCTGACTTCGGCAACCATTCCCCTTCTTTACGATAGCCACGTTGCATCGCTTCAACAATCGCCTTCTCCGTGATTTTCTGACAGTCACGAATCGAGAACAGCTTCGATTTGACCGAGCGTCCGTCCACTGTGAACGCCGCGTCCCACGGCATGAGGTCGGTCCATGGTAACGCCACGACCCCGTCAAACAATTCTGTGAACGTTGTCGCCTTGAACTCGGCAACGACGAGCTTGACCCTGTCTGCTGTCCGTAACCACATGTTCAGACGTGGAATGTCTTCCATTTCAGCGTCGATATAAATCCGTCCATTCTCGACCTCACACATGTATCCTAAATCTCTTACTTCTTTTGCCACGAGTGCCTCGATTCCCATCGCTGCCGTCGCAATCAGTTTACGTTTTGCCATCTGCAATCGCCTTCCTTCTAAATAAATATCTTTCAGTCATTTTGTAAGTTGTAAAAAAATCATGAAAAAAGGAGCTCAAGTATATGTGCTTGAACTCCTTGTCGTTGTCAGTTGAGACTATGTTGTCCTGTAAGCCATGTTCTGTACTCCGGTGCTCATAGCGGTCTCCCTGGCACGATGGAGTGACAATCATCTATCTGCGCACATCGGCGCCCTCCGTCCCGTTCGATTCCGGTCTGGAAGTTCCCCTACCATAGTTTGGGTTTCTCGCTCGTGGGGTTTACCTCGTTCCACTCTGAACGTTTCCGATCAGACTCCGTCACTGTGGCACTTTCAAGAAGCGGACACCATATCCGAGGACTTAGGTGTTTCTTCTGCCGTCAACTTGCGTTGCCTACACTTATCGTTTCGTGTAGCACGATCACTACAGCCATCACAGGCTGTGCGAGCATGGACTTTCCTCAAGACTTGCGTCCCGCGATTGTCCAGACTTCATAGTCACTTCCACCATTGTAGCTGAAATTTGAACGGTTGACAACTTAAATTCGAAACTTGATTTTACGGTCAGTCAGCGCTAAAATAAGGCGTGTTCATTGATTAAGGAGGGATTTTGATGCATCAGGATGCAAAAAACGGTTGGATTCAACGTCTGACTTATGTAATAGAAATCGATGACATTAAAGTGCTCCACCCGAACAACGGCGTGTTCGCCTTCTACCGAAATAATCGTCTCGTCCGAGGGTTTGAACCGTTCGATATCAAGGCACCGAACGAACTCTCGAAACGACCTTATCATTTTGACCATCACAATTTAGCACACCTCGAAGAGCGCTTCCCGGATGCCATTCCAGTATTCGATGAAACGCATGAGACGCGTCGCGCTTGGAGCGACCGCGTTCGAGTCGGTCTTTGCGAGATCATCCGAGATGGAAAACTCAGTTTCGAGCATAATGATGACCAAGGTAACGTATTAGAAGCGAGTATCCGTTGGTGTGGAGAAGCCATCACCATCGATTAAATAGAAGAAGCCGTCTCTCCCTTAGGAGTAGGCGGCTTTTTGTCTTATAAGGTCTCTGTTACCGGGGGCTCGTCTTCAATGATTGGTGGCTTATAAGATGTCGTCACTACTTTTTCACGAAGGTCCGTCGGCTTCAGAATGACGGTCAACTTTTCCGTCGTATCCCCTCTTACCGGGAATGTCCCGGCGCTGTGGAGCGCTTCGTATAAGACCTTCCCATTTGAATCAAGTACCGTGACCGTCCCTTTTCGTGTCGTACGAATCGTGAACGTCCCTTCCTCCGACACCTGCACAGAAACCGCCGTCTTCAATGTGTTGACATAATCGATTGTTCGGCTCGTATAGCGCTTATATTTTCCGTCCGTGACTTGACCGACAATGCGGTATTGTCCGCTCGGTAGCCAATCTCCACTCGAAAACATCGTGAACGACCGATTTGGAGTAAGCGTCTTAATTTTCTTGTTCCCTTGATACAGTGTGAACGAAGATTTCAAGTTCGAATGCTTCATGACACTCAACTTGACATCATTCACGTATCGGTTCTTCCACACCGAAGGGGCGGAGATATGAATCGGGCGAGCCGTCGCTTCTAATAGTCTCATTGTATTTAATTCCGTATAGGACTTGCCTGACGCTCGAGGCATCTTCGCAATCAACTGGTCGATCTCACCCGGTGTCAAATAAGGGTTGATCGATTTGACGAGCGCAAGGCTCGCCGTGACCATCGGTGCCGCCATCGAGGTCCCGTCCATATAGATAAAGCGGTTGTTGACGCCGAGAGAGAGGATGTTTACACCTGGCGCCACGATTTTGACGCGATCGTCCATATTGCTAAATCTCGCGAGACGATGTCTAGAATCGATTGCACCGACCGCGATTACTTCTTTCATATTTGCGGGAAAATGAATCGTCTGTTTTCGATCATTTCCAGATGATGCGACGATAATGACCCCTTTTGCCCTTGCCCGTTTGATTGATGCGGCCAAACGACTATCATATCCATCCCCCCCAAGCGAGAGGTTGATGATGTTTGCCCCTTTCGCTACAGCCGTATCCACTGCATTGGCGACCGTCCAGGAGTCTGTTTTATCTGAATTCGCCCCGTAAAACACATTATAAAAGTGATAGCGGACGTTCGGCGCGAGTCCCGCGATCCCAAAACGATTATGTTTCCCGGCCATGATCCCAGCGGTATGCGTACCATGAATATCCGCAGTGTATGGACCTTTCAAGGAATTGACGACACGAGGAACGTTCTTCAAATCCGTATGGTTCCGATCAGCTGACGAGTCAATCAGTGCTACAACAATATCAGTTGCGCCTCTCGTCTTATTCCAGGCCAAGTCCATGCCGATTTGCTTCACATAATATTGGCTCGTGACTAGTGGTTCTGAGACGACGTAACCATGTTTCTTAAGGATGACAGGCTTCGCAGCATCTACTCCCATCGGCAGTAAAAGGGCAATCGCTGTCAAAAGGGCAATCTTTTTCATTCCTTCCGCTCCATTCCAAACTCATAAAGTGATTCCATTATCTCAAACTTTGGATTAGATTTCCCTTTTTTTGAATAAAAAGTTGTCGACAAGTTTACCAATAGCTTGGCTCATCCGGATGTAACATATCAAACTCGACAATCCGTCCAATCGTCAAATACGTATAGTAGCGCGAAAGTTCCACCCGGCTTGGGTCGGGACGAAATCCTTCTAAGTCTTCACCAAGTGGGGAGCCGTCAATGGTCTCAAACTGCTGGCAAAAAAAAGACTCGGTTTCAGCATCCCAGACGATGCGATCTCCGACATATCCGCTTCCGAATCGGATGTAATCGATGAGGGACGGAACGATGACTTCTGCCGGCAAGCGTTCGCTCATCCGACCGACGAGCTCATATCGCAGACGATCTGCCTGATCGGCTTCCTCGAGGGAGGCACATTTGAGTACTTCTTTATTGATTTCAATCAATACAACGTAATCCCCTGGTTCAATGGAGAGCTTCATCGCCTCACCTCACTTTTCATACCTTCATCCGATTCTCTAAAAGTCATTATTCGAGATAAATGGTGGGATTCCTGTCCATTCCTCATTTTTTTCCAAATCGCAGTTGAGTTCACAACGGTCGAACTGTTTTTGTTATACTAATCATATGAATTAAGAGAGGAAGTGCACCATGACCAAACGACCGCTGACCCCTCGAGAAAGTGAGTTGATTGCGACCGCGTTATTTGTTGCCGGAAGCGTTCCCTATTCAGGACATATCGATCGTCTCGAATCCCTCACCTTACGTGACATCGCTGATGACTATTTGAATGGAACTGCCACTTCCGCAGACGCGATCGACGCGCTTGATCAATACATCTACGTCCGGCGTCATCGTTTTAAAAACGTGACCCCTCACAACCTTTGGACATTGGATGATCGGACGGAACAAGAAGCATTGCGACATATCTCCAAGCGACCCGAATTGAAAAAGGGTCAGACGTTGAATAAACGGAATCAACCGTTTCAAGCAGGACAAGAAATCGAGTTCAAGGTGGACAAACATGTCGACCGTGGACAATTCCGCATCTACATCGGAAAACTTCAGGGGTATACGTGTAAAGCCCAGTCAAAAGAACGTGAAAATCTGAAGTCAGTGTCAGGATGGATCACACATATTGACCCGAAAGACCGATTGGTATTTGTTAACGTGACAGACTTCGGACGGATGCCGATCGAACCTGCGATGAAACAAAAACTTGAATCGATGAGCGCCTCGATGCTCGGTTGGTTCGCCACGGCAACAATCCCTTCTGAAGAAGAAGCACTCCTTGCCAAACAGATGATTGCCACGTTGCATCGACGCGATCAACCGTATTGGTTCACGCTGACGACCGCGTTGAACCACCCTCGCCCAGAACATGTAAAACGCTGGGGAACAGTCCTGAATCTTCTCGTTAAAGCGAGTAACGGTGACCAAAAGGCCATCCAAACATTAGAAACACAAGAAGACAAATATTTTAAGGATGCGTTCATCCGCGCACTCCGTGCCCTTCATCAAGAGATGACGAAACAATAAAGCTGATACGACTCGAGGTGACTCCGCATGGGTCACCTCGAGTCGTGTCGAACCAATTTCGGAAAGGAACGACCGATATGCGTATACTCATCGTAGAAGACGACTCCTCCATTTTACGCCTCGTGAAGGAGACGTTCGAGGATGCGGGTCATGAGGTGTTGACAGCGACCGACGGGAAGACAGGCGAAGATTGTTTTACAACACAGCCAATCGATGCCGCGATCGTCGATATCATGCTCCCAGGGCTTGACGGTCGTGAGTTGTGTCGACGACTCAAGGCGACTCTTGATATACCCGTCATCCTTTTAACCGCTCTCGATGAATGGGAGGATAAGCGCCAAGGGTTCGAGCATGGGGCAGACGACTATGTAACTAAACCGTTCATCCCTGAGGAGTTATTGTTCAGATTACAAGCCGTCTCACGGCGTTATCAACGCTCGGCTGCTTCACAAGTTCAGGCCGGGCCTCTTCGACTCGATTTAAGAGAGTATGAAGTGATGCTCGAGGGGCAGCTGTTCTATCTCCCTAAAAAAGAGTTCGAGCTATTATTTCAGCTCGCCTCATTCCCAGGAAGGGTGTATCGTCGTGAGGAGTTGATCGAGTTGGTATGGGGGGTTGATTTCGAGGGTGATGAGCGAACGGTGGATGTGCATATCAAGCGGCTTCGTCATCGGTTCGATCACCCTGATCTGAAAATTCGAACCGTACGAGGAGTCGGATACGCACTCGAGGTGAACGGATGAAGACACTGTACACGCGAATCATCGTCACGATGTTCTTGATTTTACTTCTTTCCGGAGCGATCTCTCTGTTGATCAGCAATGTGGCTTATTATACGTGGTGGCAACCTTCCTATAGCGAGAAGACGGAACGGGTCGCCAAAATGGCAGAGTCGTATGTCGAGAACCATACCGATTTAGACTATGATGCCTTCTATACCTTTTTAGCCGCAACCGGATACCAACTGGTCGTCGTGGACTCGACAGACCAACGTCGACGTTTTGGCGGTGCATTTCGAGACGAGACTATATCTGACACGGTGGTCCAGTCCGTACGGAACGGGGCTCCCTATCAAGGAATGCGTGACTTTCCGTTTCATCTCTTCTTGCTCGGATTGTTCGATAATGAATTGACGAACACATATGGATTTACACTTGAAAACGGAGACGTCATCTTTATCCGTCCGGACTTGAGTGCCCAAATCCGTGAGTTACATCTGTTTGTCGGTCTCTTTTTCGCACTCGTGACCCTCTTGGCATTTGGCTTGATTGCCATTTCGACTAGGTCCTTGGTCCGCCCGTTACAGATGCTCACGAAAGCGACCACATCCGTCGCCATGCGTAAAGCTCCGGAACATCTCCCCGTCGAGCGTCAAGATGAGATTGGGACGTTGGCACGACAATTTCAAAACATGTCGAACGAGATTGATCGGACAGAAGCGAGACAGCGACGATTCGTTTCGAATGTCTCCCATGAATTTCAATCCCCGTTGACTTCCCTAGTTGGCTATGCAGAAAAATTGGCTGACGAAACGAAAGGGATATCGAAGGAATATGCGCGTGTCATCGAACAGGAGACGAAGCGTCTATCCCAATTGACGAAGCAACTGCTGCTTTTATCACGATTGGATGAAAATCCACCGATTCTCGAGGCGAATGTGAATGTGCTTCAATCGGTATCCGAGGTCATTCAAATGAACGCCTTCATTCTTGACCAAAAAGGGATTGCCGTCGTTACTGACATCCCACAAGATGTAGTCTTGAAGAGTGACCCCGTTCTACTCGCACAAGTTTGGAACAACGTATTGGTAAATGCCGTCCATGCCTCGCGTGATGGGCGCACCATCCACATCACATGTACCGTCGACCCGGGTGTCGTCATCTCGGTTACGGATGAAGGGATCGGGATGGATGACGAGACAAAAAAGCACCTCTTCGACCGCTTCTATCGCGGAGACACAGCTCGAACGAGTCAAGGGACAGGTCTCGGTCTCGCCATCACCTCAGATATCATCGACCTACATGGCGGAAACATCACAGTCGAGTCTAGCCTTGGAATCGGCACCACGGTTCATCTTCATTTTTGATGTCGTTCATATTCTGTTCATATTGGTTGCGTACACTTCCTTCATCAGTACTTGAAGGAGGTTTTTTTTATGCAGTTAGGTTGGAAAGAAATGTGGAGACAGAAAAGAAAGTTTTCCATGTTATTCGTGATCACATTCTTGATTGTCATGTTGACGTCACTCATTACAGGGCTAGCAGACGGCCTCGCATATGATAACGGTTCTGCGTTGCACGAATTGAATGCTACGACGTATCAACTTGATCCAGACTCAGAAGGTCAATTGACACGATCGTTTATAGACGTCACAGCGGATACTTCAAATGAAACGCTGAGCGTCCGACAGCTCACGGTCACGATTGATGGAAAAAAAGAAGAGGTGACACTATTCGCTCTTCCAAAAGATAGCAATATCGGTCCTGTTTCCGCTCTTAGAAAAGGTGAGGTCGTTTTCGATCCTAGTCTTTCAGAAAATCTTGGGCCAGGTGATTCGTTGATCGACTTCGCTTCCAACTACCGCTTTACGATAGCCGGTGAGGCGTCTGGTCGTTACAGTCATGGACCGGTGATTTACACGACGAACGAGACGTGGTTCGATTATTTGGATTACTCAGAACAACGTCCATATGTATCGGCTGAAATTGGAACGGAATCCACGATGTCCGATGCGCTCGTCATGAGTCAACAAGATTTGATTGAGTCGGTTCCTGGATATAGTGCCGAACAGAGCACATTCACGATGATGCGTGCTTTTTTACTCGTGATCGGAACGTTTATTTTGACCGCATTCTTTTATTTGTTCACGCTTCAAAAGTTACCTGAGCTCGGAATTTTGAAAGCAATCGGCCTCTCCCCACGTATCATCGGTCGGGCACTGCTTTTTCAGGTCATCGTCATCGTATCGGCCGCAGTCGCCACATCAATCGGGATCATGTACGTCGTCGATGCGTTGATTCCATCATCGTTACCGTTTCTCGTCGACTTCGGTCATGTCGCGCTATTCGGGTCCATGTTCATCTTCTTATCTGTTCTTGGCGCGTTGTTACCGTTATGGAAACTACGTCAAGTCGACGCAATTGAAATCATAGGAGGAAAAGCATCATGAGGTTAAGCCATGTATCACATCAGTTTGACGGTCAGCTCGTATTGAATGACATCGAGTTAGATATCTCACCAGGGGAATGCGTCGCCATCGTCGGTCCGAGCGGTAGCGGGAAGAGTACATTGTTATACATCCTCGGTCTATTGCGAAAACCGGATCAAGGAACATTCTTGATGAACGAACGCGACGTATTCGAATTAGATGAGGAACAACGTCGCCTGTTACGCCTGCATGAAGTTGGGTTCGTGTTTCAGCAGGCCCACTTGATTCCCTACTTGACGGTGCTCGAACAACTAGAGCTGATTCAGGAGAAGAAAAAGTTGGATGCGAAGCAACTGTTGACCGATTTTGGCTTAGGGCACCGTCTGCACCATCTCCCGGCGACCTTGTCAGGAGGTGAAAAGCAACGCGTGGCCGTCGCACGTGCCTTGATTAACTCCCCGCAACTCATTTTGGCAGATGAACCGACGGCGAGTTTGGATTATGAGAATGGACGACGTGTAATGGAGTTATTGGCCAAACAAGCGCATGAGGAAGGAAGACGTGTCGTCGTCATCACACATGATGAACGCATGCTCGATGTGTGTGATCGTGTCCTTCGTGTGATTGACGGTACCTTGACCGAGCTCAACAAGAAAGAAGGGCATCACAACCAATTTGATGCAATTGATGAGTGAGCCACCCTCCAAGGCGAATGGCAACACGGATTGATCCATTCTCCGAAATAGTCGCCTCTTCGATGCTCATCAGTCGTTCGATGATATGATTTGATTCGAGTCGAATCCCCGAGAGGCAGGAGAAAGCGCGGACGATTTCCTCTGGTCGACACTCGACTAGACGCGCAATCTCTTGTACCTCGGTGAGGAGGCTTGTTTGGTTATATAGAAAATACCGGTCGAGTATAATATCAAATACGAGTCCGACAATCCGTTCATCACCTTCAAGCGTCCACGAGAACGTTACTTCTCGCTCAAGCGTTCCCTCTCTGTCGCTCAACACCTTTTGAATCATTCGATAAATCTCTGACCTCTCCATGTAGATGCCCCCCACCCTCCTGCTATTGTCACTTCATCATACCGTTCTCTACCTAATCTTTCGATGTGCCGTCATTCATCTAATTCACCTGCTTATGTTACGTATGCCCTCCCCTTATATAAGAAAACAGGACCGTATCGAGTCGTTTCGGGTACAATAACGTGGAAAGGAGTCGTTATCAATGCAACGAAAATGGAAAATTGGATTAGCATCACTTTTCACAGGTTACTACGCAATCAGCTACTATGCCTTCAAACGAATGACGCGAGGCAAACGAAAGACTCCGGAGATGTTACTCGCTCCATATACGGACGAAGATCGCACCTTTTATCATGACGTACCGTTCGAGCATGTCTCGATTCAATCGCGTGATGACTACTGCCTCTACGGGCGTATCTATCGGAATGAAGGGTCAACAAAATGGATTGTGTTCGTACATGGATATACCGCATCACATAGTTTCATGGCCCCTCACCTAGCCATGTTCCACCGTCTCGGCTTTAACCTGCTTGCCGTCGATTTACGTTCACATGGGGAGTCCGAAGGAATTTATGCCTCATATGGTTTCCATGAAAAAATCGATATGATCGACTGGGTGGACTGGTTGAAGAAAGAGGAAACAGTCGATCAAGTCGGGCTTCACGGCGTCTCGATGGGAGCGGCCACCGTCTTGCAGACGACTCCGCTCACAGACGTCGACTTCGTCATTGCTGAATGTCCGTTTGACGATATGAAACAATTGATGCGTTATCAACTGAGAGAGTTACACCACATCCCAGCCGAGCTCATTTTACCGGGAATCGACTATTTCCTTTGGTCTCGTGCCGGGTTCACGATGAGACAAGTCCAACCGAAAAAGGCCGTCACGGAAACGACGACCCCAATCCTATTCGTACATGGTTCAAAAGATGATTTCGTCCCGACGTGGATGTCGGTCGAAATGAATGCATTGAACCGGAAGAACGACTTGGTGTTGATTGATGGCGCAGAACATACCGATTGCATGATCAAGGACGCTCTCGCCTATGAGGAGGCGGTCACTCGCTTTTTGCATCGACATGGATTGGACCGGCAATCAAATCTAGAAGTACATGTAACACCATAACCGGCCAAAGGACTCCCATCCCTATATAGAGGATGCCTAATCCGAATCCAACAATCCCTGTCGTAAATACTCCCTTTATCCCTTGATAGGCATGGGCCACACCGAAAAGGGCGCCCCCGATTAGGGCAAGAGTCACATCTGGCACCTCGATATAGAGGGAAATCGTGTATAGCAGGACTCCTCTGAATATGAATTCCTCGGTCACGCCAGCCGTGACTGAGACGGCGCTCCACGCCTGTTCTTCTGCTTTTGTCCGGGGTAGTAGCAACTTCTCTAAATCGAGCTCATAGTAAGGGCGTAACACATGTCGGAGACGTGCTGAAGTTTTGACCAACAGATAAAAGATGAGTGTCACGGTGACAAGGATGCATGACAAGTAAAAGACTTGCCAAGCCTGTTCGTTCCCCGCTTCTGGTGCGAATCTCAATCCAATTTTCACTAGCGGTACTTGAAATAAAAAGATGAGGGCGACAATCAACAAGGTCAGTCCCCATGCCGACTTCACAGTTTGTTCGTATACCCATGCCCGTCCTCTCGTTTCAATCAAGGGACGAATCAATTTGGCATTGAAGAGCTGAACGATCAGCATGTAGCCGATGATGGCTGTAAAAATCAAACGTTCGAGCATCCATATCCACTCCTGTCCTTCCTCTTAGCTATATGCTACACTATTCGGGTATTGTCTAAAAGCTAGGAGGCGGTATCTTGAAACGTATGATGCTGCGACTGACCGGTTTCATCATTGTGCTCGTGCTTTTGCTCGGGGCAGTCGGCTGGCTCGGTCAACATGATAAAGTGAACAATGGATTGTATCGAACCTATTATGGAGAGAACGGTGTCCCGAACACGCATCTGGCCGTCTATCAAGACGCTGCTGACACGTATGACGTAGACTGGCGCCTACTGGCTGCCGTTCACCGTGTAGAGACCATCTTCTCACACAGTTCGTCGATGCGTTCGTCTGTCGGCGCGATCGGACCTTTTCAATTCATGCCCCGTACTTGGCTCGGTTGGGAATATGACACCGATGACCAAAAAGGCGATGTCCCAGAAGACGAAGTAGATTTGACGGACCTTGCCTTGATTGAACAGTATGGCGGACTCGGTCGCGACGGGAACGGCGATGGAAAAGCCGACCCACACAGTCTTGTTGATTCTGCGCACACGGCGGCGTATTATTTAAGTGAACACGGTGGAAAAAAGACCGATTCAGTCACATCCGTCCGAAATGCCATCTTCGAATACAATCGAAGTGAGCAATATGTCAATGACGTCATGACGTACTTCGAGAACTATAAATCAAGCGTGACGTTCTTGCCGGATGAGCGTGATACGCTTAGTCAACGAGTTGCATATTACACGATTCGATATGTCGAGTGGTTTAAATCACTCGGCTGATGCTTACATGAAAAAGTGAGGAATGGAAATGAACACGCATGTAGAAGAAGTAACCATCCGCGTCAAATCAATCTTCAATGAAGATAAAACGAAACGCTATATGCGAACGTATGAGTTCACCGATGTGGAGGATGGCGTCATCTGTGCCGTCATCATTTACTCGCCGCGGATGAGCGATGCCTTTTTGTCCGGCACGACGACACAGCGTGCTTATATGTTGATGCAAAATCATTTGTCACAACCGATTCGAGAAATGCGGGTCATCAGTCTCGTACCGACACTCGCCATCAATGACAACCTTCCATACGTAGAATCTCAACTCGATGAGACGAACTACCATTACGTCGAAGAGACGTTACAAGAGGTAGAAGCAAGCGGCGGGATGATCATCGTCGGTTGGGGGTCTCCAGGTCGCTTGATGCATCACGCGACATCTTACAAATCGCTCTTTGCGGATTATGAAGCGATCATGTATTGCATCGGTACAACAGCTAAAGGCGAGCCACAACAGATTCGAATGGCCAACGAGAATACCGTTCTCGAGGCGTTCAACAACGAATCGGTCAAACCGAAGTTTCGCATCGTGAAAGAAACGAAGAAAGACGACTCTCCGTGAGTCGTCTCAGGCTGTTGATGAATCAAATCGCCATGTGCGATTTGATTCTTTTTTATGTTTAACGAGTTTGAGGCATTCTGTACGAAGTGGACGTAGCGTTTACCAACTTATTTCTTCGCTTAGACCATTTCGAAGAATAGATCAGGGGCTATTTCTTTGGAAGACGAGGCGCCACAGAAAATAGCTAAATGAGCACTACAAGTGTTGGCCATTCGAGTGACTCGTCCCACGGCGCCCCGACTCCTACAGGAACGCAATCCAACGGAGACCCAGCAGCGACTTCAGTCGCGATGCGGCTCCGGGATTGCCTGTGGAAAGCGTGGGCGCCGGAAGGACGAGTTCGAACATATTATTAGTTAACAAGCTGACGACTCTCCGTGAGTCGTCTTTTCATATGCCGATCCAAATGGAAAGGCCAAACAGTGTGAAGAATATACCGGACCACATGTAGTCGGACGGTTTGACGTCAATCCGCTCATAGACGGTCCGTTTCCCACTCGTGAAACCCCTCGCCTCCATCGAGAAGGCGACCCGTTCCGCACGTCGGATCGAACCTGCCATCAGTGGAAGAAGTAGTTTCGGGACATGCCGAATCCGCTCCCATTTCGTATCAAGAGGTACACCACGAAGACGATGCGCGTATTGTAGCTGTTGCATCTCCCGTTGCATCAACGGAAGGAAGCGGAATCCGACGAGCGCACTATAGGCAATTGTCGGAGAAAGCCTTGCCTGTTGCATCAAACTCATGATGAAACGTTTCGAATCGGTCGTCAACATGAAGAGGAGCGATAGTACGGTGAATGCCAATACACGTAGACTAAGAGACATGGCGACGCGTGCCTCTTCTTTTGAAATATCTTGACCGAGAAGGGTCACCCACGTCTCGCCCCCGAGCTCCCTCCCAAACACGAGCGTCGTCCAAAACGTCCCGAGCGCCGTGACGAGAAATGGGATCAAGAACAGGCTCCACCTCTTCCAGGAAACGTCCGTCGCCAGTAATTGAATCGTCAACGTACCGACGATGATGACGAGCGGGGTCCACGGGTTATAAAATAAGGCAAGCCCGAACATGATGATCGTCATCGTCACAAACTTGATCGTCGGATTCATATTATGGAGTGACATCGCTTTCGACCTCCCGTCAGTCGATAATGACGAAGTCTCTCCGTGTCCTGCCAGAGCTCATCCCCGAATGGTCCTGAGAGTTCCCCGTCCTTCATCAAATAGAACGTATGGGCGATATTTGCGAACGACAAGTCATGGGTCACGAACAAAATCGTCTGTCCCTTTGCCGCATGTCGCTTCATCAAAATCTCTAATGCACGGAGTGACGGCTCATCCTGACCTGCCGTCGGTTCATCGAAGGCAAGCAACTGTTTGTTTGAGAGTAACTGAATCCCGACGGCGAGTCGTCGCTTCTGTCCATGACTGAGTGACAGTGGATGGAACACTCGTTTATCCTCGAGGGATAGCTCCTCTAGTACGTCATCAATTGATTCCTCATGACCAAACTGTAGCTCTTGCTCGACCGAGTTCATGAAAAATAAGTGTTCCGGAGATTGAGGGACGAGTCCGACCCGGCGGTCAGACTCCGTCAAACTTCGTAAAAACGTCGACTTTCCACTCCCATTCGGTCCTAATATGGCAATCACTTCCCCGATCCGAGCTTTTAGGGTCACCCCTTTTAATCGAAATGCGTCACGCTTCATCTCGTCGACCACGTAATGCCCGACTGCTTGTCGTGGCTCAGGCGACGGTTTGAATGAAAAATCATCGACCGGCTGAAACGGTTCGTTCCGTACAATCCGTCCTTGGTCGAGTTCGATGTGCCAGTCAAAAAAGTCTCCCCACATGTGCGCGCGATGTTCGACAACGATGACGTTCACGTTGTCCAAGTGATCGAGCCAGTCGACGAATCGATTCGCGGTCACTGGGTCAAGGTGTGTCAACGGCTCATCGAGAAGCAACCATTCCGGTTGTCCGACCATGGCGCAAGCGACGGCGATCCGCTGTTTCTCCCCTCCTGACAAGGAATCGATGTGACGATTTCGGTAATCGGTCAGTTGGAGTGACTCGAGAATCTCCGTCACACGCTGATCGATGACCTCGACCGGTGTCTGCAAATTTTCGAGTGTGAAGATGAGTTCCTCTTCCACCCGTTCCATCACGAACTGCGTGTCCGGGTCTTGAAATACGGTCCCGACCTGCTGATTGATCTCGCCTGGTGCGTATTCGTCGTAAATCCGTCCGAACAGTTCGAGTCTGCCTTCCAGGATCCCATCACAATTCTCTGGATAGAGACGGTTGAACAGCGCGAGCAGGGTCGACTTCCCGCTTCCGCTCGCTCCTGTCAAAATCGTGCGTCCAGGTTTTATGGATAATGACACATCTTTGATGATGGTGTCCTGACTTTCGGGGAATCGGAATGAAAGCGATTCTGTCTCAACCATGGACGTTCCCACTCCGAGCGATCGCGTAGCCACGAAGCGACCCCGTCTTGAGCAACAGGTCACTGAGCAACTTCCCACCGATTCCTGCGATGACCATACCACTGACCGCCCGGAGCCCGAACATCGTCGCCACATATCCCGGTTCGAGCATCGCAAATCCGCTCATGAAGTAAGTGTACACGAAACTCGTGACGGCCGAGCCAAATCCTGCTAGCATGAGAACCCAAAGCTCGTATCGACGATAACCTGTCATCGCAAAGACAGCTTCCGCCCCAAGACCTTGGACGATGCCGACCAAGATGATGCGCGGCCCGATCGCATTCCCAATCAACATTTCAATCGTCGCTGCCATCACTTCCGATATGAAGGCCGCACCCGGTTTCCGAATGATATACGCCGAGATGATTGACACGATGAACCAGATACCGAAGATCCACTCATAGGCGATTGGTCCAATCAACCCTGCCCATAAGTTCCCGATATGAACAAACAATAAGTAGACGACGGCAAAGACGACAGACAATACGGAGACGAGGACGACCTCTTTCAATTTCCACGATTTAAGCATGGCGTCCTCCATGTGACGGACTGTTCACACTGAACGTCACCGTCATGACGACGTGTCGATTCTTCTCGCGCGTCCGATTGAACGCCGACTCGTAATACGAGAACACATCATCCAAATTCCCATGAATGCCTGATGCGTAGTGCATGGAATCATTATAGACACCCGCCTGTTTCGCTTGCTCGATTTCATCATAGATGAGATCCATGTAGTTCTCCGCCCCCATCGGATAAAGCGCGAACTGTGACGAGACATACTGTTCTCTTGAAATTCCATTCAGTGGTTGTGGTGGTGCCTCGAGCACCTCATCCCCGGCCGAATCTCCCGGACATCCGACAGAGAAGGTTCCGCTCATCGAGACATGGCGTCCTTCTTCCGAAGCCAGGCTCAACACGGTCCGTGCGACGTCAAACACGTGCTCGGCGCGACCTCGGATCACGGTCGACACGTCATCCGTATGTCGCCAGACACCTGTCATATTTGTTCCTTTCAATGCCCTTTTGATCGTCCCGATAAAGTCATCTGTCATCGGGCTAAGTGTGAAGCGAAATCCGACAATCGGACTCGTGCCACATGATTCATTCATCTTGTTTCCCCCTCTATGTGTGTTTGCATAAAAAAAGCCGCATTCATGAGAATGCAGCAACAAAATCTATACAAACTTGCATAGAGAAAGTGCCGCACTTCCTCACGCCAGTATTACCTGGATCGAGTTATAAGGGATCGGAGCCATGCTCACATCTCAGCCGAAGCACCCCTAGTGCAGTCATTGATATGCGGTTACTTATGCAGTCACAGTATAGCGATGTTTCGTCAGTTTGTAAATGGTCAATCTGAATAGGTGACGAGTTGGCCAGTACCAGGAAGTGGGTCATGGAACGAATCCCACTCCGCTGCCATCTCCTCATCCGTCAACAAGCAGGCGTCAAGTGATTGCTCGACCGCCTCCCGGTCCATTCGTTGACCGATGAGGACCAATTCGTTCTGTCGGTCTCCATACGGCTCGATGTAATCTTCACGCAGTTCAGGTTCTGTTGCGAACATGGCCTCTCGTTCACTCACGGGAAGGGTCGCTAACCAACGACCGGCATGTTCGAGCGTCGATGCGTATCCGGCCTGAGAGAAGAGACAGGCAAGGTCGTTCCGTGACGCGATCCACAAGAAGCCTTTGGCACGAACGATTTCTTCAGGGTAATGCTCCATCCAATTCATCAAGCGCTCAGGGTGGAACGGTCGACGACGTCGATAGACGAACGAACTGATTCCATATTCTTCCGTTTCCGGCTTATGTTCTTCTGCCTCAAGTTCTTGAATCCATCCCGCCGCACGCATCGCCTGATCGAAATCAAACAACTGCACGTCGAGTAGATCGTCTAACGCTACGTCGGAGTACGTCGAAATCAATAATCGGGCGCTCGGGTTGAGTGTCTTAAGTAGCCCCTTCATCTCCTGTAGTTCCGGTTCAGACACCCGGTCTACCTTGTTCAACACGATGATATCCGCAAATTCGACTTGATCGACGAGTAGGTCGACGACTTCACGGACATCTCCTGTATCGACGGCTTGTTGACGTTCCATGAGCGATTCACCAGAATTGAAATCTTTGAAGAAGCGGTACGCATCGACGACGGTGACCATCGCATCGATATAGACACGGCTCGTCAAATCGATTCCGAGCGCATCGTCGGCATACGTGAACGTCTGCGCAACGGGAATCGGCTCTGAAATCCCCGAAGACTCGATGATGATGCCATCGAGGTCACGATCGTTTGTCAGATCATAGACGGCCGTGAGTAAATCCTCGCGGAGGGTACAACAGATGCACCCGTTCGAGAGTTCGACTAATTTTTCATCGGTACGGGAGAAACCGCCCTGTTCAATCAATTTCTCATCGATATTCAATTCACTCATATCGTTCACGATGACCGCATATTTTTTATCTTCCCGGTTATGTAAGATGTGGTTGAGCAGTGTCGTCTTTCCGCTACCAAGATAACCCGAGAGTACTGTAATTGGAATTCGTTTCATGTTGATGAACCTCCATTAAATCGTAATGATTACTCTTTGTATAATGGAACGGTTCCACCTTTTTGTCAACAAAAAACACGCCATACAGACGTGTTTTGAAAAACATACTCTTATTCTTCCAACGCTTTTCGTTCTGCTTCCGAGCGGGGATAGGCGTTCGCTTGCCACTCCGCCCGATAGATGGAGTCGAGTTGCGTCAGCCCGACCTCATCCTCATCCTTGTCAGAATCAACACTCGGCACCTCGTCCCATTTCGGGTCGAGATAAGAATGATCTTCTTCCCGCGCTCGATTTTCTTGCAACTTTTGAATTCCCATCTTGACCGCTGCCGCAACTGCCAACCCAATCCCCGCTCGAACTAACAGTCGTTTCACCATTGCATGTCCTCCTCAACGCCCAAAGCGATAAAGCGGCATCCCTTTCACCTCTGTATCGATGATAAATACTGATCCAGCATCCGGATATTCGGCTAACGCTTCCTCATCCATCCCCTCACGAGCCGTCGTGATGGCCAATCGATTGAGCCCATCCCCGATAAAGGCGCAGGATGTAACATTCGGTGCAGGAACATGAACTTCTAACAGTTTTTCACCGGTTGATGGATTCCAGCGAGATACTTTGCTTCCGGCGTAATGCGCGATCCATAAACACCCTTCCGTATCCGATGTCATACCATCCGGGAAGCCATCCTCGTCTGCGAAATCGATGACGACCTTTCCATTTGATAACGTACCCGCCTTCAAATCAAAATCATATTGGCGAATCGTTTCAGTCGGTGTATCGATATGATAAAAAACGGAATGGTCAGGAGACCACGTCAACCCGTTCGAAAGTGTGAGCTCATTCATGAGTGTCGTCGTCGTACCGTCCCGATCGACACGATACAATGTCGCTTGATTCTCTTTGTCTGCGAGATGAAGTGTTCCGGCGAAGATTCGACCGTATGGATCGGCTTTTCCGTCATTAAACCGCAATTGACCGTCCGGATCATCCAACTCGACAATCTTCTTCAAGTCCCGGTTGATCTCATCCCATTCATAAATGCCGTCCTTCAAGCCGAGGACAACCCCATCCGTCACTTTTGGAATAACGAAACCGACCTGTTTTCCGACCTCGAACGATGAGATCTCGTCTTCTCGCTCGTCATACCACCATAACGTATGGCCTTCGATATCTACCCAATAAAACCGCTTCAGCTCGGCATCCCAACACGGACCTTCACCAAGCGTATTCCGTACACGAATCCACAACGACGCATCTACTTTCTCCATCACTTAGCCTCCACTCTATCCATTAGTTCAGAAATCTATTCCCCTCTCGCATCGGGACTATGCATGAATCCAGAAAATCGTGACGGATTTTGATTGTCGTCCGTTCAGTTTGCTATAGTCAAAGAAAAGCAGAGAGGATGTTTAAGGTTTGTCTAAATGGGATGAACGATTTAGCTCGGAAGATTATGTATATGGGACAGAGCCAAACGAGTTTTTACGCGAATGGGTCACGTCTCATCAACTTGAAGGAAAGCGAGTGCTGGCGATCGCGGAGGGGGAAGGTCGAAACGCGGTATGGCTCGCCACGCTCGGCATGGAAGTCGAGATGTGGGACGTTTCGAAAGTAGGACTCGAAAAAGCGAATCGCTTGGCGACGTCACAAAACGTGCCCCTTCAAACGAAACAGATCGACTTGAATGAAGCGGACTGGCCAAATGAGGCGTATGACATGGTCATCTGTATCTTTGGCCACTTTCCTCCACACGTCAGAGAAAAAGTGTTCGCCGGTATCCGACAAACGCTTCGACCTGATGGTTTGTTCCTGAGTGAAGTCTACGCTACACATCAACTCGCTTACGGGACAGGTGGACCAAACGACGCTTCACTTCTTTACACCGAAGAGATGTTCCACCAACTAGAGGATGATTTCGTACCGCTCGTCTTAGGTGAGACGGTCGTCTGGCGAGAAGAAGGCACGCTCCATCACGGCGAATCCGCTGTGATTCAATATGTCGGGCAAAAACGGTAAACGAATGGCCTCCCCGAGATTTCGGAGAGGCCATTTTTTACTTCGCACCTTCGACGTTCATATGCTTACTGCGGAGTTGTCCACATGCCGCATCGATGTCTGTCCCGTGCTCGAGACGGACGCCTGTGTTGACGCCACGCTTTTTCAAGATATCGTAAAACGCCATGATGTCCTCAGGCGTGCTTCGTTCATATTGGATGTGCTCGTTGACCGGGTTATATGGGATCAAGTTGACGTACGACTTGTCTTTGATGTCTTCGATCAAGTCGGCAAGTTCTTCCGCATGTTCCGGCAAATCGTTCACTTTCGAGAGCAGGATATACTCGAAGGTGATTCGTTTGTTCGTCTTCTCGACGTAATAGCGAATCGACGGCATGAGTTTATCAAGCGGGAACGCCCGGTTGATTTTCATGATGCGTGTCCGAATCTCATCATTCGGCGCATGTAGAGAGAGCGCCAAGTTGATCCGTAAGTCGAGGTCTGCAAACTTGTAGATCTTATCCGCGAGACCACTCGTCGACACGTTGATTTTACGCGGAGCGATTGCGAGACCACGCTCATCTTTGACGACACGCAAGAAGTCGACCAAGTTGTCGAAGTTATCGAACGGTTCGCCGATACCCATAACGACGATATGGCTGACACGGTCCCCTTTGCCCTCTTCATCGAGGAAATGTTGGACGGTCATGATTTGCTCGACGACCTCACCAGCCGTCAAATCACGCGTCTTTTTCAACAAGCCGCTCGCACAGAAGCTACAGCCGATGTTACAGCCGACTTGAGTCGTCACACAGACCGAACGTCCGTATTTGTGACGCATGAGCACCGTCTCGATGTAGTGCCCGTCATGTAATTTAAGTAAAAATTTGACCGTGCCGTCACCCGCTTCTTGTTTGACGAACAGTTCTTGTGTCGAGATGACATATTTTTCTCTTAAGTAATCGCGCACCTCATCGCGTACGTTGAGGTCGTCCATCGATTTGACCCGGTCGATGTAGAGCGAGTCCCAAACTTGACGTGCGTGGAAGGCACCGTATCCCGCTTCCGTACACTCGTTTGTGAGTTGATCGAACGTCAACCCGTATATAGATGATTTCATTGTAATCTGTCCTTTCTCTAATCCGCATACGTACCATTGTAGCGGACGTGAGAGACGGGTGCAACTTACGAATAATCTGGAGGCGTCGGTCGTGTGACGAACTGTTCGAACGCATAAGCGACTCGGATCAAATCACGCTCCGCATAGCTCGTCCCCGTGAACGAGAGACCGAATGGGGCACCGTTCTTTTTTAATTGATATGGGATTGTAATCGTCGGATGACCTGCTTTTGCAGCCATGTCATAGTTCATGTCATGTGGCAGCACGAGTGCGTCCAGTTTATGTGACGCAAGCAAATTGTCAATCCCTTCCGTTTTCGCGAGACGGACGTCCTCGATGCGACGTTCGAGATAGCTCGCTTCAGTCAGTTTTCCAGATTTAGCGTTCGCTTCTTCAAAGATGGTCTGGCCGTGCGGAATCGATTCGGGATGTTCCGCGTTCCACTCGATCAAATCGGAGAGCGTCTGAAACGGCACGGTCGTGTTCGCGAGATACGCCTCGACCCCGAGCTTGAACTCATCGAACAGGATATCCGCCTGTTCTAGTGCCGCATGCTTCGGAAGCGTGACCTCGACGAGTTCGATTTCAGCTTGACGAAGCAATCGGATCGCCCCTTCATACAATCCGACTTCTTCTTCCGAAATGTCCGGTTTGACGAACCCGACACGCATCCCGACCGCTTGCCTCACATCGAGACATGTCACGTATGGGGGACCGACCGGTGTCTCGAGAGTCGCGGGATCCGATTCATCCTCACCGCACATCGATTGTAGGGCGATGACTGCATCACGAAGCGTGCGTGCCATCGGTCCTGCCGTATCTTGAGAACGTGAGATCGGGATGATTCCGGAGCGGCTAATCAATCCGACCGTCGGCTTAATCCCGACGATGCTGTTATGGACACTCGGATGGACGATTGAACCGCTCGTCTCAGATCCGACTGCGAGAAGCGTGAGGTTTGCCGCAACCGCAGAAGCCGACCCTGAGCTTGATCCCCCCACATCCAACCCGTCGCCGTATGGGTTCAGCGTCTGTCCACCGACGGCACTCCAGCCGTTCGGCATATTTTCTGTTAAAAAGTTCGCCCACTCAGACAGGTTCGCCTTCCCAAGGATGATGGCGCCGTCAGCCCGTAACCGTTTGACGAGTTCGGCATCTCGACCGGCGAAATGATGTCGCATCGCGGCAGCACCTGCAGTCGTTCGCATCAGACCGCTTGTCTCGATATTGTCTTTGATTAAGACGGGAATGCCGAGTAGCGGTTTGCGTACCCCTTTTCTGTAGGCCCGGTCTGCCGCCTCTGCCTCGAACAACGCGTCCGGATTGACTTGAATGACGGCGTGAAGTCGTTCATTATACGTCGCAATCCGTCCTAAATAATAGGCGGTCACGTCTCTCGCCGTGAATTGTCCTTCTTTATACCCGCGATGTGCACCTTCAATCGTCAGTTCATGTAATTGGATTTGTTCCATCATGCATTCCTCCTTTATCTCTTCCCCTTTATTCGTGCTCTACGTCTGATTTCCTTTTCGTATCGCCAAGTCGATGTGTTCTTGATACACTTAAGAAAAAACAGGAGGTCCCAATGACTCGCTCCTATGTCTTTGTGTTGCTTGCCGTATTCGGTCTATTTTTCTTACAGCTATACGGGGAGAATGTGCCGTATGGTACGCTCATTTCCATCGGGTTGATCGGATTCATCATCGTCTTGACGGTTTTTCAGTTGAAACGAAAACCGAATCATTGACGAATGTATTTTGAGGGTGGTATGATGCTCTCACCAACTACATATCGATATCAAGAGTGAACGAGAGATCTGGCTCCGCGACTTCACAGCAACCTGCCTTAGGCAAGGTGCTACGACCAGCAAGGGAAACCTTGGACGATATGACGAAAGCGCTCATGTCTTCCGACGTGAGCGCTTTTTTGTTGAATGACGATTTGGAGGGAACGACACTATGGAAAAAGCAACATTCGCAGGCGGCTGTTTTTGGTGCATGGTGACACCATTTGAAGAATTACCAGGGATTGAAGGCATCGTATCCGGCTATATGGGCGGACAGGTCGACAATCCGACGTATGAACAAGTGAAAACCGGGACGACGGGGCACCTCGAGGTCGTTCAAATCACATATGATCCAGCATTATTCTCTTATGAACGTCTTCTTGAGCTGTATTGGATTCAGACAGACCCGACGGACGATGGTGGTCAATTCCAAGACCGAGGACCTCAGTATGCCCCAGCCATTTTCTATCACACGGAAGAACAACGAGTCGCGGCTGAGGCGAGTCGCGATGTGTTGGCGGCGAGCGGACGTTTCACGGCTCCGATCGTCACGAAAATCATTCCGGCGACGACGTTCTTCGCTGCAGAAGACTACCATCAGGATTATCATAAAAAGAATCCGAAGCATTATAAGGAAGACCGGGCCATCTCGGGACGCGACGAGTTCATCGAGGAAAACTGGACGGAAACCGTATAACGGTCATCAGAGGCTGGGACATAACACAGTAGATTTATAAGAAAGAGGGGGTCCGGCCACCGAAAATCGGTGACCGGATCCCCTCTTTTTATCAAAATTTTTAAAAGCGGCTAGTTATGTCCCAGCCTCTTTATAAGACCAATAATCGGGAAATAGCTATTAATGGTTCGTACATCCGAAAAGGAGAACTCATATATGAAAATAAGTACGAAACTCATCATCTGTGTGATTGGCGTAGCCGTAATCGCTGTTGCCTGGTGGCTCATCTCCCCACTATTTTTAACCGAGACGGTCGATGAAGGATTGCCGCCGACAGCAGTCGAATCACCAGCTCCAGAGGAAGAGGAATCAGATCAAGAGACTTCCGAGACACCGGAAGCACAACCGAGTCAAACCGTAGTAGCGGGTGTGTTCATGGACGGGGAGAAAAATTATGAGACGACCGGCACGATCCGCTCGGTCGAGGCAGAAGAAGGAACGTATCTCCGATTTGAAGAGTTCGAGACCACGAACGGTCCTGACTTATTCGTCTATTTGACGAAACCAGGGCAAGAGACGACCGAAGGCGTTAGTTTAGGGGCGCTAAAAGGGAACATCGGGAATCAAAACTACTTGGTCCCTGAGGATGTGAATTTAGAAGAGTACAACACCGTCGTCATCTGGTGCCGTGCGTTCAGCGCGACGTTCGGGACGGGAGAACTGACTGGTTCAAGTGAATAACAGACTTGAGGGTGGCTGAATGAATCGGCCACCCTCTTTTCATTTGAAATCGGCTTAAAAAGAATGATTTCTCATCCAACCTCAAATGAGAACATGCTATCATATATGTAAATAAGTGTAATTCAATTGAGGAGGTACGATTATGGAGCAGCCTGTGTCACAAACGTACAAACACTATTTTTGGAAATGTTTCTTTCTATTCTTCATTCCATTGATGATGGTCGGCATACGATTTGAACCGATGATCATTCAGAATCCATTTGAGGAACTCGAAGACTATGGAGCCTTCCTATTCTTCTTCGTATTTTACATTATCGTCCTAGGAGGCTTGGCAGCTTTTATTGTTTCAATCATGTGGCGGATTAGACAATTCAAGGTGAAACATTAATCACTCTATTTATCTGTGGTTAATGCGTTTCGATTCTTTCTTAACTATTCACCTGCACGAGTGATTGATCATCTCAAGTCGTTTCCTATCCAATTTTCCAACCGCTGTATAAGGCAACTCCTTCACAAACACGATTTCTCGTGGAAGCTGATAAGTTGTCAGTCGTTCGCGCAACCAGCTCACCAGTTCTTCTTCTGTCAATTTTTCATCATATAACTGTACGTATGCTTTCAAGATGTGACCGGCGTACACATCCTCTATCCCGACGACAGCGGCGTCCTCGACATTCGGATGGTCGCGCAAAACCGTCTCGACTTCCCCAGGATAAATATTGTTTCCAGCCGAGATGATCAAATCGTCAGTTCGTCCACACAAAAAATAATAGCCGTTCTCATCCTGGTATCCGACATCACCCGTTTGAATCCAGCGGTTTTTCCTACTTTGCATGGACCACTTGTTTCGTATACAAAATTCACCGATGTCACCTGCCTCGACTTCCGCTCCATCTTTCACTACCTTTAAGTCCCCTCCCAGAATCCTTCGCCCGAGCGTATTCGCATCATACTGTAAATCTTCTGGTGTGGCGATCAGATTCAAGCCCGCTTCCGACGTCCCGTAGAGATTGTATAAGACGTTCCCTAACTCGTTATGTACTTCACGGACTAAAACGGGATGAAGCTTCGCACCACCGGACGCGATACAAGCGAGGGAATGAAGTGATGTTGGATCGTGTCGTAACATTTTGTGGATCATGAGCGGGACGACCGTGACCACTTCTACCTTGTGTCGCCGAATGAGGTCACAGGCTCTTTGCACATCAAAGCTCTCCTGAATGACGACCTTTTTCCCTAGTGCTAGAAAAGATAAAAGGATGGTGCCGTAGCCGTGGTAAATTGGGGTGGCAATATAGGCAGTGTTGAATGACGGCAACTGCAATCGGTTCAATAAAGCAGTGAATGGAGCTAGAAAGTGAAAGAGGGATGGTTTATGAGTCACTTGTTTAGGTTTTCCGGTAGTGCCACCGGTCAACAGCACAATCTTCCCGCTCGATGCGGCCGGAAGCTTTCCTTTTTTATGTCGCTTCGAATCCGATAAACTATTGATTGATATCTTTTCCTCATGATAGCTGACAAGTGTCGAACGTTCGTAGGACGAGTTTTCAATTAAATCTTTAAACTCATCATCGTAAATCAAAAGATTGAATGGTTTTTCTTCTACGAGCCGGTCGAACTGCAGTTGACTCATCGATGAATGAAGCATGTAGATGTCTGCACCGAGTCGTGAAGCCGCAAACATCCCTTGTACGAAAGAAGCGTGGTTTTCACAAAGAAACGCCACTTTTTGTCCCTTTTTAACCCCATACTGATCAGCCAAATGATGAGCAAGGTGTTCACAGCGTGAATTTAGCTCTAGATACGTCACTGTTTCTCGGCTATCCACTAAAGCCGTTTTTTGGCTCCCTGCTCTTTCAGTCAATGTAAAAAGGGGTCTTCGGAATATATAGTGGAATTACTATTTTAATAATTTGACGGTTTGTCAAATTAAGCGCAACACTTCCTCGGTGAAGGCCTCGTGTGCGGTTTTCCAGTTCAGGCATTTTCTCGGTCGCCCGTTAATCTTGGCGAGCGCGTCCGCGAG
>CABIYO010000029.1 GCA_902362975.1 Caryophanales bacterium
CCCCGGAGCAATACCGGAGCCATCTGATCGCCGCATAGGATTCGAGGCACTTTTTATTAAACTGTCCGTAAAACAGGGCTCAGTTCATTTGGGTTATCCGTTCATGTTTTTCAATTGTGCCCCGTCTTGTCGCGCCGTCGACCGATACGCATGATAAGAGAGGTATGACAGGATACCGAAGTAGCAAGTGATCAAGAAGGCGTGAAGGAGCGGAACGTAAGTCGCGTGTCCCCCAAGGACGATCCAAGCACCTGTACCGACTTGAAGCAGGATGAAGAAGAGAGACGCCATCATGCCGCGCTCAATCAATCGATTCATTTCTTTACGTGCCAAGTAGAGAACATACAACGTGTACAAGACGAGTAGCCCAGCCATCACACGGTGTCCCATCTGCACATACGACTCAAACGTCCACACGTCTTGTTCACAAATCGGCCAACCGACGCAAGCATATGTAGCACCGAGGTGACGGACATAGGCTCCGGTGTAGACGACGATCATCGTATAGGTCGAGAGGCCGTAAAGATGAGATCTCAACCGTCTCGATACGACTCGATGCTCTCCGTCACCTTCGAATAACAGAATCGTCAAAATGAGTAACGAAGCGAACGACACGAGAGAAATTCCAAAATGAAGGGCCAAGATGGCGTCCGACTGTTGCCAAATGACTGCGCCCGCTCCAATGATCGATTGGATGAGCATAAAGATAAATGCGAGAAACGCGAAGATTTTCACATCGACCCGATGTTTGACCGCGATGAACGTCCAAATGGCGAGCGCAATGATGAGAAGACCTTCGATACCGGAGACTACCCGGTGACTGTATTCGATCATCGTTTCAACACTTGGGTTGGTTGGGATTAATTTTCCATGACAGAGTGGCCAGTCCGTCCCACAACCATCTCCTGAATCCGTCTTCGTCACGGTTCCACCCATGATGAGGACAAGCATCATCCCGAGGGTGACAAGCCCTGAGAAAAATGCGAGTTTTTTATGCATGCAATACCACCTGCTTCTAATCAAAATCCGTTAAAAATGTACCTTGTTTATTTATATCTTTTTCGCCATACTTATTATACGGCTTTCTGTTCAAAAAACGAAATGGAAAAGCTTGCAATCGTTATCAAAAACGTTATTCTAATATTAGTAAAGCGCATAAGGTGTGACAAATATCACACTATTGACACAAAAAACTCGCTATTTTACAAGCATAAAGGGCGTATTTTATAAAAAAATATGGTATCTTTGTAGAGAGTTAAGTGTATTTTGTTCATATTGTGTTTTTTCTGTGAAGAGAATGCAAGGATTTCGTGATTATGTGGGGGGGTCAGTATGACAAAAGTCAACCCAGGGATGACGGTAGATGTAGAGTATACAGAATCAACGTCATTCCGAGATTACGTCGCCTTAGCGAAAATGGGAATCGTTCGCGCCAACCTGTTGTTGGTGTTTGCAGGATTCTTCGTGGCAGCGACGTACCAGAGCGATACGCCAGTCCTTTACTTGTTTGAAGTTTGGCCACAGCTCTTATTAACGATGTTAGGAAGCGCACTCGTCATTTCGGGGAGTTGTTACCTAAACAACTTTGTGGACCGAGACATCGATTACTTAATGGATCGTACGGACAATCGACCGAGTGTAACCGGCAAGATTTCAGGGGAGAAGATTTTACTCCTTGGATTGACACAACTTGCGATCGGGACACTTCTGTTGCTTCTTGTATCGTACGTCGCCGCAGTATTCGGTTTAATCGGGGCATTTTTTTATGTCGTGATTTATACGATGTGGCTGAAGCGTACGAGTACGCTCAATACGGTCGTCGGTAGTATTTCGGGAGCCGTTCCACCGCTCATCGGTTGGGCGGCACTAGATCCGACACTTCATATCGATGCGTGGCTCATGTTCCTTGTCATGTTCTTATGGCAACCACCACACTTCCTGGCGCTCGCCATGCGACGGACGGAAGAGTATCGAGCGGCAGGCATTCCGATGCTTCCGGTCGTGAACGGATTTGCCATCACGAAACGGCAAATCATCTGGTGGATTGCGACGCTGATTCCGGCATCGCTCTTATTTATGCACTATGGTCTTGTTTATTTGACAGTCGCAGCCGGTTTAGGGGGCTACTGGTTGTATCTCGGGTTGAAAGGATTTAATGCCGAGGACGAAATCAAGTGGGCAAACAAAATGTTCTTTTATTCATTAATTTATTTAGTCGTGTGGATTATCGCGCTGATTTTGACAGCACTCTGGTGATCGCACTCACTATATAGAAAACCATTACACATCATTTTGGGAGAAAGTGGGGATTGTTGTGAAATCATTTAAGAAGCTTCTGTTTGGCATCGTCCCGATGATGATGTTCGCAGTCCTGTTATCAGGTTGCGGTCAAGAGGGATTGTCTGCATTGAAGCCGATGGGAGAAGGGGCTGAGCTTCAGCTCCGCATCATTCTCATCAGTTTGGCGATCATGCTCTTCGTACTCATCATCGTATCGGTCATTTACGTGTACGTGCTCATGAAGTTCCGTCGGAAAGATGAATCGATTCCGAAGCAAGTTGAAGGTAGCAGTACACTCGAGATGATTTGGACAGTCGTTCCGATTATCCTTCTCATCATTCTCGCTGTTCCGACAATCACGACGACTGTCGAACTCGCGAAAGCGAAAGAAGCGAAAAAAGAAGAAGAAATCAACGTTACAGCTAACTTGTACTGGTGGGAATTTGAATATCCAGAAGCAGGTGTTGTGACAGGGCAAGAGCTCGTCATTCCAGTCGGAAAACGAGTCGGCATCAATTTGACGTCTAAAGATGTCATTCACTCATTCTGGGTACCAGCTTTATCTGGTAAGACAGATACGAACCCAGGACTTGATAACGAAATGTGGTTACATGCAAATGAACCAGGTACTTACTACGGGAAATGTGCTGAGCTTTGCGGTCCGTCACATGCCCTTATGGACTTTAAAGTCATCGCGCTCGAGCAAGAAGAATACGATCAATGGCTCGCTGACATGAAAGCCAAGCAAGACGAGAACGGTGAGAAACTCGTCGCAGACAACACAAACTTGACGACAGGTGAACAAGTGTATGTCGAAAGCTGCTTGAGCTGTCACGGAGGTGGTAAAGTGGCACCAAGTTTGACGAACTTCGGTGATCGTGAATGGCTCGCAGGTTACCTCGAAAACAACGAGGACAACTTGAAAGAGTGGATCCGTGACCCGCAAGAGAAGAAACAAGGGGCTCTTATGCCAGGATTCAATGAAGGTCAAATCAGCAACGAAGAATTAGACGCACTCGTTGACTTCTTGTATGAGCAGAAGATTGACTAACGGGAAAAGGGGGATTTCACGTGGCACAGACCACTGCAATGCAGCAATCGCGTAAATACAATGGCATCATGGATTGGATTACGACGGTTGACCACAAAAAAATCGGTATTTTGTATTTGTTCTCAGGAATCTTCTTCCTCCTTCTCGGTGGAGTTGAAGCATTACTGATTCGTTGGCAACTCGTCAAACCAATGAACGACTTCGTCAGCGGTGAGACATTTAACCAGTTGATTACGATGCACGGGACGACGATGATCTTCCTTGCGGCCATGCCGATGCTATTCGGTTTCATGAACGCCGTCGTACCACTTCAAATCGGGGCACGTGACGTTGCGTTCCCATTCATTAACTCATTAGGTTTTTGGTTGTTCTTCTTCGGTGGAGTCATGCTTAACTTGAGCTGGTTCTTCGGAGCAGCACCAAACGCAGGGTGGACAGCATACGCGCCACTTTCAACACAACCGGAAGCGACAGGGGTAGACTTCTACGCTCTCGGTCTTCAGATTTCAGGTTTCGGTACACTGATGGCCGGGATTAACTTCCTCGTCACCATCTTGAACATGCGTGCGCCAGGAATGAAACTCATGCGTATGCCACTCTTCACATGGACGACTTTCGTTGCATCGGCATTGATCGTCTTCGCATTCCCGCCACTTACGGTCGGATTGTTCATGTTGATGTTCGAGCGACTCTTCGGAGCCGCATACTTTGACCCGGCACTTGGCGGGAACGTTGTCATCTGGGAACACCTTTTCTGGATCTTCGGTCACCCGGAAGTATATATCTTGATCTTACCGGCATTCGGTATTTTCTCGGAAATCATTCCGACATTTTCACGTAAACGTCTCTTCGGTTACACGACGATGGTCTTCGCGACAATGCTTATCGGTTTCCTTGGATTCATGGTTTGGGTTCACCACATGTTCACAGTCGGTCTTGGTCCGGTTGCCAACTCGATCTTCGCTGTTGCGACGATGGCGATTGCCGTACCAACTGGTGTTAAAATCTTTAACTGGCTCTTCACACTGTGGGGCGGTCAAATTAAATTCAACGTCGCGATGCTTTACTCAGTTGCGTTCATTCCTTCATTCCTCGTTGGTGGGATGACTGGTGTTATGCTTTCAGTCGCACCGGCTGACTATCAGTACCACGACAGCTACTTCGTTGTCGCTCACTTCCACTACGTTATCGTAGGTGGGGTTGTATACGGTCTCTTCGCAGGACTTTACTACTGGTTCCCACTCATGTTCGGAAAAGCCCTTTCTGAAAAGCTTGGATACTGGCAGTTCTGGTTGTTCTTTATCGGATTCCACTTGACGTTCTTCCCGCAGCACTTCCTCGGATTGTTCGGTATGCCACGTCGAGTCTTCACATACCTCGATGGTCAAGGTTGGGATACACTCAACATGCTCTCGACAATCGGTGCATTCTTCATGGGTGTGTCAACGATTGTCTTGCTCGTCGCTGTTGTGAAAGCCTTCTTGTCAAAAGAACGCGTCAAACCAGACCACTGGGGAGACGGACGTACGCTTGAGTGGACACTTCCTGTTCCGACTCCGGAGTACAACTTTGCACAAACACCACTCGTCAAAGGACTTGATACGTTCTGGCTCGAGAAAATGGCAGGCAACAAACGCGTGTCAGTCGCTGAGGAAGTTTCGGACATTCACATGCCGAACAACTCGCTCATTCCGTTCTTCATGTCACTCGGTCTCTTTATCGCAGGACTCGGTGCCATCTTCCAGATGGATAACACGGTCGTCGGCTGGTCATTGATCGGATTTGGATTAGCGATGACGTTCGTCTCGATGTTCCTACGTTCTTGGATTGACGATCACGGCTACTACATTCCGAAGTCACAAGTCGAAGCAGACTTGAAAGCGATTCGTGAGAAAGGAGAACAATAAATGGCACATGCAGTTGAAAAACACCCAGTGACCGGTATCCCGGCCAATCCAGAGAAAGCAACACTGGAAGGGAAAAATAAATATGTGGCCTTCTGGTTCTTCCTTGGTGGGGAGACAGTCCTCTTCGCTTCTCTCTTTGGAACATACGTTGGTCTCTTGAACTCTGGTGCGCCAGAGGAATTACGTTCGTATAACATTTTCGAAATGGAGCTCGTCTTCATCATGACGATGCTCCTCCTGACAAGTTCGCTTACAAGTGTCCTTGCGATGATGAACATGAAGGCAAACAATCCAGGACGTATGAAGCTTTGGTTGATTGTGACGCTCCTTCTTGGTGCCGGATTCCTTGGTGCTGAGATTTACGAGTTCATTCATTACTACCACATCGGTCACACGTTCACGTCGAGCGCATTCGGTTCAGCCTTCTATACGTTGGTTGGTTTCCACGGCGCGCACGTAACGTTCGGTCTCCTTTGGATCACGACACTATTGATCCGTAACTGGAACCGTCCGATCGATGTATACAATGCACCAAAGTTTTATGTATCGAGTCTATATTGGCACTTTATCGACGTTGTGTGGGTCTTCATCTTCTCAATCGTCTACCTTTTAGGGATGGTGAACTAATATGGAAAAACGAGTAATGAACGAATCTCACAAGCAGCTAGAGCTTGAAGTAAAAGCAGAGTCGAAACGTGAGTATCAGCTTCAATTGATCAGTTTTGCGATGATGATTTTACTCACATTCGTGGCATTCGGCGCCGTCTATGCGGAATTGATGCCAGTGTGGGCAGCAGGTGGTTTCTTAATCATCTTGGCGGTCATCCAAGTCTTCCTACAGTTATATATCTTCATGCATATGAATAGCCGTGGGAACACGTGGATCGTTGGCATGATGTGGCTAGGTATCTTTATCGCCATCATCACGGTCGCTACACTCCGCTTACTCATTTGGTAATTGTGACAAAGGATTGAACATCTGTGGAAACACGGATGATTCGGTCCTTTTTCCTTTACTTCAAAAATGAATGAATAGTAATCTTGAAGTGAACGGTTTCAAAGGTTAGGGAGAGAAAGAAAAGGGGTGAACGGATGCTCTGGAATACGTCGGAGCTGCTCAATCAATTTGATTGGCTCACGTTATGGAGTCCGCTGTTCGGATTGCTCATGGTCGGGATTTATGTGTTATACGCCGTCGTGACAGAGAGAATGGCGAAACGAGGATATGCCTCGACCACGTTGTTACAAAAGTTTAGTATGTTGTTTGCGATTGTCTTGTATTACATTGGTTTTGGAAGTCCGATCGATGTCATGGCACATATCATTTTTTCGGTGCATATGTTCCAAATGGTGCTCGTCTATATTTTGGCACCGGCACTCGTCGTTTACGGTCTACCGTACTGGGTGTTTGAAAAAGTACTTAGCTTCAAATGGATTGGGCCGACGTTCAAGTTTTTGACGAAGCCACTGATTGCGCTCATTTTATTTAACGCATTGTTCTCGATTTACCATATGCCAGTCGTATTCGACTACGTCTTGACGAACTACGGCGTTCACCGTATTTTCCACGGTGCCCTGGTCGTCTTTAGTTTGACGATGTGGTATCCGGTCATCGTTCCACTCGTCTCAGACGAAGAGGAAGGCATGTCCGATTTGAAACGAATGGTGTACATTATCGCCAACGGGGTCTTATTGACGCCTGCCTGTGCGCTTATCATCTTTAGTCAAACGACGCTCTATAATGCGTACACGGACCCGCAGACGTTTGCGACAGTCCTTGGCTACTGTCTCCCGAACGGTGACGTTTCCGGAATTGATTTAGAGGCGTTGATGGGAGCGACGAACAGCGCGCTCGAAGATCAACGTTTCGGTGGGGTTCTCATGAAGCTCGGTCAAGAGATCGTGTACGGCTTCTTCTTCGGCTGGACATTCTTCGGCTGGGTGCGTCGGACGAAGTCACTTGCTCTTGATGAAGGCATGTCATTCACTCCGCAAGAAACAAATGAAAAAAATTAAATAGAACATAAAGGGGAAACATTGATGAACTATCTTGCCTTAATTAGTGTGTCATTCATCGTCATCAGTGCGATTCTTGTCGCCATCGGATGGGTGATTATCGCAAAAGACCGCAGCAACATCGAAAAACATAAAAAAGTGATGACGGCCGCTGCGATTGCAGCGACGACATTCTTCATCCTTTACGTCTCGCGTACCATTTTTGTCGGTAACACGGCATTCGGAGGACCGGATTCAGTGAAGCCGTTCTATCTCGGGTTTATGATTTTCCATATTCTTCTCGCGACAACAGGTGGTATCCTCGGATTGATTACGCTCTATCTCGGTTATAAAAACAAAATCGAGAAGCACCGGAAAATCGGTCCGAAAGCGTCAGTCGTCTGGTTCTTCACGGCCATTACGGGGGTGACGGTTTACATTCTTCTCTATGTGGCATATGACCCAGGTGAAACGACGAACGTATTCCGCGCGATTATCGGAGGATGATCCATAGAGAGGGAGAACTGTATGAAACGGAATAGCTATTTGACGGTCGGTTTGACCGTCTTGACGCTTGTCGTCATCGGAGTAGCCGTGTATTTTGTTTTCTTCAATCAAGATGACCTACCCGTCATTCAAGAGCCAACCCCGTTCACATTGACGAACGCATTAAATGAAGAGACGTATAATTCGGATAACGGAAAAGTGAAGATTGTGACGTTCTTCTATACGAACTGTCCAGATATTTGTCCGCTCACGTTACGTGATTTTATGAAGCTCGAAAAAGAATTGAAAAAAGAGAACTTATACGGATCGGACGTAGAACTCGTTGCCATCACGGTTGACCCGGATGTGGATACCGTGCCCGTTCTGAAAAATTACGGGGAAGCATTCCAAGCAGAGCCGACTGGATGGAAGATGTTGACGGGAGACCAGGTAGATATTGACCGAATCACGCGTCAGCTGCAGTTCTATTATTCGAAGGCGAACAGCGGACTCGTGACGCATGCGACGACGATGTACGTCATCGACCGCCATCATGATGTCCGTGCTGTCGCGCAGATGGCGACGGCAGGGGATGAACCGGTCGATATCGAATCTATCATGGAGGACGTTAAAATGCTCGCGAATGAAAAGGAGTGATCACCATGAACGATACGATGGCTGTGATTGGGAATGACTATTCATACGGAGACGTGACGATTGCGGAACGAGCGATTGAAGATTTGATCGCATGTAGCGCAATTGAATTCGGCTTGAAAGAAGTGAAAGTCGTCTCTCGCTCGAAAGACCACTATGATTATCAAATCATTGTACCGTTAACACTCGTCGAGGCAGAGCGATTGTATCGCTATGTTCGAGACCAATTCGATTTATTGCTCGGTCAAGTCGATGTGACATTGACCGTCATTGCGACGAACTGATTAAAGCCCACGGAAGCGAATCTGCTTCGGTGGGCTTTGTTTCCATTCGTACTTTTTAGTGAGCTTGATACAAGATTAAGATTTTATGCTTAAGTGGGTCATGAAAAAGTTCTGCAAAGAAGCAATACCCATCTTGAAAGTCATCTAGGTCTGCTTCATTTGAAAGGACGATATGAGATTTGTATGACTCGTTCCATTGAGATCGAATATCGCTGATTGATTGAGGATCTAATATATTTCGATCATGTATTTGATAAGTTGAGAGATAAAGAGTCTGGATGGATTCAGAACAAATCATTTGTTCTAATTCATTGATTGAATCGGGCAGAGGAAGCACTTCTAATTGGATGCGTGACGCCCCAGTGTATAAGATGTTGCCCTCTCTTTCAACATAAATCGAGTGATTCAAGGTCGTGAGCCTCCGATCTAGTCAAAAAAACAAACCCCTTCGCTTATGCAAGGGGTTTGACTTCTAATGTTTCTGCGAGTGCTTTTAGACGGCGCTCACAGTCGCGGACGATTTCTTCTGGGAAGACTTCATCGTATTCAACACCATGTGGGTAATAATGCTTTCCTAAAATCGGTGTAAGCATTTTGACAACAGCGTGACGATCTTCGATTTGACCTTCGATCGCGTATACAGGTAAGCGAAGATAGAATGTTTCGCCAGTCGATTGTTTCTCATATTTCATGTCATACGTGGCACGCTCGTAATCCCAAGCACCTTCACGGATGAAATGATGATGATCCATGATCGTCTCGAGCAAACCAAAACGGATTTCTTTTCCCTCGATGTGGAACTGCTCAAATTTCATCATAATCCCCCTTTTCGAATAAACCTCATATGTCATCATACCATATTCAAAAACGTTCTTGGAATAACGTGTGTTCAAATTGTGAAAAAAAGATGAACGATTAATCAGCCGAGTGTATTTAAATATTCCTCGATTTTTTGCGGGAGTTTCACGCCGAGCGGTAGCAGTCCTTCCGACCCGAAAAAGACGTTGAATTCCAAAATGTAAAATCCATCTTCTGTCACGATGACGTCAAACGCTGCGTGATTGATGGATAACGTGTTGGCAATCGATTGAACTTCTTTGACGACGTCTTCCGGGATGTCTTCGTACGAGAAGTTAGCCCCTTGAGCGACATTGTTTAAAAAAGCCTCGCTGACACGCCAATAGGCACCGACGACATCTTCTCCAATCACGATGATGCGTAAGTCGCGGTCATTCGGGATGAACTCTTGGACATAGAACGTATCATGATTCTCGACGTATTCTAACCAGTCTTGGTCATTTTTGATTAACCACACCCCTTGACCCATTGAGGATTTGGCTTTTTTGGCGACGAACGGGTAGTGGAACTCTTCCAACACGCGTTCAATCGTGTATGGATTTTTTCCATAAATCAATGTCTTCGGAATCCGGTGCGGATATGTCGCCTTAAAGGCGCGCGTCATCTCGATCTTGTCGTGCCCGAGGTGATAAGTCGCAGGTGATGGGAAGATTGCTTTATTCATCCCGTAGATGATGGAATTGACCATCCAATACTCAGGGAACAGGACGAGGTCGGCAGCGCGAACCTTGTCGAGCTGATCGAAATAATATTCAGGTTTCGCATAGTCCGTCTTGATCCCGGCCGATCGGATCATATTAAAAGAAACTTTTTTCATACGTAGACGCACTTAGTGCGCCTGTTCACTTCCTTTCTACATGGAACGCCTTGCGGTCAACTTCAATTATAATGTGGATTGCTTACATAAGGAAATAATTGTGGTAAAATCATGGCAGAAAGGGTGAGGGGTATGATAATCACTGAACAGACGATTGCCCTGCTCGATCAAACAGAAGAATTGACCGATTTGATTGAAGCAAGCGAATCGTTTCAAACATATATTCAAACGAAAGCGGCACGTCTCGCATCACAAGAGGCAAAAGAAATCGAGCGTGAGTTTTTGAAGATGAAAGAGGACTATGAGTATGTCCAGCGATTCGGAAAGCATCATCCGGACCACGACCGCATCAAAAAAGAGATGCATCTCATCAAACGTCGTCTCGACGTTCAGCCAGAAATCGCTGCGTTCAAAAAAGCGGAACGAAGCTTGGATAAGTTGTTAGGGGAAGTGAGTGAACTACTCGCTCATTCGGTCTCTCCTAAAATCAAGGTCCCGACCGGTAATCCATTCTTTGATGAAGGTGGATGTTCCGGTGGAGGTAGCTGCGGAGGAGGCGGAAGTTGTGGATGCGCCGTCTAAGTTGAATGAACGGATTGGCTTCGTCGTATACGTGAATTCCTTGAAACAAGTGAAAGCGTTAAGACGTTACGCGAATCTTTACTTTGTCTCAAAACGAGAGAAGTATGCGTTTCTTTATACTGACCTCGAAGGTCATGAAGCCGTACTCGAACAAGTGAAAGCATTGCCGTTTGTGGAAGCGGTCGTTCGAAGCGAGCGTCCATTCATTTCCGAAATGTACGAGACAAAATCGAAATAAACAAAAAGATGAAGGTGGCATCACCTTCATCTTTTCTGCTGGAGGGAAAGACATGCGTGTCATATCTGGAGAACGAAAAGGGACCCGTTTGAAGGCAGTCCCGGGAACGGCGACACGGCCGACGACCGATAAAGTGAAGGAATCCGTATTCAACATCATCGGACCTTATTTTTCGGGCGGGAAAGCACTAGACCTTTACGCGGGCAGTGGTGGGCTCGGAATCGAGGCGTTATCACGAGGTTGTGACGAAGCCATTTTTGTCGATCGTCAACCGAAAGCAGTCCAAACGATTCAAGAGAATTTACGAGCGACCCATTATGAAGTGAAAGGGAAAGTATATCGTCAAGACGCCAAGGCGGTACTCGAACAGCTCAAGATGCAACAGGAAAAATTTAAGCTCATCTTTATGGATCCTCCATATCATGCGGAGGAACATGTGGCGTTCTTACAAATGATCGATGAGTCGAATCTCTTGATTGATATCGGCGTAGTCGTCTGTGAACACGGCAGTGACGTGACATTACCGGAACGAGTAGGACGATTTGAACGAATTAAAGAACAGCGATACTCAGATGTCATCACCATTAGTTTCTATGAGTACGCATCGGAGGAGTGACACGATGAAGCGGATTGCGATTTGTCCGGGTAGCTTTGACCCCATCACGAACGGACATCTAGATATTATTGAACGAGCGGCGGCCATTTTTGACGAGGTCATTGTCGCCGTCCTTGAAAATTCAAGCAAGGCCCCATTGTTTGATGTGGAAGAACGACTGGGACTGATCCGAGACGTGACGACACATCTGCCAAACGTGTCAGCCGACGCGTTCGGTGGATTGCTTGTCGAGTATGCCGCAGAGCGGGAAGCGGCGACGATTGTCCGTGGGCTCCGAGCAGTCTCAGATTTCGAATACGAACTTCAAATCGCATCAATTAACAAAAAGTTGAATGAGAACGTTGAGACGTTGTTCATGATGACGAATAGTCAATATTCGTTCCTCAGCTCGTCGATTGTCAAAGAAGTGGCGAAATATGGTGCAGCGGTCAGTGAACTCGTACCGGAACAGGTTGAAATTGCTTTACGTAAAAAGTTTCAAGTGAGTTCGGGACAATGAAATCGTTAAAGATTGGTCTCGGTCTACTCATCACAGTGCTCCTCTTCCTGTTCGTCCCGCTCCCTTACTACATCTCTTCACCTGGGGCGGCGACCTCGATTGAAGAGTTCCTGACCGTCCAAGGTGGCGAAAAAGAGGAAGGGGAACTGATGATGGTGACGATCTCCCAACGCCGTGCGACTCCGTTTTGGTTAGTGGAAAGTTGGGTGACCCCGTTCACGGAAGCAAATTTATCTAGTCGCTATTTATACGATGGAGAGAGTGAGGCAGACTATGAACGTCGCCAACAATTATTGATGGATTCCTCTCAGCAAGCGGCAGTTCAATACGCCTATCAGTTAGCAGACCAAGACGTGACGGTCGATTTCGAGGGGATTTATGTATCCGCTCCGATTCCTGGGTCTCTTGCGGCCAATACGTTGAAACCGGGTGATGTCATCACGGCCATCGATGGGATGTCCTTTGCCACTCGCGTCGACTTTTTGAATCGCGTTTCGGAATTTGATGCGGGCGATGAAGTGGAGTTGACGATTGAACGAGACGGCGAAGAACGTGTCGTGCAAACGCTCATTCAGCCGATCGATCAAAGTGGGGATCGTGTCGGGATTGGAATCTATGAGCCGCTTCCCGTTCAAGAAATCACAGCTGATCCTGAAGTCGATGTCGCTTTGACGAATGTCGGTGGTCCGTCTGCAGGATTGATGTTCACATTAGAAATCTATGATCAATTGACGCCAGGTGACTTGGCAAATGGAAAACGCATTGCCGGAACGGGAACGGTCGATGAGGAAGGGAATGTCGGACCTATCGGTGGTGCTTGGCAAAAGATAGTCGCCGCCGATGAGGAGAAAGCGGAAGTCTTCTTTGTGCCGGCCGGTTCGAACTATGAAGAGGCGCTGGAATCACGAGACCGTCTCGACAGTGACATTGAAGTCGTCCCTGTCAAGACGGTCAAGGATGCGATTCGTTATTTAGAAGAGATGAACTGAGGGCGTTGTCGGTGCTCGATCAACGCATCATCTTGAAGCGGGAGTCGATATGCTTCGGTGACACGAGCTTCAAAATCGAGCCGGGAATCGAACTTACTGACGAGCGGCACGTCATCCTTCACATCTCGTAACGCAAGTCTTCCGAGATCGTTGAAGGCGAGCGGTCTCACGTAAGGGACTTCGTCAAAGCTTGTCGGTGCCTCGTCTTTTAACCAGTGAAGCAGTACGGCGACGAACGCCCGCTGAATGGCGGTACGCGTGTAGCGGCGTGTCGACACGGTAGCAAGGGCACGTTCGAATGAAGGTTCGACTCCCGCCTGCTTAAGACGAGGTGCGAGAGAGGCATCAATTCCTACGAGCTCCGTCAACGTGTGGAGTGGCAAGGTTCTCAGTTTGAATTGTAAGACGGGCCAATAGTGTTCCCAATGTGTCATCGGTTGTGTCCGAAACATCGCTTCAGTTGATGCCGGAACGGCACGAACTTCACCGGTGTCTAAGTAATGAGCCCGAATGCCTGTGGCCGACATGACGTCCATTAATGAAGGGTCGTGATAATCAGCCCCGAGCCGTTTGACTGTATGTAACTGAATCGACTTTGCTGCCTTGGCGTAATGGTAGCCCAAAATGTTGTTTGGTCGCGTCAAATCAAATGAGGGATAGACGGTCCGAAAAGCTCGACTCGAAGCTTGAGCAGACGAGTGCCCTTCTTGTAACGCTTGCTGAAGCGCCTCTTTATAACGTGGCGTCTCTTCGACATGTGAACGGGCTGCATGTAGGATTGCATCTATATCCCCGCTCTCACTCCCGAACGATAACGTCTGGCAACGGAGCTGTTCAGCAATCGAGACGGATGCTCTAGCAAAACGGTCAGCGCGTTGGACCCCGTACTGGGTCGGTAGCTCGATGACTAGATCGATTGCACCGCTCTCGACGGCAGCTTTAGCCCGTTTCCACTTGTCGAACGAGGCAGGTTCGCCCCGTTGGGTGAACTGGGCACTCATGATGGCAATCATGATATCCGCCCCGGTTTCGTGACGTGCAGTTTGCGCTTGATAATAGTGCCCGTTGTGAAACGGATTATACTCTGCAATAATGGCCGTCTTTTGCATGATTTACTCCTTTGCATTGTCGTATGGATTGGTGTAAGATGAGTAAGTACGCTTTGGCAAAGCGCCGTCGTCAACTGATTTTAGTGTAAAGAAAAAACATTGACAAAACAAGTTGGCCTATCTATAATTCATATTGTTGCAATTGAGGTGATTCGGATGAAATGGTCTATTGCACAGCTACTTAAGCTCCGAAACCAGGGTGACGGTTTTACAATCGATGAGATGGTAGAACTACCAGAGCTGACTCAGCTCCATCCGGATATCCGTTCGATTCGCCCGGTGCATGTGCACGGGGATGCATCGTTCACATCTAATCAAGTTACATTCAATCTGAAGATTCAAGGTGACCTGACGTTGCCAGATGCGCGAACGTTAGAAGATGTCACTTATGAATTCGATATTGAATCGCTCGAGCCTTTCTTTTTGGAGAATGGGCGTTATACGGAGCAATTCGATGACGTGAATTTGCCAGAAGGAAATACAATCAGTCTTGTACCGATTGTAAAAGAGCTCATCATGTTAGACGTCCCGATGCAAGTTTATGGGAACGAAACAGAGAAAACTCAGGTTGAAGGAGAAGGCTGGACGCTCACTGACGAACAGCCCGAAGCCCAACCAAAAATTGACCCGCGTTTCGCGGGACTAGCCGACCTGTTCTCGAAAAAAGAGAACGAGGAAGGTTAACTTATCAAGGAGGTGGACAACGATGGCAGTACCATTCCGTAGAACGTCGAAAACTCGCAAACGTCTTCGTCGTACTCACTTCAAACTCAACGTACCTGGTATGAACGAGTGCCCGAACTGTGGCGAAATGAAACTTTCACACCGTGTTTGCAAATCTTGCGGACATTACAACGGTAAAGAAGTAACAAGCAAATAATGCTTGAAGGAGTGACCTGTTCTCAGGTTACTCTTTTTTTGTTTATCATTTTTGGGTCATGGTGAAAAGATGTGGTAAACTTTTTGTGCGAAAATAGTTCGAATAGGAGGAGGAGCATGATGAACTCCATCAAACGAATTGGGATCATCGGAAACGGAGCGGTCGGATTATTGATGGCATCTTTGCTCGCAGATGATTACGACGTGACGCTCTACGGAAGGATCGGGTCATCTGAACCATTTGTCATCACACGGACCGGCGTGACGGAAGGGACGGCACGTGTGTCGTTACAATCTAGTCAGACGCTTCAAGAAACAGACGAGGATCTCTTTTTTGTCACGACGAAAGCCCATCAAGTCGAGGAAGCGACGGCTCGCCTCTCGGGTAAGGTGCCCGTCTTTATTTGTTCGAATGGGATTGCCCATCTGGAATATGCGAAACGTCGAGGGTTTCATTTAGGTGTCGTCGAGCATGGGGTGACGAAGCGTGGTCATGAGGTTGAGCATCGAGGACTAGGACGGATTCGGATCGGGAGCACCTCGGGACTACACCCTCTATCATTTCAAGAGAGCCCACTTCACATCGTGTGGGAAGAAGAGATCGAGCAAGTCGTCATTGAAAAATTGGTTGCCAATGCCATCATCAACCCTATTACAGCATTATGCCGAGTCCCGAACGGCGCACTCGCCGGCTCACCATATCGTGAAATCGCACAATCGATTTACGATGAGTTGACACCGTTGTTTGCGCAGCAAGTCTCGTATTCCTACATCGAGACGATTGTCGAACGTACCGCACAGAATCGTTCCTCGATGCTGCGCGACCTTGAAGAAGGTCGGCTGACCGAGGTGGATGCAATTCTGAAACCGGTGATTGAAAAAGCTGAACAGATGCAGATTCCTCTCACTGTCATTCCGCTATTACATAAACTGATTCTAGGAGCGAGCGCATCGTGTTAGTGTATATCGTTTCATTTCCACTCATCTTATGGTTTATGGTGTATATGATACTTAGAAAAATTATGCCGAAATCAATCAACTCATTCAAACTCGCATGCGATGCCGGGGTCATCCTTTGGTTTTATGCTTGCAGTATTTTACTTGAGGCCATCGTCGGGACGGATATGTTTCTGTTATTGCTCGCAGCCTGCTTTGCGATTTTCCCGATCAACGCGATTTGGCAGCGGATTCGTTATGAGGAAGTGTTGTTCACGAAGATGTTCGTCCATGGTTGGCGGTTACTCTTCTTGCTACTTGTTCCGACCCACGCTATATTATTCGCGATTGGTGTAGCCCAAGGCATGATTCGTTGATTGATTGAAAGGAAGTTGTTATGCGTGAAGGTAGAAGCATTTGATGCGCTATATGCATCCACATCACCGATGATTCAAATCGATCATGAATATGGTCGCTGGCTCGATTATCGAGGGATGGATGAAATCGAGAAACGAGCCGAGGAGATCTCAGGGCGCACCTATGAGCATCTGTCAGAGCTCGTCGAGATAATCAAGGGACAACAAGAACAGTTCGGGGGACTTTCGGAAGAGTTGGAAGCGAATCTGGAATTACTCGCTCAGCGAAAAGCGTACGTGATGGTGACGGGGCAACAGGTCGGCGTATATGGAGGACCTTTGTTTGCCGTATACAAACTGTTGGCGGTCATCAAACGGGCGAAACAGGCTGAAGCGAAATTAGGTAAACCGGTCCTTCCTGTCTTTTGGATGGCGACGGAAGATCATGACTTTGCTGAAATCAACCATGTCTTCACGACACAGGCATTTTCGAGGACATTGAAAAAAGATGCTTTGTCATCGTTACCGCTTGCAGGAAAAGCATCGATAGGGGACTTAGAGTTCGAACGGGTAAAGCTCGAACTTGTTCAAATGGCGCAACGTCTTCTACTGAATGAGAGAGAGACACCGTATACTTCACATTTGTATCATGAGCTGATTGACCTCATTCAAGTGAGTCGTTCGTTCGCTCACTTTTTCGGTGGCATGATGCGGCGATTCGTCGGATCTGACTTTCTATTGTTTGACCCGCACGCGAAAGACGTACGGGCTCTCGAACGACCGATGTTCCGACGTCTCATCGAGCATCATGACAAGCTCCATGAAGCGCTCAGTCATGCGTATGAAGAAGGGATGCCATCGGTCGACTTGAACAGAGACGCGGCCCATCTGTTTTATCACGATGGGACACGAGAGCTGCTAACAAAGGTTGATGGCGTGTTCACGACAAAGCGAGGGCATCGCTTCACTGAAGGCGAACTGCTCACAGAGATAGAGACGCACCCGGAGCGTTTCTCAAATAACGTGGTCTCCCGTCCGCTCATGCAGGATTTCCTGTTTCCGACTCTTGGATATGTGGCAGGTCCCGGTGAAATTGCCTATTGGCTCCAGCTTCGACCGCTCTTCCACGAGATGGGATGGAAGATGCCGCTTCTCTTGCCACGTCTCGGTGGGTTGATTGTGTCAAGAAATGATGAGAAGAAGCTTCGTCAAGAAAACGTGACATTGGAGGAATATATGAAGCAACCGCTCCCGGACCATGCATTTGACGATGAAGCGTTTGAAGAAGAGCTGTATGCGTACCGGGCGCTCACGGAGGCCGTCAGTCATGAGGCAGGGAAACAAGGAAGACGATTTGAGGCGAAGTCGAGACATGTGCTCGAGCGATTGGCAGATGAGATGCGTGCCGAATCGAAGCGAGAACAATATCGCTTGAATGCAAGACGGATTCACCTATCGACCCGACTGTTCCCGATGGATGCCCCTCAAGAACGTATCCTCTCGATGGTTCCGATGCTAAATCGTCACGGACTAGATGTGTTTCAACGATTGAAACAGGCATATGAACAATCCGATGCGGAGCGATGTTTGTTCTATGTATAATCTTTTTTGTAGAGCTCTTGACATTTGTCGGGAGCTTTTTTTCGTTGTTACCTTTTTGTTTCCTCTTTTCACTAAAAACCTGTACGGACCTTGACATTTTTATGATAAAGTAAGTGTAATAAAACAGTTGAAATATGTAGGTTGAGAGGGTTTTTTGAATGTTTGAGCATGAAACGGTTTTAAAAATGGAGTCCATTGAGGGATTGAACATCAAACCAGATGGAGTATATGTGGATTGTACGTTAGGTGGAGCGGGTCATAGTGAAGAAATCGCAAAGCGTCTAACGACGGGTCAACTATATGCGTTCGACCAAGATGACGTCGCACTCGCACATGCGAAAGAACGATTGGCTCCTTATGAAGGCCGTGTGACGTTTATAAAGAGCAATTTCGTTCACTTGAAGGAAGAACTCGCCCAACGTGGTGTGACAAAAGTGGACGGTGTACTATTTGACCTAGGCGTTTCTTCGCCACAGCTAGATGAGGCGGAGCGCGGGTTCAGTTACAACTATGACGCACCGCTCGATATGAGAATGGACCGGTCTCGGGACTTTTCAGCCTATCATGTTGTGAATGAATGGTCGTTTGGAGAACTTGCTCGTATTTTCTTTACATACGGGGAGGAAAAGTTTTCAAAGCAAATCGCACGAAAGATTGAGCAAGCCCGTGCCGATAAACCGATTGAGACGACATTCGAGCTGGTCGACTTGATTAAAGAAGCGATTCCTGCACCAGCTAGACGAAAAGGCGGACACCCGGCGAAGCGGACGTTCCAAGCGATTCGAATCGCCGTCAATGACGAGTTGAACGTATTCGACCGCGCCGTTCAAGATGCGATTGATTTACTCGCAGTGAACGGACGCATCTGTGTCATCACGTTCCATTCGTTAGAAGACCGCATTTGTAAACAAGTGTTCAAAGAGCGAAGCCAGCATCCACCATTACCACCGGGGTTGCCGGTCATTCCGAAAGAATTTGAACCGGAACTCAAACTCATCACGCGTAAGCCGATCGTGGCGAGTGAGGGAGAACTTGAAGATAACCGTCGTTCACGCTCTGCTAAGTTGAGAGTGGCCGAAAAACAAAAATAACCGAGAGTGTAGGAGGGATACCTGATGCCAGAAGCTGCCCGTAAGGCGTTGCAGCCTCAAGTAACACCGAATCGAAATCCGATTCCGCAAGAACGACCAATACCTGCTCCAAAACGACGCACGTTGACCTTGTTTGAATCGATCCTGTATCCAGTGATGATTGGTTCAGTGGTCATGTTCGGTGGCATCACGGTGTCGAAGCACAATGAAGCGTATAATATTATGCGTGACACAGCAGCCGTCAATCAGCAGATAGACGGGGTTGCAAAAGAAAACGAAGAACTAAAGTATGAAATCGCCCAATTAAGCTCGCCCGAAAGAATTTATGCGATTGCCGAAAAGCTCGGAATGAAATTCAATGAAAAGAATGTCAAGGTGATTGATTGATGAATTCTTTAAAACAGAGTAAAAAAAGAGTGGCGTGGGTAGCGATTGTCTGCTTCACCCCGCTCTTTTTATTTTTTGTCGGATGGTTCCTTTATTTATCCGTCACCCATACGTACAAAGGGGAGAACATGCTCGCATTCGCGGAAGAACAGCGGTGGAAAGCGGTCAGTACGTTAGAAGCGGAACGGGGCGAGGTGTATGATCGCTTCGGTCAACCGATCGCCATCAACATTCCATCATACCGGCTTGTTGCCGTCTTGAAACTCGGTGGTGAGCGGGTTAAAGGGAAGACGCTTATGCCCGATGAGTTCGCCGAAGCGGCGAAGCAACTGTCGACCGTGCTTCCTATGACAGAAGCCGATTTATTGAAACGGCTTGAACAAAATGCCGATCTTGGACAGATCGAGTTCGGTGTTCCCGGTCGTGACTTGACCGTAGAACAAAAAGAAGAGATCGAAGCATTCGACCTAAACGGCATCACGTTTGTCGAGGAACCGAAGCGCTATTATCCGAACAAAGTATTTGCTTCCTCAGTAATCGGGTATGCCCAAAAAATTGACCAGAACGGTCGCATCGAACTCGTCGGTGAACTAGGGATTGAAAAATCTCTGAATGATATTTTAAGTGAATCGTACGGTCTGTATCGATTTGAGAAAGATTTGGCAGGTCGTGAACTCATATCGAGTGACGAGCAGTTGAAGATTGAACCGGAAGATGGGGCAGACGTCCAATTGACAATCGACCACCGAATCCAACAGTTGCTCGAAACGAAGATGAATGAGTTGTATGAGGAGTATGGGCCGAAAAATGCGACGGCCATCATCATGGACCCGAAAACGGGAGAAATCATCGCACTGTCAGACCGACCATCGTTTGATCCGAACACACGCGAGATTTCTTCGTACAGTAACTTCTCTGTCTCGTCTCGATTTGAACCTGGGTCGACGATGAAGATCTTTACGCTCGCGGCAGCCATCAACGAGGGCGTGTATAACCCGAATGAGCTGTATGAGTCCGGTTCATACAAATATGGTAAGACGGTCTTCAATGATTACAACATTACGGGATGGGGTACCATTCCTATGGTAGAAGGCGTCTGGCATTCGTCGAACGTCGCATTCTCGATTTTAGCGAACGAACGACTTGGTCTCAGTCGATATGAAGATTACTTCAAAGCGTTCAAGTTTGATCAGCGGACAGGGATCGATTTGCCTGGAGAGGTCAATAGTCAATTCGATTTCGAAAGTCCGATGAACGTCTTGATTACGGCATGGGGACAATCGACAGCGGTCACACCGATGCAAATCTTGCAAGCGACATCGGCCATCGCGACAGATGGAACGATGAAGCAACCGCACGTCATCAAAAAAATCGTAAATAGCGAGACCGGCGAAACGATTCGGACGACCAATCCGAAAGAAGTCGGTCAACCGATCACGGCGGAAACGGCGAAAAAAACGCGTGAAGCGCTCGACGGTGTCGTCAATAGCGACTTGGGAACCGGTCAACTGTATGCGTTAGACAACTATCGCGTCGTCGGGAAGACTGGTACCGCTCAAATCGCTGAGAACGGAAAATATTTGAGTGGACAGTATATTCACTCGTTCGTCGGGATGGCTCCGGAAGACGATCCGGAACTTGTCATGTATATCGCAGTGGACAGACCGAACAGTGACTCGTCTACGACCGGGCCACGAATCATGGCGCCACTTTTCAAAGATGTGATGGATGTCGCGTTACGTTACCGGAGTGTCGAGCCTGAAAAACAAGAAAAAGCGGTCGAAGCCTCGACGAAGACAACGTCTTCTTATATCGGTCAAAACCGTGAAGAGGCAGTGGACGCATCGACGGAGAATTCCTTCAATCCGATCGTGTTAGGTGATGGAGACGAAGTGATTGCGCAGAGTCCTGTGAAAGGACAATCTTATGTCGTCGGTGAACGATTGTTGCTAAAAACGAGCGAGTCGTTTACGATGCCTACATTAAAAGGTTGGTCGTTGCGTGACGTCAAACGTTTAGCGACCCTTTATCAATTAAATTTAGAAATCGACGGTACCGGATTTGTCACATCGCAATCGATTGGCAAAGGGAAACCGGTCAAAACAGGTGCCTCCTTGAAAGTGAAGTTGGAGACACCGTCGAATGAACGCACGAGATGAAGAGGGCTGCGGCTCTCTTTTCCTATGTAAGAGGAGGAAGTTTGTATGGAACAACTGACAGTTCAAAAATTAGCATCATGGTTTGGGATGGATTTACATGACGAACGTCTCGTCGAACGGGTCGCCACAGATTCGAGAGATGCAAACGAGGCGGGTCTCTTCGTCCCAATCGTTGGGGCGCGAGTCGACGGTCATGATTACATCGAGGCGGCCGTTGAAAAGGGTGCGATTGTTACGTTCTGGGAAGAAGGTCGTCCTCAACCAGACAACCTGGTTGTCATCCCTGTGAAATCGACGATTGAGGCATTGCAAACGGCAGCGGCCCGATATTTAGAAGAAATCAATCCGCTCGTCGTCGCCATTACGGGCTCGAATGGGAAGACGTCGACAAAAGACATGGTCGCTGTCGTGCTCGAGGAGAAGTTCAAGACGCATAAGACGGCCGGAAACTTCAACTCGGACGTCGGCTTACCCCTTACCGTCCTCAGAATGCCGCGGGATACGGAAGTAGCCGTCCTCGAGATGGGGATGAACGGATTCGGTCAAATCGAGACGTTGTCAAAACTTGCTAAGCCGGATGTGGCGTTTGTGACGAATATCGGGGAGTCTCACGGTGAACAAGTTGGCGGGCGGACAGGTATCGCCAAGGCGAAACTTGAGATCAAGGCCGGTCTCAAAGCGAACGGTCGCTTGATCGTCGATGCGGATGAGCCACTTCTTTCTGGTCAAGGCTATCGCGTCGGATATGATGAGACGGCAGACGGGAAAATTGAAGTGATCGAAACGACGTTTGACGCATCGATCTTTAAATATAACGGTGACTTGTATGAGCTGAAGGTGCTCGGTGCCCATCAGATTCGAAATGCAGCTTATGCGATCGCGTGTGGACTTGCGTTCGGTCTCGATCATGCGATGATTCAACGTGGCCTAGACCGAATTCAGTTGACGTCGATGCGGATGGAAAAACAGATGTTCGGCGAAGCGCACCTCATTAACGATGCCTACAACGCGAGTCCGACGTCGATGATTGCAGCGATTGAGACGGTCAAGTCGCTTGAAGGGTTCTCGAAGCGTGTGCTCGTCCTTGGAGATATGTACGAGTTAGGTGCCGACGAACAAATGCAACACGAACAAGTCGGTGGCGCCGTGACGTCTCCCGTGACCGATTGTATTCTCGTCGGCGACAAAGCAAAATGGATTGCCGATGGAATTCAAGATTCACGAGTGAACGTTAAAATGGTCCCGACGGTTGAGGAAGCGAAGGCGCTCCTTCATCATTATCAACGACCGGATACTGTGGTATTGTTAAAGGCATCTCGAGGACTAGCGCTTGAGCGTCTTGTTCAATAAATAGAGTAGTGAGGTAGCAACATGTTAATTAGTTTAATCGTATTAATCAGTTCATTATTAAGTGTCTTAATCGTGATGCCGCGAGCCATCCCGGCATTGCGTCAATTAAAGTTCGGACAAGAGATTCGTGACGAAGGTCCAGGTTGGCACCAGAAGAAGTCGGGTACACCGACGATGGGTGGAATCGTCATCCTGCTCGCTATCCTCGTCGGATTCATTGTTTCCGTCATTTTTGGCGAAGCGGCCGCTGGATTCGGGACTCTTCTATTCGTTACGATGGCATTCGGTGTCATCGGTTTCTTAGATGACTATATCAAAGTCGTCAACAAACGAAACCTCGGATTGACGTCCCTTCAGAAGTTGATCGGTCAAATCGTGGTATCGGTATTGTTTGCATGGTTCTTGTCACTCGGGGGAGAACTCGATACATCGATTTCGATTCCATTCACGTCGATTTCGTTCGATACAGGATGGTTCTATATCGCCATTGTCATCTTCTGGCTTGTCGGATTCTCAAACGCCGTCAACTTGACAGATGGATTAGACGGGCTCGTCTCCTTTTCGGCCATCCCGACGTTCACGTTCTTTGGGATTTACGCCCTTGCACAAGATGAACTTGGGATTGCTTGGTTCGCGTTTGCGGTCGTCGGTGCCTTGATCGGGTTCCTAGTCTTCAATAAGTATCCGGCTAAAATCTTCATGGGGGACACCGGTTCGCTCGCATTAGGTGGAGCCGTCGCTGGACTCGCTTTGATGTTGAAGCTCGAATTGCTTCTCGTCTTCGTCGGCATCATCTTCGTTATCGAGACATTGAGCGTCATCTTGCAAGTCATCTCGTTTAAAACGACGGGGAAACGACTCTTCAAGATGAGTCCGATCCATCACCATTTCGAAATGGTCGGGTGGTCAGAGTGGCGCATCGTGCTCACGTTCGGTGGTATCAGTTTAATTACGGCAGGTTTATCATTACTACTCATGTAAAAGGGTGAGACAGATGGAAAAGCAATGGCACGGTAAAAAAGTTCTTGTCCTCGGTGCTGCGAAGAGCGGTATTGCGGCGGCGACATATCTGCATCATGCGGGAGCAGATGTGACGATCAATACAGGGAATATCCCTCCGGAAGACGAGCGGGAAAAAATTCAGGCGCTCGGGATTCAATCGGTATTTAACGAACATCCCCTCGCTCTGTTGAATGAGACAGAGGTGATTGTCAAAAATCCAGGCATCCCGTATCAGATTCCATTGCTTCAAGAAGCGATGTCTCGTCATATCCCGATCTATACTGAAGTGGAACTTGCTTATTTAGCAACGGAGGCGGAATTTATTGCCATCACTGGCTCAAATGGGAAAACGACAACCACGACACTCGTCTATGAATTGCTCAAAGGTGGGGAGCGTCCGGTGCATCTTGCGGGAAACATCGGATTCCCTGCGATTGAAGTGGCGTCTCAGGCGAAGGCAGGCGATTTGATTGTGATTGAATTGTCGAGTTTTCAATTGATGGGGATTGAGTCGTTCCATCCTCGCTCGGCGGCACTACTCAATCTATCGGAAGCCCATCTGGACTATCATGGGAATTTTGATGCGTATGCGGATGCAAAAGGAAACTTGTTCCGTCAAATGACGAATGAAGATCAAATCGTCGTGAAAGTGACGGATCCGGAAGTGATGAAACGTGTCCCAGGAGAGATTGAACCGGCTACGTTCAGCTTTGACCGGGGTGACGCTTCTGTCGTCGATGGATGGGTCACGATTCGTGGTGAAAAAATCATGCCGGTAAATGAGTTGGCATTAGGCGGGGCACACAACGTGGAAAATGTATTGGCTGCACTACTTTTAGTGGAACCATTCGCTATTCCACGTACGCATATCGAACGTGTGTTACGAAACTTCGGTGGCGTCGCGCATCGGACCGAGAGTCTCGGTGATGTGCTCGGACGTGCCGTCTACAATGATTCCAAAGCGACGAACAACGTGGCAGCGGAAGCGGCGTTACGTGGGTTTGACGCCCCAATCGTTTGGCTTTGTGGTGGTCTCGAGCGTGGTGCGGACTTATCTTCGCTCGCCTCTGCACTCTCAAACGTAAAAGCTGTCGTCGCGTATGGTGAGACGGCTGAACGATTTAAAGAGCTCGGCGAGTCTCAACAGATTCCATCTTTCACGGTCGAGACGTTGGCAGAGGCCGTTCCGCTCGCGTTTGAGCAATCCGAGGCGGGAGACGTCATCTTACTCTCACCCGCATGTGCTAGCTGGGATCAATTTAAAACGTTTGAAGAACGAGGTGAGCAGTTCGTTCAACTCGTCCGTTCATATGAGGAGGCGAACCGATGAAAATCATGATTTCTGGTGGTGGTACCGGTGGTCATATTTATCCGGCACTCGCATTGATTGAAACGCTACAAAAACGTCACCCGGATTTACAGGTACAATACATTGGAACGGAGAATGGATTAGAAGCCGATCTCGTACCGCGAGCCGGTGTCCCGTTCAAGTCGATTCAAATCGCAGGTCTGAAGCGTTCACTTTCACTCGAGAATCTGAAGACTGCCTACTGGTTTTTGAAAGCCGTTCGGGCATTGAAGAAAGACATGGCGGCGTTAAAACCGGACGTCGTGATTGGTACGGGTGGTTTTGTATCCGGTCCCGTCGTTTATACGGCACAACAGCTTGGGATTCGCACGATTCTGCATGAACAAAACTCTATCCCGGGATTAACAAACAAATTCTTATCGAAGAAAGCCGATCGAGTCGCCCTCTCGTTCAAAGGATCGGATGTCCATTTTCCGGGCGCAAACGTTCGCTTGATTGGAAACCCGCGTGGTAGCCAAGTATTGCAGACGGAAGTTGATGAGGCGTCTATCCGCGAACAGTATCGTTTAGATGACCGTCCGATCGTCTTGGTTTATGGTGGCAGCCGCGGAGCCGAGGCCATCAACCGAGCGGTCGTGGAAGCAATCCCTGCGCTCTCAGAATTGCCAATCAACGTCCTTTATGTCACAGGGAAAGTGCATTTCGATGCGGTATCGAAACAGGCACCACCCTCTGACAATGTACACATTCATCCGTACGTGTACGATATGCCATCTCTACTCGCTTGTACGTCACTCGTCATCTCACGAGCTGGCGCTTCAACGATTTCAGAATTGACCGCACTTGGCTTACCGAGCATTTTGGTCCCAAGTCCGTATGTGACAGCTGACCATCAAACGAAAAATGCTTCGGCCCTCGTCGAGAACGGGGCGGCCCTCCTTATCAAAGAAGAAGCGTTGACGGGTGTTTTGCTCGTAGAGAAGATTCGTCAAGCACTCGAACAGCGTGAAGAGATGGCAAATGCATCGCGTGCTCTCGGTTTCCCGAACGCGTCAGATGCATTGGCCGATCTGGTAGAAGAAGTCATTCAATAAAGGAGTAGAACCCGATGGAACCGAGCCAACAAACGGTACGCAGTCTTGAAGACCGTATTCCATACATGAAAAAACAACGGCGTAAAAAAGCAAACCGTCGGATGTTCTCTGTACTCTCACTGTTTGGAATTCTCATCATACTCGTGGTCTACATGCAGACTTCGATGTCGAACGTGAAAGAAGTGAAGGTATCGGGTCTATACTGGTTAGAAGAAACGTACGTGTTTCAAGATATGGAGCTCGATTCATCGACGAAGTTTGTCAGTCTGTCCCCAAACAAGATGAGTGAACAGATGGAAAAGTTGCCTGGTGTCAAACGGGTAGAAATCGATCGTTCTTGGTATAACAAGGTTCAGATTACCGTGACAGAAGAGAAAATGATTGCTTATGCGAAAGCTGAAAAAGGAGATGTCGTCGTGTTAGCCGACGGTTCACTCCATCCGACCGGAGCCATCACCGATCCGCAAAAGCTAAAGGACGGACCACTCTTGCGAGAGTTCAACACGGAAGCAGAACTTGAAAAGATTGCAAGTGAACTCGAACGGGTGGATGATGCGACACGGGCTCGTATGTCAGAAGTGATTTTATCAAAACGAAAAGATGAGCCGACGCGATACGAGATTTTTATGAACGACGGCAATACGTTACTCACACCGACATTGAAGTTAAGCGAGGCCGTATCGAAGTATGGAGAAATTTATGAAAACATCCCGAAAGGTGAGCGCGGGACCGTCGTCATGGATGGTGGGTTTTACTTTGTTCCATACGAGAAAACAAATGAATAATCAGTTATATTACAGTCCTTAGACACATAAGGGCTGTTTTTTTGTCGTTTGTAAACGAATTGATAACACGAAACCGCTTAAATTGTAGGATTCTACCTTTTCTCACTATCTTATTTGTTGTAAACTTAGACGTGAGATATCTTGTCGAAACCAACAATTTTTTTGGATATCTGTATATGTGTCAGGCAATTGGAACAGGAAAATTATAGAGCGGAGGTGTTTCCCTTTTGGAAGCGAATGGTTATGTGGCCGCATTAGATATTGGAACGTCAGAGATTAAGCTCGTCGTCGGTGAATTGCTCGGCGGAACGCTTAATATTTTGGCAGAAGGATGTGCACCGTCTGCAGGTGTAAAACGTGGCGCTGTCGTAGACATCGATAAAACAGTCCAAGCGATCAAACAGGCCGTTGAGCATGCTGAGACATCGCTAGGTGATCAAATTCGATCTGTATACGTTGCCATCGAAGGGGAGCATATCCAAATTGCCCCATGTCATGGAATTGCATCCGTGAAACGGGAAGATCAAGAAATTACCGACGCAGACGTGATGGAAGTCATCAACTCGGCACAAGTAATGCGATTACCGGACGAGATGAGTGTCATCGATGTGATCCCATCTTCATTCACGGTTGATCAACAAACAGGTGTTGTCGATCCACGGGGCATGTTAGGCTATCGACTTGAGATGCATGGGAAAATGGTGACCGGGTCGAAGACCATTTTACATAGTATTCGTCGTTCGATTGAACGGGCCGGATTACAACTCGAAGGTTTTATTTTAGGAAACCTTGCACTCGGCATGAGTGCAGCTTCTGTAGATGAAATCGATTTAGGAATTGGGCTCGTCGATGTCGGACATGAAAAGACGACGGTTTCCGTATTTTATCGAGGAGATCTCGTCTACTCGTATATCCTCCCAGTCGGTGGAGATCATATGACGAGAGACTTGGTCTATAAACTCAATTGTAAATATCAAGACGCCAAAGTGGCGAAAGAAGAGTATGGTCTCGCTCTTGAAGAAATGGCTGATGAGACAGAAGGTTTCTCCTACACGAACATCAATGGGGAAGTGGCGTTCGAACCACAGTCAGAAATTAGCTACGTTTTAGAAGCAAGAATAGAGGAAATGTTTACCCTTATGTTGAATAAGGTTCAAAAAGTAGGTGTTCCGATGCTGAATGGCGGATACTTACTTTGCGGTGGGACAGCTGCTCTACCTGGTATTCAGGAGTTAGCGACTCGTATTATGGGCCAAAAGACGAGATTGTATCAACCGTCGTCGATTGGTGTCAGACATCCGAAATACGCGACAGCCGTCGGCGTGTTGAAATATGTCTTGATGAGTGATCATCACGTTTCGAAATCTCAACTTGAAAAACCGGAAGTTCGCCAGGAAACACTTCACACGAAGCTGGAAGCGACTGATATTCATGTAGGAGAGAACGAATACGAGAGCGATCAAGAGTCGAAAAAAGGTTTCAGTCGTTTGATGGAGAAATTATTTGGCGTTTAAGCTGACGATGTAATACAACTTGGAAAATACGTAGGGGGATACCTGAATGATGTACTTTGATGAGGCGATTGACGCCGTAGCAAAAATTAAAGTAATTGGAGTCGGTGGCGGCGGGTCAAACGCCGTTAACCGCATGATTGAACATGGAGTACAAGGAGTCGAGTTCATCGCAGTCAATACGGATGCACAAGCATTGAACATGTCGAAAGCCGACGTGAAGCTTCAACTTGGTGCAAAATTGACACGCGGTCTTGGTGCAGGTGCGAACCCGGATATCGGTAAAAAGGCGGCTGAAGAAAGCCGTGAACAGTTGATTGAAGCACTTGACGGTGCAGATATGGTATTCGTCACAGCTGGAATGGGTGGCGGAACGGGAACTGGTGCCGCTCCGGTCATCGCTGAGATTTCAAAAGAAATCGGCGCACTCACGGTCGGTGTCGTGACAAAACCGTTCATGTTTGAGGGACGGAAACGTATGCAACACGCACAGCATGGCATTCAAGCGTTCAAAGAAAAAGTAGATACCCTCATCGTGATTCCGAATGATAAGCTTCTTGAAATCGTGGAACGCAACACACCGATGATTGAAGCGTTCCGTGAAGCGGATAATGTCCTTCGTCAAGGTGTACAGGGAATCACAGACTTAATCGCCATCCCGGGTCTCATTAACCTCGACTTCGCGGACGTGAAAACAATCATGACGGAGAAAGGGTCTGCCCTTATGGGTGTCGGTGTCGCGACAGGTGAAAACCGTGCCGTTGAAGCAGCGAAGAAAGCTATTTCGTCACCACTTCTCGAGTCTTCAATCGAAGGAGCGAAAGGTGTTTTGATGAACATCACTGGTGGACTTAGCCTTAGCTTGTTTGAAGTGACAGAGGCGGCTCAAATCGTTCAAAGTGCGGCTGATGAAGAAGTGAACTTGATCTTCGGTTCGGTCATCAACGAAAACTTGAACGATGAAATCATCGTTACCGTGATTGCAACTGAATTCGCTGAAGAAGCACAAGGAACGAACCCGTTCCTTCAGCAGCCGAAAAAACAGCCTGAGGTTGAGAACAAGGAACCCCAACCAAAAGCAAATGAAGCGGCTCAACAAGACGAAGGGAACTTCCATCGCCCAGTGTATGGAGGAGACGTCCCAGACGAGACGATCAACATCCCTGCGTTTGTGAGACAACGCCGTAACTAAACAACTAGGGGTGCCGGTACTCGGCATCCCTTTTTCTAAAAGGAGAGACCGATGCAACTGCTACATACTTGGGAAACCGAAACAACCCGTTATCATGCTTACGTGACGACGCGATCAGACGGACACAATGCAGGAAACGTCGGACTGCATGTGGGCGATGAAATCGACCGCGTCGTCGAAAATCGGCAACAGTTCTTTCAACAAGCCGGGCTCGCGTTAGAGGACTCCGTGTGGGCGGATCAAGTGCACGGCACAGCGGTCCAGGTCGTCGATTCGTCGGATAAAGGTAAGGGGGCATTCCGATATGAAGAGGCGATCCCGAAAACAGATGGTCTTCTCACGACCGAAGCCGCGCTACCGTTAGCCCTCGTCTTTGCTGACTGTGTGCCTCTCTTCTTCTGTGCGAAAAATCATGGGGTCATCGGCATCGCTCATGCCGGGTGGAAGGGGACGGTCGGAAACATCGTCAAGACGATGATGCAGGCGTTTGCTGAGCAAGGAATCGAGGCGACCGATGTGGACATGCTCGTCGGTCCGTCCATCTCAGGAGATGACTACGAGGTCGATAGTCGTGTCCTGCAGGCCGTCCGGGACGTTTCGCCGGTCGCATATGAAAGAGCGGTGCGTAACGAGTCGGGAGACCACGCCCTCTTGTCCCTTCAAACCGTCAATGAAGTATTGGCAAAAGAACATGACACTAAGGTCATGCAATCGAATTTAACGACTGGCGCGGACAGCCCGTTTTTCTCCTATCGAGACGGAGAGACGAAACGGCGGTTTGCGGCAGTCATCGTCAAGGAGCGGAAATCGTGAGTATTTCAGATAATGTAAAACAAGTTCAATCCATCATTTCATCACACGTTCAAGAAGTAGAGCCGACACTCATCGCCGTCACGAAATCCGTAGGCGTAGATGTGGCCAACGCTCTTTACGCAGAAGGAATTCGTGATTTCGGAGAAAACCGTCCAGATTCTTTACTCGAGAAAGTTGAAGGGATGCCGAAGGATGCAAGATTTCATTTTATCGGTACGTTACAGACACGAAAAGTGAGACAAATCATTGATTACGTTGCGGCTATCCACTCTCTTGACCGGTTGTCTCTCGCAGCAGAGATTGACAAGCGCGCGAACGGAACAATCGATTGTTTCGTTCAAGTGAACACGTCAGGAGAAGATTCAAAACATGGTCTCGAAATAGAGGAAGTCGTGCCCTTCATCGAGAACTGTAAACAGTATGCTCATATTCGAATCATCGGGCTGATGACGATGGCACCGTTCACTGAAGAAGAGTCCGTCCTTCGAGATACGTTCCGCCGTCTCCGTCATCTGCGTGATGAAGTGAAGGCAAATGCGTTTGAACACGCACCATGCACGGAGCTGTCGATGGGGATGTCAAACGATTATCCAATCGCGATTGAAGAAGGCGCATCGTTTGTTCGTATTGGTACCGCACTTGTGCAATAATATATCTTAAGGAGGAATCCGTTATGTCAATCAAAAACAAAATGAAAGATTTCTTTGGACTCGAAGAAGATCCGAACAGCACATATGAAGAAGAGTATACTGTGGCAAATGCAGCAGCTCCTTCTACAACCGAAACATCTGTCGTCAGACAGGATGATCGTCCAAAATCAGCGAATAATCTCGTGGCATTAAATACGAAAAAGAAAGATCGTTCAAAAGTCGTATTGGCTGAGCCGCGTGTGTTCGCTGAGGCGCAAGACATTAGCGATCATTTGAAAGAAAACCGTGCTGTCATCGTCAACCTTCAGCGCATGTCAAAAGAACAATCGCGTCAAGTCGTCAACTTCCTCTCAGGTGTCGTATACGCTCTCGAGGGATCGATGACTTCGATTGGACATAACACGATTCTGTGTACTCCGAACAACGTTGAATTGACTGGTTCAATCTCAAACTTGATTTCGGAGGATGAACTTCACAGTAAAGGGTGGTAACTGAATGGAAAATGTAATCCCTGCCTTAGGCAACACGTTGAGCGATCTACTTGGCATCTATAGTTGGGTCCTCATCGGCTATATCTTATTATCATGGTTCCCGAACGCACGCGAATCTAAATTCGGTCAAATCTTATCGTTTTTGTGTGAACCGTTCTTGGCACCGTTTCGCCGGATCATCCCGCCGATTGGTGGTATGCTCGATATCTCCCCAATCGTCGCGTTGTTCGTGCTTCGCATGGCACAAGTCGGAATCGCTGCGATCTTTGGGTGACGTATGAGCGTCTATGACCATTATCGTCCAAGTGAACGCGCGTTCGTGGAACAAGTGCTCGACTGGGTACAACAAGTGGAGAATAGTTATGTGTTGAAATTGACGGATTTTCTAGACCCACGTGAACAACAAATCGTCAAACAGCTCGTCGGGAAACAACTTGTCATTCATGATGATGGCGGATTTGAAGGCGCGGAACGACGTCGTCTGATTTTAGCGCCGGATTACTATGAACTCAATCCAGATGATTTTGAGATTGAGGTCCGTCGAATCGAGTACCCAACAAAATTTGTGGACTTGACGCATCGACAAGTGACAGGAACATTGCTGAATGCTGGACTGAAACGTCAAAAGTTCGGAGATGTCGTTCTTGACGAGGAGATTGTTCAATTTGCGACGACACGTGAAGCGGTCGGCTTCATCGAAATGAACCTCGAGCGTGTCGGAAAAGCAAAAGTCCGTATTTCCTCTGTTTCGAAAGAAGAGATTCTCGTCGTTCCAAAAACGGAGTGGATAGAAGGATTTGGCATCGTGTCCTCGTTACGATTTGATACGGTTGCAAGTGAGGTGCTTAACATCTCTCGGCAAAAAGCGCAGGCGCTCGTCAAACACGGCGACTGTAAAGTAAATCATAAAGTCATTGAAGACGCGAGCTTCATCCTTGAACCAGATGATCTGCTATCCGTCCGTGGATATGGTCGCATCAAATTGATGGAGATTCTCGGATCGACCAAACGTGAAAAAATTAAAATCCAGTATGGCACCATACGTTGAAATTAGGAGGAAAGTCGAATGGCGTTGACACCGATTGATATTCATAATAAAGAATTCTCTTCCCGTTTTCGTGGATACGACATCGATGAGGTCAATGAATTTTTAGATCAAATCATTAAAGAGTTTGAACTATTGATTCGTGAGAATCGACGGTATGAAGAACTTGTCAACGATATGCAAGCCCGCATTGACTACTTCTCCTCGATGGAAGATACGTTGAACAAATCGATTATCGTCGCGCAGGAAGCGGCGGAAGAAGTGAAGAACAATGCTCAAAAAGAAGCGAGTCTCATCTTGAAACAAGCGGAACGTGAAGCGTTCGCTCGTGAAGAGGAAGCGGCGCGCAAAGTGCAACTTGCTGAACGAGAAGTCGTTCAAATGCTCAAGAAAGTAGAGTTGTATCGCACACGCTTCCGCGTCCTCGTCGATGCGCAAATGGAGCTTCTTAATAGTACGGAATGGGAAACGATTGTCGGGGAACCGCCTGTGCAGACGGTTCTTGACGATAGAACAGAACTTGCGTATAATGACGACGAAGTCACACGTAATGAAGAACAACACGGATAAATGATCAACACGTTGAGTAGGACGCGTCGATCGAGTCATACCTACGAAGCGACTTAGGGACGGTGAGAGCCTAGGAGAAAGACTTGAATCGGTATCCCCTATGAGTCGTCACGCTGAACTGAAGTAAGTGTGACCGCCTGACCTCGTTATCGGTTACCGAGAGCGGTCTCATGATGATGAGACTAGTAGGGTGGTACCGCGAGTCAACCAACTCGTCCCTATCAGGGATGGGTTGGTTTTTTTGTTTTCGATGAATTATAAAATTAAGTGCAACACCCAAAAGTGAACACAAAAAAAGCCCATGACGCTTTCCTCGTGTAGAATGAAGTCACCACAACACACATTCAG
>CABIYO010000030.1 GCA_902362975.1 Caryophanales bacterium
CCCCGTGAGCGAACAAGTCGCTCACGGGGGCCTCTTTTTTAGAAAATTACTGGGTTATGTCCCAGCCTCTTTACCATTTTTCAATATGGCTAAAAGAAGTATCTAGACATAATTATATAAGGAGCATTCCTGTTAGAAGGATTTTCGGGGACTTGAACAAACAATAGCATATTGCAGAATTGATTTTTCTAAATCTCCGGGAAATTTCTTATTTAAAGAGTTTAACTCAGAATAGTAAACACTATAGCTATCTACTTTTGAAAACAACTCTTCTATTTTCTTCACAATTCTAAATTGTTCTTCAATAGGAGGGAGTGGAACAAGTAAACTTTTCATAGATTTTAATGAGACATTCTTTATTGTTGATCCCGTGGCACTGGTTGTAGCATATTTTTTAAAATACTCAGATTGTAGCAACCACTTGTTATGGTCGTTCAATCGCTGATGTAGCAAGTGAATACGAGCTGCCGTATACAACGGTTGAACGCTGGTTTTACACGTATGCATCGGATCAATTAGTCGAAGAAACGGCCAAACATATTTGTGTGGATGAGTTTGCTTTACGTAAAGGACACAATTATGCGACCAGTGTTTTGAACGCTGAAACAGGACGAATTTTAGCCATTGTTCCTCATCGAAATCAAGCAGCGATTGAAGCCGTTTTAAACCAAGTAATGGGCAAAATTCGGACCGTCATTAGTGATTTTGCGCCTACAATGGCAGGCGCAATTAAAGCGGTTTTTCCAACTGCGGTTCATGTGCTGGACCGTTTTCACTTAGTTCAGTTTTTTACCGATGCCCAGCAACGAAGACGACGCTATTTAGGTGAAGCGAATAAGCATCATAAGTCTCGCTTTATTGACCGTTGTTTAGCTCGAAAGCCCGAACAATTATCGGCAGAAGAACGTGGTTTTGTGCAGGAATGGCATCTTGAAGATAGCCACACAAAGCACATTTATCAAGCACTGAACCACATGCGCTATGTGTTAAAAGCAACGACAGTGACACAAGCCAAAAAGAGATTAAAGGATTGGTTAAAACGTTACCAATTTCATACGTGTGGTGTCGTTGCGAAAATTGCCAAGACCGTACTTGCACGAGAAGAAGCGATGATAAATACCATTTGTTCACCCTTCTCGAATGGCATCATGGAAGGCACAAATAATAAAATCAAACTCATCAAAAGACGTGGATTTGGTTATCGAAATGATGCCCATCTTTTCCTTCGATTACGATTGGAAACAGGGCATTGATTTTGTCATCCCCGACTTATGGTGATGAACCTATTTTTTTACACATTTTCTTCCCTCACTTTCGGACGTTATTATAACGATTCGATGGCGCTCTACGAGATGCGACTGAACCAGACGAGCACGACACAAAAAAGCGTCGACGGGTCACGATGACCTGCCGGCGCTTTTGGCGTTTTTCGGGTGCCGTTTCCCTCTTCGGTCAGACAACTTTGAGGGCTGGCTGAGGGCTGAGGCGTTTTTTAGAGCCTAAAACCCCTTGAAAACGTTGGTGTTAAGCCGTTATCCAATCGAACCTTCCATCTCGAACTTGATGAGACGGTTCATTTCGACCGCATATTCCATCGGCAATTCTTTTGTGAATGGCTCGATGAAGCCCATTACAATCATTTCTGTCGCTTCTTCTTCCGAGATACCACGGCTCATGAGGTAGAAGAGTTGCTCTTCTGACACTTTTGAGACTTTCGCTTCGTGCTCGAGCGACACTTGGTCGTTCAAGATTTCATTGTACGGGATTGTATCTGACGTCGACTCGTTGTCCATGATGAGCGTATCACACTCGATGTTCGAGCGTGCGCCCTTCGCCTTACGACCAAAGTGGACGATTCCACGGTACGATACTTTTCCGCCTTGTTTTGAAATCGATTTCGAGACGATAGACGACGACGTGTTTGGTGCGAGGTGAATCATTTTTGCGCCAGCGTCTTGGTGCTGTCCTTTACCAGCGAGGGCGATTGAGAGTGTCATCCCACGTGCGCCTTCCCCTTTCAAGATGACAGCCGGGTATTTCATTGTGAGTTTCGAGCCGATGTTTCCATCGATCCACTCCATTGATCCACCCGCTTCACAGACTGCACGTTTCGTTACCAAGTTGTAGACGTTGTTCGCCCAGTTTTGGATCGTCGTGTAACGGCAATATGCATCTTTGTTGACGAAGATCTCAACGACTGCTGAGTGAAGCGAGTTCGTTGTGTAAACCGGTGCCGTACATCCTTCGACGTAATGAACCGATGCGCCTTCGTCGACGATGATGAGCGTACGCTCGAATTGACCCATGTTTTCCGAGTTGATGCGGAAATAGGCTTGGAGCGGTTGATCGAGTTTTACGCCTTTTGGTACGTAGATGAACGAGCCACCCGACCAAACTGCTGAGTTGAGGGCCGCAAACTTATTGTCCGTCGGCGGGATCAACTTCCCGAAGTACTCTTTGAAGATCTCTTCGTCTTCTTTGAGGGCTGTGTCTGTATCTTTGAAGATGACACCTTTTTCTTCGAAGTCTTCTTGCATGCTGTGGTAGACAACCTCAGACTCATACTGAGCCGAGACACCTGCCAAGTATTTTTGCTCTGCTTCTGGGATACCGAGCTTGTCAAACGTACGTTTGATTTCTTCTGGTACCTCGTCCCATGAGCGTTCTGTCTTCTCAGATGGTTTGACATAGTACGTGATTTCGTCAAAATCAAGTGCCGAGAGGTCTCCACCCCATGTCGGCATCGCCATCTTGTTGAAGTGATCCAACGACTTCAAACGGAAGTCGAGCATCCATTGTGGCTCTTCTTTCATGCGCGAGATCGTCTCTACGATTTCTGTCGTCAAGCCACGGCCTGAACGGAAAATCGAAACGTCCCGATCATGGAAGCCGTATTTATAATCGCCAATTTCCGGCATGTTCTTTGCCATATCGGTCTCCTCCTTCTCCTTACGCGTCCTCGTCTACTCCTTTTTCAAGCGCCTTCCACGCGAGCGTGGCACACTTGATTCGAGCCGGGAATTTCGATACGCCTGAGAGCGCCTCGATATCACCGAGGTCAAACGTATCCGTGTCGTACTCTTTGCCTTGAACCATTTCAGAGAAGATGTTGGCGAGTTGAAGCGCCTCTTCTACTGTTTTTCCTTTGACGATTTGGGTCATCATCGATGCCGAGGCGAGACTGATTGAGCAGCCTTCCCCTTCAAACTTCGCATCTTTGACGATGTCGTCTTCGACCTGTAGTTGAAGACGAAGCGAATCCCCACACGTCGGGTTGTTCAAGTCCACCGTCACGCCATCTTCGATGACGCCACGGTTTCTTGGGTTTTTATAGTGATCCATGATGACCTGGCGGTACAACATGTCGAGATTATTAAAACTCATAATTGAAATACTCCTTCGTTTGACGTAATCCCTCGATGAAGCGGTCGACTTCTTCTTTTGTGTTATACAAATAGAAGCTCGCCCGTGCCGTCGATGATTGCTTCAAAAGACGCATGAGTGGTTGTGCACAGTGATGACCGGCACGAACCGCGATACCTTGCATATCGAGCACAGTCGCGAGGTCGTGCGCATGAACGTCCTTCAAGTTGAACGTGACGAGACCGACGCGATCTTCAGGACCGTAAATCTCGATCCCTTCAATCGTTTTCATCTGCTCGATTGCGTAAGACGCGAGTTCACGTTCGTGTGCTTCGACGTTTTCAAGACCGATTTCTTCTAAGAAATCGATGGCAGCCGCAAGTCCAACCGCTCCGGCGATAATCGGTGTTCCCGCTTCGAAACGGTACGGGATGTCTTTCCACGTCGATTCATATAAATCGACATAGTCAATCATCTCGCCACCGAACTCGACCGGCTCCATGTTCTTGAGGAGTTGCTTCTTCCCATATAAGACACCGACCCCAGTCGGTCCAAGCATCTTATGTCCAGAAAAGGCGAGGAAGTCACAGTCGAGTGCTTGGACGTCAAGTTTTCGGTGCGGTGCACTTTGCGCGGCATCGACGACCATGACGGCACCCAACTCATGCGCGAGTCGAGCGACTTCGGCAATCGGGTTAATCGTCCCGAGTACGTTCGAGACGTGACTCATCGCGACGATTTTCGTCCGGTCTGATAATACCGCTTGAACCGCATCGAGTGTGACACGTCCGTCTGGCGTGAGTTCGACATAACGAAGCGTCGCACCTTTACGTTTGGCGAGTTGTTGCCATGGGATTAAGTTCGCATGATGTTCCATCGGAGTGAGGACGATCTCGTCGCCTTCACCGACATTCGCATCTCCGTAGCTCGATGCGACCAAGTTGATGGCCGTCGTCGTTCCACGCGTGAAAATGATTTCTTCAGGAAGCGTCGCATGGATGAACGAGCGGACGCGTTCGCGTGCTCCTTCATACGCATCCGTTGCTTGCGTCCCGAGCGTATGGACGCCACGATGCACGTTCGAATGGTTGCGACGATAATAGTCCTCGATCGCCTCGATGACAGCGAGCGGCTTTTGTGAGCTTGCTGCACTATCAAGATAAACGAGCGGGTGTCCATTGATTTCCTGATCTAAAATCGGAAACTGTTCACGAATCGAGGCGTTCAACATCTTAACGCACTTTCCCTTCGATGACTTCGCGGAGACGGTCTTTGACCGAATCGATTGCGAGTTCTTCGACGACAGGCGTCAAGAATCCGTGGATGATTAAACGCTCTGCCTCTTGGCGAGACAATCCACGGCTCATCAAGTAGTACAATTGAACATCATCGACACGACCGACCGATGCCGCGTGACCTGCCATAACATCGTCTTCATCGATGAGAAGAATCGGGTTGGCATCCCCACGTGCTTTTTCAGAGAGCATCAAGACGCGCTCTGTTTGCACCCCGTTCGATTTTGATGCACCATGGTGAATCATCGATGTTCCGCTGAAGATCGCAGTAGCTGCGTCTTTTTGGACACCGTGAATCAAGATGAACCCTTCAGATGCTTTCCCGAAGTGGTCCGTACGGATGTTGAAGTTTTGTTTCTGTGCACCGCGACCGATTGTCACAGCTTTTGTATCTGAATACGTGTTGTCGCCGACGAGGTGAGTCTTCGTCTCGACGACTGAGTTCCCGTCGTTCATGTGACCGAGCGCCCAATCGAGGCGACCGTTCGCATAGACGACACCGCGACGGTTCATGAATGTAAGCGCTGATTCAGCAAGCTGATCGACACCACCGAAGACGACTTTCGCGTTCTCTCCAGCGAATACTTCCGTCACGACGTTGACCGTGTGCGGTTCGTTCGTGCCAGAAAGGAAGTTTTCGATGTATGTCACTTCACTTCCTTCGTCTGCGACGAGGATTGTGTGGTGATAGAGGGCGCCGTTCGCCTGTTCCATCGTGAAAATCGCCTGAAGCGGATCTTTCAATTGCGTGTTTTTCGGTACATAGATGAACGCACCACCGTTTGTGAGGGCAGCATTCAACGCCGAAAGACGTTCTTCATCGATACGTACGCCTTCAGTCATGAAGTATTTCTCAACGAGCTCAGGATGTTGCTCCATCGCTTCTCTGATTCCCATGAACAAGACGCCTTCTGGCATCGACAATTCGTTAAAGACGACATGACCGTTGCGTTCAACGAGCACGTTTGTCCGGTGGTCTCCAAGGAGTGATTCGATGTCTGCTGTCAAGCCGTCTTTTTGTTCGAGCTCGACATCACCCGCTGTGAAGTCCCATTTATCAATCTTAATCTTTTCAACTTTTGGCAAAGCAAGTGTCGGCGCAAGTTCTGCTGCCTCTTTACGACGGTTGACCATCCATGCTGGTCCGCCGAGCGCTTCTGCACGTGCCGACAACGCTTGTGCATCCAATTCAAATTGTACGGTCATCGTACAGCCTCCTTACGCTTCTGTGTCTACTGTCATTCCGAGTTCTTGCTTCACCCAGTCGTAACCTTCTGCCTCGAGTCGTTGTGCGAGCTCTTTACCACCAGACATGACGATTTTCCCGTCCATCATGATGTGTACGAAGTCTGGCTCGATATAGTTGAGAAGACGTTGGTAGTGCGTGATGATCAAGCAACCAAACTCTTCTGAACGCATTTCGTTTACGCCTTTGGCAACAACTTTAAGAGCATCGATATCAAGACCTGAGTCGATTTCATCCAAAATAGCAATGTTCGGTTGAATCATCATCATTTGAAGAATTTCGTTACGTTTTTTCTCACCGCCTGAGAATCCTTCGTTTAAGTAACGGTGTGCCATTTCTGAAGGGATTTCGAGAAGTTCCATCTTCGCATCGAGTTCACGGATGAACTTCATGAGCGAGATTTCTTGACCTTCTTCACGACGCGCATTGATTGCTGAACGCAAGAAGTCCGCGTTTGTGACACCACTGATTTCAGCCGGGTACTGCATCGCAAGGAACATTCCTGCTTGTGCGCGCTCGTCAACTTCCATCTCGAGAACATCTTCACCGTTTAATTCGACGCTTCCCCCAGTGACCTCATAAAGTGGATGACCCATGAGTGCTGATGCGAGTGTTGATTTACCAGTCCCGTTCGGACCCATGATGGCATGAATTTCGCCACCTTTAATTTCTAGGTTAAGACCTTTGACAATCTCTTTTCCTTCGATTGAGACGCGGAGGTCATCAATTTTCAATTGTGGTACGTTAGACATTCGGATACCCCTTCCGTATTTTCTCGCCATAGTGAATGGCGTAGATTAGATATATTCTAATCTTAGACTAGTCATTTTTTTATTTCAAGCGACTCACCTTAGAATTCATTCTCAATAGAATGATAAAAGTTGAGAATGCTAATAGTAGGAAATCAAGACATCATCCGGCATTCTCTTCGACGAGTGCGAGGACTGCTTTCCGCTCGCGAGCAGCAGCCGCGAAGAAGAAGGCACCACACCCCGTCAAGAGTGCCAAACTTCCGAACACAGGAAGCGACGACTGACCGAATGTATCCAGTAACACGCCACCGATAATCGGTCCGATTGTCTGTCCGAGTGACGTCAATCCCATCGCCCCGAAATAAGTGCCCCGTAAATGTTCCGGCGCGAGTTCATCCGTCAAGACGTCCGTCATGGTGAACATCAACACCTCACCGACGGTAAAGATGGCCATCGCGACAAAGAGTACCCACTCGACCGTCGCAAATCCGATGAGCAAAAGTCCGAATGACAACGTCGAAATACCGAAGAAGAGTGACTTGATCGGGGAGACTCGAATCCCGAAACGCATGATTGGATATTGGACGACGAGGACCGTGATGGCGTTCGTCGTCAATAAATAGGCGAACAATCTCGAACCATCCTCAAGTCCGTCGCGTAACGCGACGAATTGCGGGAGCGTCGAATTGAACTGGCTATAGCCGATAATCGCAAAAATCATTCCAATAATCACCGCCCGAAACGTCCGGTCATCTCTTAGGACACGAAACGTCTCCGTCAGGCGCGGGCGTGCCTTGATTCCGTCCCCTTCTTCAAACGGATATTTGTAAAACAAGCTAGATATAATGATCCCATATAATATGTAGACAGCCGTCACGACGAAGAATGCAGTCTTCACACCAGTGAGTGACAAAACGATAGCCAAGAGTGGCCCGATGGCCGCGGCGATATTGATCATGAAGTAACGGACGTTATATACGATGACCCGTTGGTCCGCCTGTGTCGTATCACTGATGAGTGCACGCGAAGCAGGTTCTAAGAAGGACCGTGACATCCCCATCAACATCGATAGCATGTAAAACCAAAACAGTTCCGTCGCAAGTGCGAGACCAGCGAACGTTACGGCATTCAGCACGATCCCAATCAACATGAGCTGTTTTCGTCCATACCGATCAGAGAGTGTCCCCCCAAAGAAGCTCATGAACAGACCTGAAAGTGCCGTCACGGCAAAGATCGTTCCGATCACACTCGCTGAAAAGCCGAGCGTAGCCAGATAGATCGCAAAAAATGGCATGACAAAAAACGTCGCCAGTCGTGCAAAAAACGTCCCGAACAGGACGCCCCACGTCAGTGGATGAATCTGTCTGAGCTTCATCCAAATCCCCCCTTTTCTTTCATATATGTAGTGTACTTCTCTTTATGAAAGAACACTAGACAAAAAAAGACCCAGGAGGAAGTCTCCTGAGTCGAAATGACTTATTGTTTGACCGGTACGACCGCACCTTTGTATTCGTCCAAGATCCACTGTTGTGTCTCTTCAGACGTCAATACTTCGAGGAGTGCCTTGACGCGCTCGTCTTCTTCGTCCCCTTCACGCGTGACGATCAAGTTGACGTATGGTGAGTCTTCCCCTTCGAGTGCAATCGCATCTTCGAGTGGGTTGAGACCTGCATCGATTGCATAGTTCGTGTTGATGAGGACCGCATCGCCTTCTCCATTCTTGTAAGCCGTTGGAAGAAGTGCTGCTTCCACGTCCGTCTTGAATTTCAAGTCTTTCGGGTTGTCGACGATGTCAGCGACTGTCGCATCGACCGTTTTGCCTTCCGCAAGCGTGATGAGACCTTCTGACTGGAGCATCGTAAGGATTCGTCCGTGGTCAGCGACCGATGAGCTCATGATGATTTCCGCTCCTTCAGGAAGCTCGTCAAGCGATTTGTATTTTTGTGAGTAGACACCGATTGGCTCGATGTGCACGCCACCTGCTGATGCGAATTTGTAGTCTTTGTTCTCAGCCATTTGTGACTTAAGGTATGGCTCGTGTTGGAAGTAGTTCGCATCGAGCTCCCCGCTCGCGAGCGTCTTGTTCGGAAGCACGTAGTCTTGGAACTTCTTGATTTCGAGTTTGTAACCTTTTGCTTCATATTCTTCTTGTACGTGTTCTAAAATCTCAGCGTGCGGCACGTTTGACGCACCAACGATCAATGTTTTTTCATCGCCAGAACCTGTTTCTGCCTCTTCCCCGCCGCAAGCCGCGAGAACCGTGAATGCTGATAATGCTGTCAATCCGAGTACTGTTTTCCAAGTTTTCATAATGAATCCCTCCAAATGGTATATGTGTGATTATGCTGAACGTTTATCTATCTTTGTGACGAGTCGGTCACCGATGAATTGGATGACGAACACGATGATCAAGATGAGCACCGTCGCCACGAACGTGACGTCGTTTTGTGAGCGTTGGAATCCTTCCAAGAAGGCTAAGTTCCCGAGTCCGCCACCCCCGACGACCCCCGCCATCGCCGTGTAACCGACGATTGCTACGATGGTCACCGTGAGTCCCGAGACGATTGCCGGAAGAGCTTCTGGAATCAAGACTTTGTAGATGATTTGCCATTTTGTCGCTCCCATCGATTCGGCCGCTTCAATGACCCCACGGTCGACTTCACGAAGCGCAAGTTCGACCATTCGAGCATAGAACGGTGCCGCTCCGATGATGAGCGCCGGAAGCGCCGCCGTCGAACCGAGCATCGTACCAAGTAGGAACAACGTGAACGGGATGAGTAAGATAATTAAGATGATGAACGGGATCGAACGAAACACGTTGACGATCGCGCTGACGAAGACGTAAATCGGACGATTCTTCAATAAAAGCGATTCGTTTGTAATATAGAGAATCAAGCCTAAAGCCAGTCCGATCACAAACGTCGCCACACCTGCGACGAGCGTCATGTATAACGTCTCCCAAGTCTGCTCCATCATAATTTGCCAATCTACATTAGGAAACATCGCTTTCCACCTCCACTTCTACGGATTGCGAACGAATCGACGCGATGGCACGATCGATTTCACTTGCTTCCCCAATCAGTTGGATGAATAGCGTACCGAGCGCACCGACTTGTGACTGGGTCACGTTCCCGCCGATGATATTGAATCCGATGTCATGCGTCTTGAGGACGTCAGATAAAATCGGTTGTTCTGCCGTCTCGTTCAAGAATTTCAATTTGACGATTTGACCGCTCGGATACCGTTCTTTAAGGTGTTCGAACGTGAGCGATAGATCGTCGACCGCCCCGATTTGTTTAACGAATTCTTTCGTGATCGGTTGCTCCGGATGTTGGAACACGTCCGAGACTTGACCGGTCTCAACGACTTTGCCGGCCTCCATCACGGCGACACGGTGACAAATTTTTTGGATGACATGCATCTCATGCGTGATGAGGACAATCGTCAATCCGAGCTTCTTATTGATGCTGACGAGCAGTTCGAGAATCGAATCCGTCGTCTTCGGGTCGAGCGCGCTTGTCGCTTCGTCACAGAGGAGAACCTCAGGATTTGTAGCGAGCGCGCGGGCGATCCCGACTCGCTGTTTTTGACCGCCCGACAGTTGCGATGGGTAGCTGTCCTCACGACCAGCCAAACCTACGAGCTCGACGAGTTCTTGGACGCGTCGTTTCCGCTCACTTGCCGGTACCCCGATCAGTTCGAGTGGGAAGCTGATGTTTTCTGCAACCGTGCGCGACCACAAAAGATTAAAGTGCTGGAAGACCATCGAGACGTTCTTGCGAACTCCTCGCAGTTCTTTCGGGCTGAGCTTCGTGAGCTCACTCCCGGCGACCTCGATTTCACCGCTTGACGGTGACTCGAGACGATTGAGTAATCGGATGAGCGTCGATTTCCCCGCTCCCGAATATCCGATTATTCCAAAAATTTCACCGCGATCAATTGTTAGTGACACATCATCGACCGCCTGGACACGACCATTCTTCGTATCGAACCATTTGGCGACGTTTCGTAATTGAATCAATACCTTTCCCTCCTGACAACAAAAAAGCGCGCACGTTTGAGCAAACGTGCGCACTTTATCGTACGGACAACGATTGCTCTCATCTGTCAAGGTTTCTCACCTTGCTGGAATTAGCACCATTTCGGATTGCTCCGCGGTTGCTGGGCGTCATAGGGCCAGTCCCTCAGCCTCTCTTGATAAGAGTGTCGTGTATTCGATTAGATTTATCATAGCGACAGTTTTTTCTGCTGTCAAATCCTTTTTTCAAAAAAATTAAAAAAAGGTGCCGTCCGAGGACGACACAGAACGTAGCACCTTGAGTCACGGAAGGACAGCCCATAGATGAAAATCTTTTGCCCGTTCAAGATTTACATCCTTACATGGGGGAGATTCACCAATCATCACTCAATCTTGGCTTGGACCGTGCAATTATACGGAACGCCTGTCTTCGCTTGATTTTTTTGGGGGACAATCGAAGGGAAGACTGACGTGTATTCGTGTAAAGCTAGCAGCAGCTTCGCCAAAACGTCTTGATATCGGGAATATCGCGTCCTATTTTGTGTTCAAGTAAGATGTTGTAATGAATATACCATTCGTGAACTTTCTATGTCAACTGATTATTTAAAATTTTCAGATTATTCCAATGTTCCTCTCTCACTTCACGAAAGAGAGGACATGTTGCACATTTTGAAATGCGTACAATCGATCACGAACCTCGCCATTTTCAAGCTTCAACAAGGCGGGTACGCTCATCACTCGGTAGGCTTCTAGCTCTTTTGGGATATAGTTCGCATCTCGCTTTTCGATTTTAATTTCAGGGTCGACCACTTCGACGACCATCAACATTTTTTCCGCCACAGCGCATGTACCACACATCGGGGCGTATATATATAAGAATCCGTCTGTAATCATTCTTCCCACCTCTCTTGTCATTATAAAGGGTAATGGATTCCCATTCAAAAATCGTGCTTTGATGAGATTTCAGAATTTTTCAATGATTCTCTTGACTCTTTCTGGTGAGAGGAATAATATGGGTTCTAACTTTATCGCTTTTGTACATAACAGCAAAGAAGAAGGACAGATGAATGAATGATGACGGAACAAACAAACAACAGGTACGACCAAACAGTTTATGATGAACGTCTTAAACGGTCTCAGCATGGCGATTCTGATCGCCCTCATCCCGAGCGCACTACTCGGTGAATTAACGAAAGCCATACTTCCGTATTTTCCGTCTCTTCAATTCATATTGGATGCGACGACGATTGCGATGCGGCTTCTACCAGCCATTATCGGGCTAGCGGTCGCCATGCAGTTCGGACGATCGATTCTCGAAGCCGGGACGATTGCGATTGCGACGGCCATCAGCCTGTCCGGTGTCGCGGCGGGTGCGGCGAACCTCGGTGTCGTTGCAGCCGGATTCGGTCTCGCGATCGCCGGATGGCAGGCGAACGCGACTGGCACATCGATTGCCCATTTCCTCGGTTCTCCGAAGATTCAGATGGCGAACTTTGTCCGACGCCCCATCATGATGCTTCCCATTTTGGCAAATGCAGCGATTCTCGGTGCGCTCGCTGGAATTCTAAAAATTGAAGGAACACCAATCAGCGCCGGGTTCGGGGTATCAGGTCTCATCGGTCCGGTGAATGCACTTCATTTCATGCCAGGTGGATAACGTCCTGCTCGTCATCGTCTTGTTCGGCCTGATTCCAGTCGCACTCGGAATCTTCTTCTATCGCGTGTTTGAACGGGCGACTCTCGTCAAATCCGATCATTACCGCCTCGATTTCGAGTAAACAAAAAAGCCGGCTTCTCCATTTGGAGAGACCGGTTTTGATTATCCTTGAATCATCGCTTCGTATTCTTCTGCAGACATGAGCTTGTCGAGGTCTGACTCTTCCGTCAACACGACTTCGATCATCCATGCGTTTTCAAACGGTGACTCGTTGACGAGTTCTGGAGAATCCGCGAGGTCCTCGTTCACTGCTGTGATGCGTCCTGATACTGGCGCATACAACTCAGAGACTGTCTTCACTGATTCGACTGAACCGAATGGCTCGTCGAGCAAAATCGTACCATCGACTTCTGGGAGTTCGACAAACACGATATCCCCTAGTTCGCTTTGTGCGAAATCCGTGATGCCGATGCGGGCTTTCGTTCCGTTCACTTCTACCCACTCATGTTCTTTTGAATAACGTAAATTTGCTGGTACTTTGCTCATCCTAACTTCCCCCTCAAATAAATTAGACTCACATCTGTATTATAGCACTTAGCCCCAAACGTCCGTAAAGGACTTTTCTGAAAATCCGACGGTCGTTTTTTCACCATCTGTAACGATTGGTCGCTTCAAAAGCATACCATTGCTCGCCAATAGCTCGAGTTGTTCGTCTTCTGATAGGTTTGGCAGCTTGTCCTTGATGCCTTCGTTCCGATAGACTTGCCCGCTCGTGTTAAAGAACTTTTTGAGTGGTAGACCTGATTGTTTCCACAGTTCGGCGAGTTCCTCTTTCGTCGGCGTCGATTCGACGATATGGATATATGTATACTCGATGCCTTGTTCCTTCAACCATTTTTCTGCCTTTTTACATGTACTGCATGGTGGATAGCCATATAGTGTCACCATCTGTTCATCACCTCTATTCTCAATGTAGCATATTCCTAGAAATCAATTCACGTCTCAAGCAACCGTTCAATCTCTCACTTATTGTACGTGGCAGAGCTCAAAAAAAGAAAGGATCGACCGCGTCCGGTCCATCCTTTCTGTCCATTTGATTAGACGATAAACTTGTTCGCTTTGATGAGGCTCGCTGCGACTTCACGCTTCGTCCCGATCACGTTGATCGGTTGATAGCGGCTGAACTTCTTCATTGCCGAGAGAAGCATACGTTGCTCGTCGCCAGACGCCGCTGCGTATAACACTTCTTTCGCCATGAGTTCGACTTGCTTGAACGCTTGCTCCGCAAAGATTTCAGTGTAGCGGACTTTGAGCGTGTTCTTCTCTTCGCCTGAACGGGCAATCGCTTTGTCTGTACGAGCGATGGCTGCTTCAAGCGCATAGATGGCACTGATCATGTCTGCAATCTTCGCCAAGATTTCTTGTTCGTTTTGAAGGTCTTGTTGATACTTCTGGACAGCTGTACCTGCGACCATCAAGTTGATTTTCTTCATGTTCGAAAGGAGCATCTTCTCGCGAGCGAGTGGTGAGCCGTCTAATTCTTGTGGCATGTAGCTCATGAGCTCTTTTTGAAGTTTTTGCGCTTCTGCGAGGAGCGGCAATTCACCTTTCATCGCTTTCTTGAGAAGCGTACCTGGGACGATCAAACGGTTGATCTCGTTCGTTCCTTCGAAGATACGGTTGATCCGTGAGTCACGGTAGAGGTTCTCGACTTCATACTCTGCCATGAATCCGTATCCACCATGAATTTGAACGGCTTCATCGACGACATAGTCGAGTGTCTCAGAAGCGAAAACTTTGTTGAGTGAGCATTCGATTGCGTATTCTGCAATCGCTTGTGCGACTTTCGATCCGTCCCGCATGTTCTCATCACCGAGTGCGTCCAAGCTGTCCTGGAACAAACCACCTGTACGATAGACTGAACTTTCCATCGCATAGATGTTCGCTGCCATCGTCGCCAATTTCTCTTGGATGAGTGGGAATTGGCTGATCGGTGTTTTGAACTGTTTGCGCTCGTTCGCGTATTGAACCGAGAGGTCGAATGCACGTTTTGAAGAACCGACTGCTCCGACTGCGAGTTTGTAACGACCGACGTTCAAGATATTGAAAGCGATGACGTGACCTTTTCCGATTTCACCGAGAAGGTTGTCGACTGGTACTTCGACATCTTCAAGGATGAGCGTACGTGTCGACGAGCCCTTGATTCCCATCTTCTGCTCTTCTGCGCCCGTTGAGACTCCTTTGAAGTCACGCTCGACGATGAAGGCACTGAACTTGTCGCCATCGATTTTCGCATAGACGACGAACACGTTCGCGAAGCCTGCGTTTGTGATCCATTGTTTCTCACCGTTCAAGACGTAGTGCGTACCCGCCTCATTCAAGACAGCTGTCGTTTTCGCACCGAGGGCGTCAGACCCTGAGCCTGGCTCAGTGAGCGCGTAAGCCGCGATCCATTCGCCTGTCGCGAGTTTTGGCAAGTACTTGTGCTTTTGCTCTTCTGATCCGAAGAAGACGATTGGGAGCGTCCCGATCCCCACGTGTGCACCGTAGCTGAGTGCGAACGAACGTGCTTTCGCGAAGCGCTCCGTGATGATTGAAGATGAGATTTTATCGAGTTGGTAACCGCCGTACTCTTCAGGAACGTCTGCTCCGAGAAGACCGAGCTCGCCCGCTTCTTTCAACAATTCGACAGAGAGGTCGAACTCGTGTTTCTCGATGCGCTCGAGGACTGGCATGACCCGGTCATCGACGAACCCTGCCGTCGTGTCCCCAATCATCTTATGCTCATCTGAGAAATCCTCTGGCGTGAAGAGGCGCTCTGCGTCGAGTGCGTCAATGACAAAACTACCGCCTTTAATCAATTCATGTTCTGTACGTTCCATATCCGATTCCCCCTTAAAGTAATTCGAAGACACCAGCCGCGCCCATTCCGCCGCCGATACACATCGTGACAACCCCATACTTCTCATTGCGTCGTTTCATTTCGTGCAAGATTGAGACTGACAGTTTGGCTCCCGTACATCCCAGTGGGTGACCGAGGGCGATAGCGCCGCCGTTCACGTTCACTTTCGATGGATCGATGCCGAGTTCACGGATGACACCGAGTGACTGACTCGCGAACGCTTCGTTCAACTCGAACAATCCGACTTCTTCTAATTTCACGCCAGCCATCTCGAGTGCTTTCGGAATGGCGACGACTGGACCGATTCCCATCACTTCCGGACGGACACCGCCGACAGCGAACGAGAGGAACTTGGCCATCGGTTGTAACCCTTGACGTTCTGCTTCTTCACGGTCCATGACGAGGACAGCTGCTGCTCCGTCTGATACTTGTGAAGCGTTACCTGCTGTGACTGACCCTTTGATTTTGAAAGCCGGGCGGAGTTTCCCGAGTGCTTCGATCGTCGAATCGGCACGGACACCTTCGTCATGCTTCACGACTTTCTCCACTTCCGCGACTTTCCCATCTTCACCGAGTACGTGCTCGATGACCGTCACAGGAACGATTTCTTCTTGGAACTTGCCACCCGCGATCGCTGCCGCCGCCTTTTGGTGACTGTTGATGGCGAACGCATCTTGGTCTTCGCGCGAGATGTTATATTCGGCTGCGACACGTTCTGCCGTATGCCCCATGCTCATGTAGTACTCTGGTGCAGTCTCCATGATGTGTGGGTTTGGACGGATGACGTGACCACCCATCGGTATTTGGCTCATCGATTCCATACCGCCGGCGATGATGGCCGTCGCTTGACCGATCATGATTTTGGCCGCCGCGTCTGCAATGGATTGGAGGCCTGACGAGCAGTAGCGGTTGATGGTGATCGCTGGAACCTCGTGCGACAGTCCCCCCCGGACCGCCGCATAGCGAGCGATGTTCATCCCTTGCTCCGCTTCTGGCATCGCACAACCCATGATGACGTCATCAATCGGTCCTTTATATCCTGAACGCTCAAGCGTTGCCTTGATGGCATATCCCGCGAGTTCGTCCGAACGTACGTTACGGAACGAACCGCGTTTTGCTTTTCCGACCGGCGTCCGTGCGCCGGCTACGATGACTGCTTCCCTCATCTGCTTTGTCCCCCTTTATCAGTTGCGTAGTGGTTTGCCTTTCACGAGCATATGTTGCATCCGTTGTTGTGACTTTGGCTCCCCGATGAGGCTCAAGAAGGCTTCACGCTCGATGTCGAGGAAGTACTGCTCGTCGACGAGCGTACCGTATGCCAAATCGCCACCACTGATGACGTGTGCGAGCTTCTTCGCAATCTTCAAATCGTGCTCTGAAATATAACCACCGTAGAACATTTCGTACGCCGCGAGTTCGAGCGTCGCTTTCCCTGTTTGACCGACGACCGGTAACTTCTCACGAACCGGTGCCGTGTACCCGTCAGCCAGTTCAAGGACCGTCTGTTTCGCATCGAACGTCAAGTGGTCACGGTTCATCGAGATGCCGTCGACCGCACGGTGGTAACCGAGTGTCTTCGCATCAAATGCCGATTTCGATACTTTCGCCATCGCGATGTTCTCGAACGTCTGTTGCGCAGCCTTCTCGATGTTTTGCATCGGTTTTGGTGTCTGCTCAAGGAGACGACGGTACGTGTTGACGTTTCCGCCCCCACCAGGGATGAGGCCGACACCGACTTCGACGAGACCCATGTATGTTTCAAGCGCGGCTTGCATACGGGCTGCTGGTAAGCTGATTTCTGTACCACCACCGAGCGTCATACCGTACGGTGCAGCAACGACCGGTCGACTTGAATAACGAATCTTTTGAACGACTTGTTGGAACTTGTTGATGATCCAATCGAGTTCGAACCAGTTCTCGTCTTCGGCCTCCATGAGCATCATCGCAAGGTTGGCACCGACACAGAAGTTCTTGCCATCGTTGGCGAGGACCATTCCTTTGAAGTCTTGCTCGACGCGGTCGATTGACTGTTCGATCATCTGCATGATGTCGACACCAATCGCGTTGTTTGGTGATGTGAATTCGAGTGCGACGACGTCATCGCCGATATCGACGAGGCGTGCCCCACCGTTCTCTAGGATGATGCCATTTGATTTTGCGAGCCGTTCGAGTTTCAATTCTTTCGGGTTGACGGTCTTCTCGACATACGTCTTCGACGCTTTATCGTAATACTGATCTCCCTTGTAGAATGACGTATTGCCTGCAGCAAGCATCTCATCGATCCACGCCGGGACGTCATAGCCTTCCGCTTTCATACGTTCGACTGATTTCTCCACACCGAGGGCATCCCACATCTCGAACGGTCCGAATTTCCAACCAAAGCCCCACTTCATCGCATCGTCAATCGCAACAATCGTATCGGCAATCTCACCAGTGAGACGTGCCGAGTAAGCGAGCGTCTTCGCCGTGATTGGCCAGAGCAATTGGCCGACGCGACCTTTGTTCAAGATGGCACCTTTCAATTTTGCTTTCGAGCCAGGAAGTGACTTGATTTGATCGATTTCAGGACCTGTAATCGCTTTCAATTGTTCGTATTCGAACGTTTGAAGGTTCAACTCCTTGATGACCTTGCCTTCTTTCTTATAGAAGCCTTGACCAGCCTTTTGTCCGGTCCAGCCTTTTTCAACGAGTTGCTTCATTTCTTTCGGAACGTCGAACGTGTCCTTCTCTTCCCCTGATTCGAGTGTCTCGTAGACGTTACCCGCCACGTGGACGAACGTGTCGATTCCGACGACGTCGAGTGTGCGGAATGTCGCCGACTTCGGACGACCGATGAGTGGACCTGTGATCGAGTCCATCTCTCCAATTGAAGCGTTTTGTTTGAGCATCTCTTCAAACGTGACGAGAAGACCATACGTGCCGATGCGGTTAGCGATGAAGTTTGGCGTGTCTTTTGCTTCGACGACACCTTTCCCGAGACGGTCTTCCGCGAAGCGTGACATGAAGTCGATGACCGGACGGGCTGTTTTCTCCGTCGGGATAAGTTCGAGCAACTTCAAGTAACGTGGTGGGTTGAAGAAGTGTGTGCCGAGGAAGCGTGATTTCAATCCTTCCGGAAGGGCACTCGCCATCGCTTCGATGGAGATCCCTGACGTGTTCGAGCTGAGAATCGCATCTTCACGGATATAAGGTGCAATCTTCTCGAAGAGTTGTTGCTTCACATCGAGACGTTCGACGACGACTTCAATGACCCAATCCGCTTCTTTCAAACGCTCTACGTCATCTTCTAAGTTCCCGACTTCGATGAAGTTGAGATGTTCGGCTGTCGCGAGTGGTGCTGGATTTTGTTTCAATAGCTTTTGACGGTTTTCTGAGGCGATGCGATTGCGTACTTCCGGCGACTCGAGCGTCAACCCTTTCGCTTCCTCTTTGGCTGTCAATTCACGTGGTACGATGTCGAGCATGAGCGAACGAATCCCCGCGTTCGCCAAGTGAGCCGCAATCCCCGCCCCCATTACTCCTGAACCGATGACGACCGCAAAACGAATTGAGTTCGTCAAACGGAGGTCGGTTGATTGTTCGATGTGACTCGTCATAGTGTTCCCCCCTAAAATGAGAATGAATAGTGATTCATTTCACGCGTAAAAAAAATCGCAATCACCATCGTGTTTACTCTTCTATCATAAATGAATGAACATTCATTCGCAAGCGTTCATTTTTCAATTTCATTCCATTTTTTGAATGAGCGATTAGTTTTCAATGGGTGTGGTATAGACAACAAGAGTCAAATTCAGAAAGGGGAATGTATACATGCGTGATAATCGTTTAAACACTGTCGGTAGCCGAAAGGATTTTGAGTCGTTTAAGAAGAAAGCACAAGAACAGTCGCACCAACCGGGAATCGATTCGAAGATGGAACCTTTCCCGATCTATGAACGGGAAGACTATAAAGGAAGTGACAAGTTAAAAGACAAGGTCGCGATCATCACCGGTGGGGATTCCGGAATCGGAAAGTCGGTCGCCATCTTCTTTGCCCATGAAGGTGCGAACTCCGTCATCGTCTATAAAGACCAAAACGAACTCGAGGACGCGGAAGCGACGAAAGAACGGATTGAGGATTTAGGTCAAGCCTGTCTCTTGCTTCAAGGCGATCTCGGCGAATCTTCTTTCTGTCAACGAATCGTTGAAGAGACGCTCGAGACGTTTGGCCGGATTGATATCCTCGTCAACAACGCCGCTGAGCAGCATCCACAGGAATCGCTTCTCGATATCACAGATGAACAACTCGAGAAGACGTTCCGCACGAATATCTTCAGCATGTTCTACTTAACAAAAGCAACGCTCCCCTACTTAAAAGAAGGAGCGAGCATCATCAATACGACCTCGATCACAGCCTATGAAGGAAACGACCAATTGATTGACTATGCGTCGACGAAAGGTGCCATCACGGCATTCACCCGCTCGCTCGCCAAAAACTTGGTGGACAAGAAGATTCGCGTCAACGGGGTCGCCCCTGGACCAATTTGGACACCGCTCATCCCTTCAACGTTTGACGCGGAGAAGGTGAAATCGTTCGGCGATTCAGCAGAGATGAAACGGCCGGGGCAACCGGCCGAACTCGCACCAGCCTATGTCTATCTCGCAAGCGATGATTCGACATACGTCAGTGGTCAAGTCATCCACGTAAATGGTGGAACCGTGATTAATGGATAATAGATCGAAGACTCAGTTCGTAGCTGAGTCTTCTTTTTGTGCAGTGCATCCAGAAGAACATCAAGAACTTTTCTTGTGGCTGTTCGATCAAATCGGTCCAGATTTTTGAGTAAGTGAGGACGAGAACAAGAAATCGTAACACCTCCATTACATAGAAGACAGAACGCATCGACGTGATTCACACATCAAAAAGAAATTGGGACATAACTAGCCGGTTTTAAAGATTACTGATAAAAAGAGGGGTCCGCTCACCGATTTTCGGTGGCCGGACCCCTTCTTTTCTGTTTAGTCTGAAATGCACGAGGGCCTCTTTCTTATAAAAATACTGGGTTATGTCCCAGCCTCTTATTTTATTTCTTCACCATTCCCTTTAACACGAACATCACGTTTGCCGGGCGCTCTGCGAGACGGCGCATGAAGTAACCGTACCAGTCACGACCGTATGGCACGTAGACACGGACTTTGTATCCTTGGCGCACAAGCTCGAGTTGACGCTCGACGCGGATGCCGTATAACATCTGGAATTCGAACTGGTCGAGCGGGATGTTGTTCTCTTTGACGTGCTCGATGATGGTGTCAATTATATGGTCATCGTGTGTCGCGATGGATGCGTAGTTTCCGTTCGCAAGATGGAGTTTGACGAGCTTGACGTAGTTATGGTCCACGTCCTCTTTTTCAGGGAACGCGACCGTCGCCGGCTCTTTGTATGCCCCTTTGACGATACGAAGGTTCGGCTTGAGCGGTGCAAGATGATTGATGTCATCTTCTGAGCGGTACAAGTACGCCTGGATGACTGTTCCGAGACCGTCGAATTCAGCTTTCAGCTTTTTGAACAATTCGAGCGTCTTCTCACAGCGCTGCTCATCTTCCATATCGATGGCCACAAAGACCCCGACTCGTTGTGCGACCGTCAAAATTTGACGCATGTTGTCCTCAATCAACTCGTCCGAGATATCGAATCCAAGTGACGTCAGCTTGAGTGACATATAGGCATCTAATTGCTCGTCTGCCATAATTTCAATCGCACGTATAATCTCGTCGCGATTCGTATTCGCTTCTTCGACCGTCTTAATAAATTCTCCGAGATGATCGACCGTGACCGACAATCCCTTCGCGTTCAATTCGCGAATCGTCGGGACAGAAGCCTTAAAATCTTCCCCCGCTACAAAGCGTGATGCACCAAATCGTAGGCCATATTTCTTTGCCAAACTGTTGAGTGTTTTGTTTTGTGACATGTAGATAAATCCATCGCGCAACACTTTTTCCATCTGATTTTCCCCCTTACTTTTACACCCATCTATCTATATGATGATGTCTGCAATTATTATGACACACAAACGTCATTTCGTCTGTATTTTTGTAACCGTTTGCATCGCTTTCTTCCCAACTTTTCAAAAAAGACAGACGCCCCGTAGGACGGCTGTCTTATAGGCTTGTCGAAGGTGCGACATAGAGTAAAATACTGAGAAAGATAAACACACTTCCCGCTAGGACGAACAAGTGCCAAATGGCATGATTGAATGGCAGCTTTTGCCACACGTAAAACACGATGCCGACCGAATAGGCGATCCCTCCTGCGAGGAGAAGCATGAACCCTTGATGACCGAGTGATTCATATAGCGGACGGATGGCGATGATGCAAATCCAGCCGAGTGCGAGATACGTCACATTCGACACCCACATATACTTCCCGGTCGAAAACAGTTTCCAGACGATCCCGAGAATCGCCACTCCCCAGACAATCCCGAACAACGTCCAGCCGAGCGTCCCATGAAGCGTCACGAGGGCGAACGGCGTATAGCTTCCGGCAATGAGTAAGTAAATCCCCGCGTGGTCGAACACTTGCAGCACCCGTTTCGCCCGTGGATGCGGGATGGCGTGCATGAGTGTCGAGAAGAGATAAAGTAAAATCATCGATGCCCCGAACACACTGACCGCGGTGACGTTCCACGTGCTCCCACTCTCTGTCGCGCTCATGACGAGCAAGACGAGGGCGACGATGCTGAAGATGACTCCTAAGCCGTGCGTGATCGCGCTCGCAATTTCTTCCCCGAGCGTGTCGGCATGGAGCATTTCTTTGAGTTGTTCTTGTTTCATGTGCTTCCACCTTCCGTAACTGTTCCTTCTAGTATGGACATTTCCCGATTTGAACGCAATCGAAAACACGGGCTACCGATTAGCCCGTGTCGAGATTAAGCGACTTCTTTCACCGGAACGTCACATTCCATTTGTGCTGCCCGCATCGCGCGTGCCCGTTTGTGGAACAAGACGAGAAGCGTCAACGTGCCGAGCGTCGAGATGACGTACGGAAGAACTCCGTCCAACTTGAAGCCAATCGGCGCTGTCAAAATGTAGAACCAGACTGCATACAACATGAACGTCCCTGGAAGGAGCGCGATGTAGTGGTTTTTCCCTTTAATGTAGAGGTACATCGCCCCAACAAAGAGTGCGATGACCGCCGTCGTCTGGTTCGCCCAGTTGAAGTATTGCCAAAGCATTTGGAAGTCCATGTTCGTGAGTACGTATGAGATTGCGAAAAGTGGAAGTGCGATCCAAAGACGTGACGAAAATTTCTTCTGTGCAATCGACATGTAGTCCGCAATGATCATCCGTGCACTACGGAATGCCGTGTCCCCTGACGTGATCGGTAAGACGATGACTCCGAGAATCGCGAGCGTGCCACCGATGCTACCGAGCATGAGTGTCGCCACTTCTTGCACGACGAGTGCCGGCGTCCCCGCGCTGATGAGTCCGAGTAATTCACCCGGCTCAAAGATGGCCATCGCCGCTCCAGCCCAAATCATCGCGATGACCGCTTCTGCGATCATCATGCCGTAGAAGATTTCACGGCCGTTGCTTTCTTTCATCGTCGTCCGCGAAATGATCGGTGACTGTGTCGCATGGAAACCGGATAGCGCCCCACATGAAATCGTGAAGAAGAGGAGTGGCCAAATCGGTAAGCCGTCCGGATGCATGTTCGTCAATGTCATCTCTGGAATCTTGTATCCTTGCGCGAATAAGCTGACCGCGATCCCGATGGCACTGATGACGAGTAATGCCCCGAAGAACGGGTAGATACGCCCGATGATCTTATCGACCGGGAGAAGCGTCGCCAAGATGTAGTAAGCGAACACTACGAAAATGACGATGGTGAGCGTCGATGCGTTCCCATCGAACAAGTTGTTGATCATGTTACTCGGTGACGTGACGAACACCGTCCCGACAAGAAGTAAGAGTAAGAGTGCAAACCCGTTGACGATATGGCGGAGCGAACGTCCGAGAAACTTCTCCGCTAGTTGTGGCAAGTGTGCCCCGTTATTTCGAAGGGAAATCATTCCTGTCAAATAGTCATGAACCGCTCCGGCAAAGATCGATCCGAACACGATCCAGAGGAAGGCGACCGGTCCGTAGAGCGCCCCCATGATCGGTCCAAAGATTGGTCCGACACCAGCGATGTTGAGCAATTGAATCATCGAGTTCCGTTTTTTGCCCATCGGCACGTAGTCGATGCCGTCCTGAGACGCATAGGCGGGCGTCATCCGCTCTTCCTTGATGCCGAACGTCTTCTCGACGTAACGACCATATACCAAATACCCGACCAAAAGTAGTGCGAGTGCGACGAAGAATGTAATCATCTGTCAGTCCCCTTTTCCGTACATATGTAGCCGAACCCCGTCGGCTCTTCGGTTCACACGTGTCATGTAACCGATTACATGTTTGATTATACAAGAAAAACCTACGTAATGTAAGGGCTTTCATTCACATTTTAGACACTTTTATTCGACAAAAAACGACGCCCGATTCGGACGTCGTTCTGTACTTATTTCAAGTTGAAAGTTGATTGTTTTGCGCCAGAACCATCGTAGTCACTCGCGATGACTTTGTACGTCCCTTCCGCAAGACCTTTTTTGAATGTGAACGTATACGTACCAGCCCAGCTCGCCTTCACTTTCGCGACTTGCTTGCCTTTGGCGTCTTTCAAGACGACCGTCGCGCCTGGTGTCGTTTTCCCGATCAAGGCACGCGTACCTACTTTCACGCCTTTCGTGTTCTTCGGCGTCATCATCTTAGGCTTTGCAATCACAAATGACTCAGATTCAACCACTTTACCAGAAACGTCTTTCGCTTCGATTTCATAGCTTGCCGCAACGAAACCAGCGCGCTTCGTGAATTCGAATTTACCAGTTTCATCTGCCGTCGCATAGGCGATTCGTTTTCCGTCCCGCTTCAACACCATTTTCGCACCTGGCGAAGACGTTCCCGTCAGAACTGTCGTGTTGGCATACGTCAAACGTTTCGAGATGGCAGGCGCTCCGACAAATCCGTCTCCGACGACTTTCGTTTCCGTCATCGTCTTCCCGTTCAATTCGCTTTCAATCGTCAACGACTGACGAAGTTTGAGTGGCTTGACCGTCAAACGGTACATCCCTTGTGCATCGGCTGTCGTCGTGGCGAGAACCGTTTGGCCATCTTTCAATGTCACGTTCGCATTTGGCGTCGTCTTCCCGGTCACGACTTTCGCACCTGGTTTGATGACATCGACCGAAAGCGTCAAATCAACTGGCGCTGCCTCGAGCTCCGTCGTATAAGTGCGGAAGAGACGACCTGCCGCATCTTGACGGGTCGCGTCCGTCGCTTCGATTCCTTCGTAAAGGTTCAAGTACTGCTTTCCTGCATCCGCTGTCTCAAATGTCACCGAACGCTTCGCGTCTGCGACAATCTTCCAGTTGTTGTCGGCTTTGTAGTCCATCTTATCTTTACTCTCGACAATGTAGTCCGAGATGACGTTACGTGTCTCGTACATTGTCTAACCATATTCAATATAACACCAGTCGTCTTTCCCTCCTAGTTAAATTTTTGTATAGAAATAGACCTAATTTCCTTTACAGAAATCAGGTCCATTTGCCTATCATTGTTTGATTCGAACAGTGAACGGTCCATCGCCATCAATTTCTTCAAATGTGACCGATACCGGGTACGCATGTTTCCCGTAGACCGGCTCTTCAAGACGAATCACCGTGAAGCCGACCACGTCCTCGCCACTCACGAGTTCAAGCGGGAGCTTCTCGACGTTCAAGTGGCGGTCGTATCCGTTGCGAAGGAGAATCGTCGCTGTGACGTTCGTCTCCTCCTTCTCCACCGACACGAGCATCAAGTTGAACTCGTTCTCCTTGACTGGCGGCGTCGAGATGTTCGTCCGCATGAGCTGTTGCCATGCACTCTTCGAGAACTTCGCTTCTTCTTCCGGTGACACGGGCTGAAGCGGGTCAATCGGGTTCATTTGGAAGACGAGTCGGAGCGAGTCGTACGACTCCACTTCCCCGAACATCTCATCCAAGAAGAAGTCCAAATAGACTGGTTTGCTCGTCCACGCCTCAAAGCTCGGCAATTCAGAACGTCCGAGGACCTTCCGGCCGATTGGGACGTTATTCGCGTCCAACAACAGGACCGGCAATTCGTTGATCTCGAACGAGCTCGGAAGCGTGTTGCGGAACAACGCCACGATCGACAAGTCATGCCCGATCGACTCGACATTCAACAACTCAATCGAGAGCTGATTATCGAGAAGTGGTGGAAGTCGTCTCGCATGGTAACGGAAGACGTACTCGTCCTCTTTCGGAATCCCCATCGCGTCGTCGATGACGAGCGTCAATTGGCGCCCTTCCTCTTTATTTCCTGTCTCAATCTGTTTACGTTTACGAAATCCTAACATTATACTTCCTCCTCTGCCATCTCAGCGAAATAACGGTCGAGCTGGCATAGTTCCGTCGTGACATCCCGGGCAATATTGATATACGTCTGTTCGAAGATTTCCAGTCCTTCTTTTCCGAACTGACGGCTCGGGTCTTCCTGACCGTAGCTGCGAAGCCCGATCCCTTCTTTCAATCCGCTCATCGTCGTCAAATGATCCGTCCACTTCATGTCGACGGCGCGGAGAAGCGACTCTTTGGCGAAGAGAACGATGTCGTCCTGTTCGAGGCGCGACGCCGTCTTAGCGATGATCGCCTCCATCCAGTCGTTTAAAGCATCCTTCAGTTCACGCGTATCAGCGATGTCTTTTGCCCATGTCGGCTCCTGCATCGTCAAGTAGCGCAAGTCTTCTTTCAACTCATCGATCGGCCATTCCTCAGGCACGAGTTCATCCGACACATGCATATCGATGCTGTTCTCAAGGGCGAGACGCATCATGCCGAGGACGTTTTTCGTGATGGCATCCGCATCGGCGTTGACGGCCTGGTTACGAATCGTATAGATGATATTGCGTTGCTCGTTCAAGACGTCATCGAGTTTGAACAAATAGTCTCGAATCGAGACGCCGAGTCCTTCAATCGTCGTCTGCGCATATTCGATGATCTCAATCGCGTCTTTCGACGAGACTTCACCTGTCGCGCTCGGCTTCAACTTTTTCTCCACACGCTCTAACTTCTGAGCCGCATAACGTTTCACGATCTCATCTTCGAGCGAGACGAAGAACTCGGTCGCACCCGGGTCGCCTTGACGTCCCGAACGACCGCGGAGCTGGTTGTCGACACGTTTTGACTCGTGGCGCTCCGTCCCGATGACGAAGAGACCGCCCGCTTCCTTCGCTTTTGCGTCGAGCGTGATGTCCGTCCCTCGTCCGGCCATGTTCGTCGCAATCGTCACTTTGCCGAATTGACCGGCGTTCGCGATGATATCCGCTTCCTGAGCGACCGTCTTCGCGTTCAACACGTCATGCTCGATCCGCTTCTTCTTCAAGTGCTTGCTGATGGCTTCCGATTGTGCGATTGAGGTCGTCCCGATCAAGACCGGACGTCCCGTCGCATGCAGTTCCGCCACTTTCTCAGTGACCGCCGCATACTTTTGCTCGGTCGTCATGAAGATGCGGTCCGGATGGTCGACACGTTGACGTTCACGGTTCGTCGGTACTTGGACGACGTCCATGTTGTACGTCTTCAAGAACTCTTGACGCGACGTCTGCGCCGTCCCCGTCATCCCCCCAACAAGTGGATACATGCGGAAATAGTGCTGAATCGTGATCTCCGCCGTCGTCTTGTTCTCTTCGGTGATGGTGACGCCTTCTTTCGCCTCGAGCGCCTGATGCAACCCTTCTGACAAACTCCGACCTTCCATGATGCGTCCCGTGAACAAGTCGATGAGTTCGATCTTGTCTTCACGCACGATATAGTCGACGTCAAGTTCGAACAAGACGTTCGCACGGAGCGCCTGGACGAGATAGTGATAGAGCACCTGATGTGAGGCGCTGAACAGGTTATCGATGGCGAACATCTTTTCAATCTTGACGATTCCTTCTTCCGTGAACGTCGCAGATTTCGACTCGAGGTCGACTTCGTAGTCGGTCTCCTCGAACTCAGAAATGATCTGTTGCGCCAATTGTTTCAACCGGATATGTGACCGGTCCTTCTGTGCGATGATGAGCGGCGTTTTCGCCTCATCGATCAAGATGCTGTCGACTTCATCGACGATGGCGAAATGGAACGGACGTTGGACCCGTTCTTCCGGCTTATGGACAAGGTTGTCACGCAAGTAGTCAAACCCGAACTCTGTCCCGACCCCATACGTAATATCTGCCTGATATGCGGAACGCTTCTCGTCCGCTTCGATGTCCGGAACGTTCAAACCGACCGTCAACCCGAGAAAGTCATGGATCTTCCCAATCTGTTCCGCGTCACGTCTCGCCAAATAATCGTTCACCGTGATGACGTGGACGCCTTTTCCTTCGAGCGCCTTGACGTAACTCGGCAAAGCGGCGACGAGCGTCTTCCCTTCCCCCGTCGGCATCTCCGCGATGTTTCCTTCGAGGAGGGCGAACCCACCGATGAGCTGGACGTCATAGTGACGCATGCCGAGCACACGGACTGACGCTTCGCGGACGAGAGCGAACCCTTCTTCCGCGATGTCGTCCACTTTCTTTCCATCCAAGAGACGTGCTTTGAGCGTCTCCGTATATGTACGCATCTCGTCATCCGAGAGGGCTTTCATCGTTGTCTCTAATTCATTAATACGCGCGACCCGTCGTTCGTACGCTTTCAAACGCCGGCTTTGATCATTCGTTAACTGTTTTACAAATTGGATCACACTAATAGCCTCCATCTTTCTATCAATTCATCACTTACATACTCGTCTATTATAACGAAAATCGAACCAATTCGGAGACTTTTTTACGAAAACTTCCTAAAAGTTGGTTTTTAGACACGTGAAAACCTATAAATTTTGGTTAATTTTCAAAAAGTATTTGCAAAAATATTTTCAATTCACTATTTGAGATGACGTGAGACCGTGTTACGATGAAAAAAAAAAGAACATTTGTTCGTAAAAAAGGAGTGGTGACGATGCGCAGACGAATCTTTTGTATCGACAGCGTCTCGTTCTATGCCAGTTGCGAGTGTGCCGAGCGCAACAAAAATCCTTACAAGACCAAGCTCGTCGTCCTCTCGAACCTACAGGACAGCGGGGCACTCGTCCTCGCCGCGACCCCGAAGATGAAGCAGCTCGGAATCAAGACCGGGTCACGTCGCTTTCACATCGACCGCCTCCCATGGCACGAACGACGGGACGTTTTGTATGCCGAGGCGCGGATGAGTCATTATTTGAACGTCTCCATCCAAATCATCCACATCCTCCATCAGTTCGCCCCGCCCGAAGCGATTCGTGTCTATTCGATTGATGAGACGCTCGTCGACATGACGGGGACGGAGCGGCTGTTCGGAAGTGACGAGCACGTCGCCCACCTCATGCGTGCGACGATTTTTCGCTATACGGGCATTCCCGTCACCATCGGCATCGGTCCGAACAACGTCCTCGCCAAGCTCGTCCTCGATTTGCATGCGAAAAAGAAAGGGGTCGCCACATGTCTCCTCCATGACGTCGAACGGCTCATCCACCCGGCGCCGATTGAGAAGATGTGGGGCGTCGGGACGAAGATGGCGGTCCACCTTCAGCGGCTCGGCATCTGGACAATCGGGGACTTGGCCCGTTATCCGCTCGAATCCCTTCATGAAAAGTTCGGTGTCATCGGTGCAGAACTTTGGCATCACGCCTGGGGCATCGACGAGTCGCCGACCATCCTGCCGGCGAGCTCCTTGTTCGGGGCGAAACGGACGCGACCGAAGTCGATTGGACACGGCATCACCCTCATGAAAGATTACACGACGTATTCCGCAATCCGGCTCGTCTTACAGGCGATCGCGGTCGAGGTCGGCATGCGGACCCGACAAGCGGGACTCGTCGGAGGGACGATTCACCTCGGGGTACGCTATACCCGGACGAGCGACCGGAGTGGCTTCAGTAAACAAAAGAAGCTCCCCCGCTTCACAGCGGACGAGCAAGAGTTTCTCCCAATCTTATTGCAGCTATTTTTAGACGGCTGGGAAGAGACGGAGGCCGTCCGTTACGTCTCGGTCGCTCTCGGCAAGCTCGAGCCACGGAGCGACCACGTCCAGTTATCGTTCTTCGAAGACGAATGGGCGAAGGCGAAACGGCTCGACTTCCTCGATTTGATTGACGACCTGAACGTCCGGTTCGGTCGCGGCACGATCCGACCGGCATCGAGCCTACTGAAAGACAGTCCGCTCCGGACGCGCCAACGTCTAATCGGCGGACATAAACAAGGAGGCGATTCCTCATGAGCAAGACCCGCTATCGTGACCGGGGTGAGTTAAAATGGATCCCATTTCTCATGCCCGAGCACGTCGCCCTACTGAAACGTTATTATGCACAAATCCAAAAGATTGAGCTGCCCGACTTGGACGAACAGCTCCTCTACCTCTGGCAGACCGAGCTCGAACGGGCCATCCGTGAAGGCGACCAAGTCGAAGTGACCCTGTTCGTAGACGGCTTGACGACAAGCATGCGCGGCTACGTCCATGCCATCTATTACGCCGAGCGCGAGGTCGAGCTGTTCGATGGCAAAGTGCGCCGCGTCCCGTTCAGCGACATCTTGTCCGTTCGTTAAGATGCCTCAATCGCTTCCTGGGTCGTCTCGAACGTTTCAATCCCGTCGAGTAGTCCATAATGAGCAAGCGTCGTGCGGACCGATGGTGACAGATGCGCGAAGATGACATGCCGGTCGGCTGCTTTCAGCTCGGTGACGACACGACGCAACTCTTCGACCGCGGTCACATCGATGACCGGGCAGCGGTGAAAGTTGAAGATGAACACGTTCGGTTCCCGATGAATGTGATGGAGGACGTGCTCGAACAACTCGACTGCACCGAAGAAGAGCGGACCTTCGACACTGAAGACGATTTGGCCGTCTCGCGTGACATACCGTTCTGTCCGTTCACGCACATCGATCGTATCGGCCATTCGTTTCGCGAAGAGTGCGAGCGCACAGATGACGCCGACCTCGATGGCGACGACCAAGTCGACGAATACCGTCAATAATAGTGTGACGAGTAAGACGAGCGACTCGGATGAACGATGACGCAACATCGCCATCACGTGATGACGTTCGGACATGTTCCAGGCGACCCGCATCAAGATCGGAGCAAGTGCAGCGAGTGGCACGTAACTCGCAAACGGGGCGAGGACGAGCACCGCAACGAGCACCGTAATCCCGTGGATGACACCGGCGCGTCGGCTGACCGCTCCCGCCTGAATGTTTGTCGCCGTCCGGGCGATGGCACCTGTCGACGGGATCCCACCAAAGAACGGTGTGATCACGTTCGCAAGCCCTTGCCCGAACAGTTCCTTGTCCGGTTTCATCTTCGTCCCCGCCATCCCGTCGGCGACCGTTCCTGAAAGCAGTGACTCGAGTGCACCGAGGAAGGCGATGGCGAACGCGGATGGGAGCAGTGTTGTGATCGAGTCTAGGTCGATCGCAAGCCAGTTGAAGGTTGGCAGTCCGCTCGGGATGCCGCCGTATGCACTTCCGATCGTCGCGACCTCACCCGGGATGAGGAGACTGACAAACGTCGGGACGAGCAGCGCCATGAGTAAAAGGGGTAAACGGAACGGCAGCTTCGGTACGAGCCAAAGCGTCAAAAAGCCGATTCCGGCAATGACGATCGGCCACACGGACGCTTCGGGCAACGCTTGACCGAGGCGAAGCAAGTTCTCATGAAAGTGCGGTGCCTTCTCAAACGTGACCCCGAACAACTCATCGAGCTGGTCGACGAAGATGACGATGGCAATCCCGGCCGTGAAACCAATCGTGACGGCCCGGGGCATGAAGCGGATGAGCCGTCCGACCCGGAGCACGCTCATAAGGAGCAGCAACACACCCGCGAGGACGGTCGTGACGAGTAACCCTTCATATCCATATGCGAGGACGACACCCGAGACGATCGGGATGAACGCTCCCGTCGGTCCGGCGATTTGAAACGTTGAGCCCCCGAACAGGCTGACGAGGATTCCAGCGAAGATGGACGTGTAGAGTCCGTACACCGGTGGGACTCCCGAGGCGATGGCAAATGCCATGGCGAGCGGAATGGCGACGACACCGACCGTGATTCCGGCCGAGATATCCTTTTGCCACATCTCACGTGTGGAGAGTGAGTCTTGCATCATACATTCCTTCTTTCCAATCAGTTCAAAAGCGAGTTCAGTGTACGCCTGGAAAGAGGGCTTGTAAACAGATTGAGAAAAACGTTAACAGAATGTACAAAAGAAAAAGACGCACCTTTCGATGCGTCTCCCTTCAATTCGTCGGAGCCTCGACGACTTGATCGCCATCTTCCGCGTCTTTCGCCAGCAACTTCACATGACGACCGAACAACCACATGACAACGAGATGGGCTTTCGCCTGTGTCTTCGTATAGAACCACCACGGGAGGGCCGGTACGAACTTATGGATGGCGACGAGTCCTTCATCCGACTCCGGTAAGCGTCTAAACTCGAGACGCCCTGTCTGATCCTCTTCACTTAACTTGACGAACTTGCCCCCGTCAATCGCAAAGGATGCCATATCGTCCGTCGCTTCCTGTTCAAGCGATAGATGAAGCGCGACGAACGACGGATCGAGCAGCGCGATCTCCCAATCATCGTCTTCTTTCGTCGTCTGAATGAGCGGGTACATAAAGCGACCGAGCCACTCGAAGTACGTGTCCGCCATCCAAAGCGCCGACTTTTCTTCCGGCAGACCGAACCGCTGAATCGAACGGACGGTATACGACTTCGGTTGCTTTTTCTTCTTACCGCCCGACGACTGCTTCTCTTCTTCCTCAAGCGCATGTTCGACCGCCTGTTTGAACGGAATCTCTCCCTGCCCGATACCTTCGACCGTGTCTTCTGCGACCATCGCGTGCCCCATGCTCTCGACGAGCGGATAGACGGTCGCCTTCGGTTCACCCGTGACTGCCATGACCCATAGCCGCGACAGTTTGATTGTCGGGAACGGGAAGTCGATCAAGACGCGACGCTTATCCATGACTTCGGCTGTCTGTTCGATCATCTTCCGATACGTCATCACCTCGGGACCCCCGATGTCGATATGACGGTCATAAAGCGACTCGGCACCGACGACCGAGATGAGCGCCTGAACGGCTTCCCGGATGTCGATCGGGTGTGTTTCCGTCTTCGTCCATCGTGGCAAGATCATCGTCGGCAATCGTTTGACGAGCTTCGCTAAAATCGGGAACGACGAACCTTCCGGGCCGATGATGAGTCCAGCCCGAATCGTTGTTACCGGTATCCCTTGTCCGCCGAGGATGCGTTCGACTTCGAGTCGACTCTTCAAATGACGCGACAACGTCTTCTCTTGTTTCGGGATGATTCCGCTCAAATAGACAATCTGTTCGATGTCGTTCGCCTTCGTCGCCCGGGCGAAGTTATCGGCAATGAGCGCGTCCATGTCCTCGAACGTCGCTTGTGTCAAACCGCCGTCCGGAATCATCGAGTGCACGAGGAACATCGCGTAGTCCGCACCCTCGCATGCTTTTTTCGTCGCTTCGTATGAGAACAAATCACAGGCCCGCCACGTGATATGGGCCTCATCTTCTTTATTCTTCGTCGATCGCGATAACGCGATGATGTCATACTCTTCCTTCAGCTGCTCCATCACGTTCGAGCCGATATAGCCGCTCGCCCCCGCAATGACAATCGTTTTCCGCATAAAGCTCACTCCCCTTAGTGTTCACATAGAGGTAATGTACCCTTCTTTTAAAAAAGATAAATCAGTTAAGTATGTAGAGCCTGCTCGACCGATTCATACTAAAATGAGAATAATTGGAGAAAGGAGGGATATTCATGGGATTTTGGTACTTTCTTTTGCTTGGATTGGGAGTGATCCTCATCGTGCGAGGGATTGCAAGTAGCGCGAAACAAGGTGGACTGATTTTAGTCGGACTTGTGATGGTCGGGGTATCCATATTTATGTTCCAAGATGGCAGTGCGGACTTGGTCGCGAATTGGTTGGATCAAATCACCGGTCGATAAGTCATGTCCTGCGAATCACAGCATGATTACGGCCATTAGAATGTACCAGTCTTGCAATCTTATTTACCAAAGAGTGACAAACAATTTACCAAGTGATGCCAAAGCCC
>CABIYO010000031.1 GCA_902362975.1 Caryophanales bacterium
CCCCGTGAGCGACTTGTTCGCTCACGGGGGCCTCTTTCTTATAAATCTACTGGGTTATGCCCCAGCCTCCTACTTGTAAATGTTGATTCTTATACGCCTTCGTATGCTGCGTACATGATCTCTTTCAATTCTTCAACGAGCGGCATTTTCGGGTTGGCCGTTGTACATTGGTCTTCGAATGCGTCGACCGCCATCTTGTCGATCTTCGCATCGAGTTCTGCTTTCTTAATACCTTGCGCCTTGAACGAAAGTTTGATGTTCAAGCGTTGGCCGAGCTCGATAATCGCTTGGACGAGTGACTCAACACCTTCAGCTGTCGTACTTGCTGGAAGACCGAGGTAACGTGCGATTTCTGCGTAACGTTCGTCAGCGATGAATGACTCATATTTCGGGAACGCCGCAAGTTTCGATGGGCGTGTCGCGTTGTAACGGATGACGTGTGGCATGAGGATTGCGTTCGTACGACCGTGTGGTACGTGGAACTCTCCACCGATTTTGTGAGCGATCGAGTGGTTGATACCGAGGAACGCGTTCGCAAACGCCATACCCGCCATCGTTGAAGCATTGTGTACTTTCTGACGAGCTTCCGCGTCGCTACCGTTTTCATACGCTTTTGGTAGATAGTCGAAAATCATCTTGATGGCACGGAGGCAGAGTCCGTCTGTGTAATCATTCGCCATGACAGATACATATGCTTCGATTGCGTGTGTCATGACGTCCATTCCTGTATCAGCCGTGATCGAAGCCGGGACGGTCATGACGAACTCTGGGTCGACGATGGCGACGTCTGGTGTGATCGCATAGTCAGCAATCGGATACTTCACGTTACGTTTTTTGTCAGTGATGACAGTGAACGGTGTCACTTCAGAACCTGTACCAGAAGTTGTCGGGATGGCGATAAACATTGACTTGTTACCTAATGTCGGGAACTTGTACGTCCGTTTGCGAATATCCATAAATTTCTGGCGTAGGTTTGAGAATTTCTCTTCTGGACGTTCGTAGAAAAGCCACATGCCTTTCGCTGCATCCATCGGTGAACCACCACCAAGTGCGATGATCATGTCTGGTTGGAAGTGACGCATCGCTTCGGCACCGTTCATGACTGTCTCAACAGATGGATCAGGTTCGACCTGGTCGAAGATGCGGTACTCGACACCAGCCGGCAAGTTTTTGATGACTTTGTCAGCGAATCCGAGTTTGACCATCATTTCATCTGTGACGATCATTGCCCGTTTTTTCGTTGTGAGCGATTGAAGGTATTGTACTGAATTTTTCTCGAAATAGATTTTTTCAGGTACTTTGAACCATTGCATATTCACGCGACGTCTCGCCACCTTTTTCACGTTGAGTAGATGTTTCGCCGTCACGTTTTCTGAGACGGAGTTTTTACCGTAAGACCCACACCCGAGCGTGAGGGATGGTGTCATTTCGTTGTAAAGGTCACCGATTCCACCGTGTGCTGAAGGTGAGTTGACGATGATGCGGCAAGCTTTCATGCGAAGACCGAACTCAAGGATGGCATCGTCATCTGTAGAGTGGATGACTGCTGTGTGACCGAGACCACCAATCTCAAGCATTTTTTCAGCGATTGCGAATCCTTCTTCACGTGATTGAACTTTATACGCACCGAGAACCGGGCTTAATTTTTCGTGAGAGAGAAGTTCTGTTGCGCCAACTGTTTCGAGTTCTGCAATCAAGATTTTCGTATCAGCCGGTACTTTGAGACCTGCCTGTTCAGCAATCCATGCTGCCGGCTTCCCGACGATTTCAGGATTGACCGCACATGTATCCGTCCGAATGACGAGCGTTTCAAGTTTTGCTTTTTCTTCTGGTGAACAGAAGTAGCAACCGAGTGCCGTCATCTCTGCTTTCACTTCTTCATATACTTCTTGGTCGACGATGATCGCTTGTTCAGACGCACAGATCATCCCATTGTCGAACGTTTTTGAAAGGATGACGTCTGAGATGGCACGTTTCACTTTCGCAGTCTTATCGATGTAGGCCGGTACGTTACCAGGTCCGACACCGAGTGCTGGTTTACCAGTCGAGTAAGCCGATTTGACCATCGCTGCCCCACCCGTCGCAAGGACCATCGCCACGCCAGGGTGGTTCATGAGTGCTTTCGTCGCATCGAGTGACGGAACTTCAACCCATTGAATCAAGTTTTCAGGAGCACCTGCCGCCACTGCTGCGTCACGAAGGACACGGGCCGCTTCGCTTGAACATTGTTGCGCTGATGGGTGGAACGCAAAGATGATCGGGTTACGTGTCTTGATGGCGATGATTGCTTTGAACATCGTTGTCGATGTCGGATTTGTGACCGGTGTGACCCCAGCGACGACACCGACTGGTTCCGCGATGTATGTGATTCCGTTTTGAACGTCATCTTCAAGGACGCCTACCGTTTTCTCACCACGGAGTGAGTTATAAATATATTCTGTCGCAAAGATGTTTTTGATCATCTTGTCTTCAAAGACACCGCGACCTGTTTCTGTATGCGCTAATTTCGCGAGTGCGACGTGTTGCTCGAGTCCCGCAAGCGCCATCGCCTGTACGATGTGATCAATTTTCTCTTGGTCGAACGTCATCAACGTATCGAGTGCCTTATGCGCACTGGCTACGAGCGTGTCCACCATTTGTTCTGCCGTTGTTTCCACTTTTGCTTTCTCTTTGACTGCCATGTTAGGTTCCTCCTCATAAGTGAGAGCTTTTAATGAGCATATTGACTTGATGGAAGCACATTGTGATGACTGTTTTTTAAAGATTGTGCTTTCCTTCACATTCACAGAATACAATGTTTTTCAGGTTTTGTGGGTGACAAGAATGTGAATTCTTTCACAATATTTTTTTATCTATTGTTGATAGCTCTTGATTTTTGTATGCGTCCTCAGTAAAATCGAATGCGTTTTCATGAAAATATATCAAACCTTTGATGTAAACGCTTACATATTTTGTGTCGATTCAATCTCTACTATGATGTATCAATCATCACACCAACCTGTTTTTAGGTTCAACTGCACCTAACTGGTGTATAATGAAAATAGAACCTAACTAGGAAGTGAATCTATTATGTCGAAACAAGATGCAGCGGACCAGTTTGTCAAACTGATTCCTTTAATTCGTCGTAAATTGTTACGTCGATCTGATTTTCCTCAAATTCCAAACCTGAACTTCTCTCATTTCCATCTATTGATGTTGATTGAGGACGAGGGGGCTGTCACGAATGGACGAATCAGCGAGATACTCTCCATTGCGCCACCGAACGTTACCCCGCTCATCACGAAATTGTTGAACGAGGGGTATATCACTCGGGTGCCAGACGAGCGGGATCGCCGTGTGATTTGGAATCAACTGACCGAGAAAGGTGAACGGATCTTACTTGAGCGCAGAGACTCATTCCGTAGACTATTCGAGGAACGTCTCGCCTTTTTGAATGAGGACGAAACTGACCGACTCATTGAGAGTTTGAAGACACTTACAGAGATCGTCGAGAAGATGGACAAAGGTGACGAGTAAAACTTTTCTCGTCAATTCCCGCAACTTCTTATATAATCTGTAATGAATCTACGAACAAATGGAAAGAGAGATGACATGTAATGGGTCGTAAATGGAACAACATTAAAGAGAAGAAGGCGTCAAAAGACGCGAACACGAGTCGCATCTATGCGAAGTTCGGTCGCGAGATTTATGTGGCCGCCCGACAAGGGGAACCTGATCCTGAGTTGAACCAGTCATTAAAATTCGTGGTGGAGCGCGCGAAGACTTATAACGTCCCTCGTGCGATCATCGATCGTGCCATCGACAAAGCCAAAGGTGGCGATGAGGAAAACTTCGATGAGCTTCGATATGAAGGGTTTGGTCCGAATGGTTCGATGGTCATCGTCGATACATTGACGAATAACGTCAACCGTACGGCTTCAGAAGTTCGTGCCGCGTTCGGTAAAAACGGAGGCAACATGGGAGTCAGTGGTTCGGTCGCATATATGTTCGATGCAACTGCCGTCATCGGTGTCAATGAAATGTCGGCAGATGACGTCCTCGAACTCATGATGGAGCATGACCTCGATGTGCGTGATGTCATTGAGGAAGACGAGACGGTCATCGTCTATGCAGAGCCAGAAGCGTTCCACGCCGTTCAGACTGCATTCAAGGCTGCCGGAGTAGAAGAGTTTGCCGTTGCGGAATTGACGATGCTCCCGCAGAACGAAGTGTCACTCGATGACGATTCGAAAGAACAGTTTGAAAAACTAATCGATGTGCTCGAAGACTTAGAAGATGTGCGCCAAGTGTATCATAACGTCGAGATGTAACACGTAAGCGATAACTTTCACGAGTTATCGCTTTTTTTCATATTCGATTTGACAAGGGTCACATCATATGTTAAATTTCAAAAAGTCTTTATCATATTAAAGTGATACCAAGAGAAAGAAAACGCGAAAGGTGTTGGATCGATATGAACGCAGTATTACTTGCAGTCATCGTCTTATTTGCGCTCGCAATCAGTCGAGTGCACATTGTATTATCATTAATCTTAGCTGCGCTTGTCGGAGGGCTTGTTGGAGGGCTTGGGTTCAGCGACACGTTGACCGCCTTCAGTGACGGTCTTGGTGGTGGAGCGAGCATTGCACTCAGCTACGCGCTCCTCGGTGCATTTGCTGTCGGGTTATCGAAGACGGGGCTTCCGGACGTCTTAGCTGAAAAATTGATTGCAATGTCAGGTCGTGACGTGTCGGGAAAACGCGTGATGGTTGTCAAAGCATTCCTGTTGTCACTCATCTTATTGTTATCCATCAGTTCACAAAACGTGCTTCCGATTCACATCGCCTTTATCCCGATTGTGATTCCGCCGTTACTCGTACTGTTCAATGAGTTGAATGTAGACCGTCGTCTGGTAGCGACCATTTTGACGTTCGGTCTTGTGACACCTTATATGTTGTTACCTGTCGGGTTTGGTGGGATTTACTTGAATGAGATTCTCATTGCAAACGTTGAAGCAAACGGCTTGACTGTCGGAGACGTCAACATCATCTCAATCATGAGCATCCCCGCATTAGGGATGGTCGTCGGATTGATTGCTGCGTTCATTCACTACCGGAAACCGAGAACATATGAAACGATTGCACTCGGACCAACTGATTATGAAGTACGTCAAATGAGTGGTTTAAAGATGATCGTGACACTCGCAGTCGTTCTCATCGTGTTGATTGTTCAGTTGCAGACCGAGTCGATGATTGCCTCTGCGGTGACTGGTCTGATCTTACTTTCAATCTTCCGCCTGATTCCATGGTCTGAGGCAGATGATATCTTCACAAGCGGCATGCGCATGATGGCATTCATCGGGTTCGTCATGATCGCCGCAAGTGGATTCGCTGCCGTCATCCGCGAGACAGGTGCGATCGAACCGCTCGTCAACGGAGCGAGTGATTTGATGGGTGACTCTAAACTCATTGCCGCTCTCGTCATGTTGCTCGTCGGTCTTGTCATCACGCTCGGAATCGGTTCAAGTTTCTCGACCGTTCCAATCATTGCAGCGATTTTCGTCCCGCTCTGTGTACAATACGGATTCTCAGTCGAGGCGACGATTGCCATCATCGGGACTGCTGGAGCGCTTGGGGACGCAGGTAGCCCAGCGAGTGACTCGACACTCGGACCTACGAGTGGATTGAACGCTGACGGTCAACACGATCACCTGCGTGAAACGGTTTGGCCAACGTTCTTACACTACAATATTCCACTCATCATCTTCGGTTTGATTGCCGCGATGGTGCTTTGATCATTTTTTCCGTCGTGAATAAATGGTTCCTAATAAAATGAGGATGAGAATAAACCAGATTCCCGTATACATGAGGATTTCGGTGAACATAAAAACTCCTCCTAAACAAAAGATAAGGAGCGACGGCTGTCGCTCCTTTTTATGATGAGGTTTTTAATTCGGTCTTGCAAGTATCGAGATACGCATCGACGACCTCTGCTACTTCTCGTCCTTCCCGAATCGCCCATACGATCAAGCTTTGCCCTCGCTTGGCATCCCCCGCGACAAAAACGTTTTCCGTTGCCGTCTGGAAATCTTTCGTCTTCTCGACGCCGATTTTCCGCAACTCATGCTCCGGTCGCTCAAATCCGATGGCGACGAGGACGAGGTCCGCCGGATACGTCTCTATTGAATCTTCCTCCACGAAGAAGGTTGCCTGACCATCCGGGTTGACGAATTTCGTCATCCGTTCCGTTTCAATCGCTGTGACACGTCCTTCTTTCGTAACGATTTGGTTGGAACGAATCAAATACGTTCTTGGGTCCTTTTCATAGACCGCAAGCGATTCGGCATACGCATAATCGGTCGTAAGCGTGTCCGGTTGAAGTGGCCAGGGGCGCTCCGGAGCCCTAAACAATCCTTTCGAAGGGTGCTTACCGAACTGGATGACAGATTTTGCTCCTTGGCGAATCGCCGTCGCCACACAGTCGGCTCCTGTATCTCCACCCCCGATGACGATGACGTCTTTGCCTTTGGCGTCATGTTCTGGTGATCGGGTCAATCCTTTTCTCTCGTACATGGATGCCTTCAAATAATCCATCGCCATTTCAACACCACGTGCATCATCGCCATCAATCCCGAGCGTGCGCTGTTTCTGAGCCCCTGTTGCGAAAATCACCGCATCGTATTGGTTCCGAAGCGCCTCGACTGTCACATCCGTACCGACCACTACGTTCGTCCGGATGACGATTCCCTCTAGTTCGAGCAACCGAATGCGACGTTTCACGACATCCTTATCCAGTTTCATGTTCGGGATTCCGTACATGAGTAGCCCTCCCGGTTCATCCGCCTTCTCGATGATGGTGACGGAATGTCCGAGCTGGTTCAGTTGGTCAGCCGCCGCCAATCCAGCCGGCCCACTTCCGATTACGGCGACTGTCATCCCGCTTCTTCGATGGACCGGCCTTGGTTTCACCCAACCTTCTTCAAATGCTCGATCGATGATGGTTCGTTCAATCGATTTGATCGCAACCGGATCTTCACTGATTCCGAGTGTACAAGACCCCTCACATGGTGCGGGACAAACTCGACCCGTAAACTCCGGGAAGTTATTCGTCTCCATTAATCGGTGATACGCTCCCATCCAGTCCGATTTTGTCACAAGCTTGTTCCACTCTGGGATATAGTTGTGAATCGGGCACCCAATCGTCTCTTGTCCAATCATATCCCCGACATGACAGAATGGTGTGCCACAGTCCATACAACGTGAAGCCTGTTGTTTGACCGATTCGTCATCCATTCGTGTCGCATATTCTTCATAATCCTTCACTCGCTCATCCGCCAGACGCTCAGGTAATGTGGCCCGTGCGATGTTTAAAAAGTTATGTTTCATACGTTCCCCCCCTCAGTCACAACCCGAAACAACTCAAGTGCTCGGTCCGCTTCGCTCAATTCCGGTCGATTCGCCTCGATTTGGCGCATAACGTCCAATACATTCGCATAATCTCGTGGAACGACCTTTACAAAGTGAGGGTGTGCTTGTTCGAATGACTCTAAAATGGTCCGTGCCTTGACACTGTCTGTATGAAACTGATGCGCTTCGAGAAGTGCATAAATTTGTTCCATGTCTTCATCGGTCAATTCTTTCACGACGGAGACGAGCTCCTCGTTGACGAGTCGTTCGTACGCTTGACTCCCATAAAGATATGCGATGCCACCTGACATGCCGGCTGCAAAGTTCTGTCCGATCTCACCGAGGACGAGAACCGTTCCCCCGGTCATATACTCACAGCCATGATCGCCGACTCCTTCGACGACTGCCGTCGCCCCGGAATTTCGGACGGCAAAACGCTCGCCGACGTGACCGTTAAAGAAGGCTTGTCCGCTCGTCGCTCCGTACAAGCAGACGTTACCGGCAATCATTTGTTTACTTTCATCAAACGGTGCGTGTTTTTCAGAAATCAATGCTAATTTCCCACCGCTCAAGCCTTTCCCGATGTAATCGTTGGCATCCCCGATGACGGAAATGGTGATTCCTCGCGGTAAAAATGCTCCTAAGCTTTGTCCGGCTGACCCACTGAGGCGAACCGAGATGGTATCGTCTGCTAAACCGACCTGACCGTGAACTTTCGTCACTTCAAACCCCAACTTTGTTCCGACGGCACGATCGGTGTTTCGGATGCGACCAACGAAGAATGTCGGTTGCAACGAGCTGATTGACCGTGAGACTGCCGGAATCAATTTTCGGTGATCATAGGAACGGTATGCCGGGTGAGCGAGTTCTTCACGTTCAGGAAGTAGTGTCGGCATCGAGAGCATCGGTGCTAAATCTAACCGTTTTGCTTTCGGATGTTTCGTCTTCCATTCACTTTCTTCTAGAAGATCCGTTCGACCAATCACGTCGTCTAATGATGTCACACCAAGTGATGCTAAAATTTCTCGTACTTCTTCAGCCAAGAACGTCATCAAGTTGACGACATGTTCTGGCTTCCCCATAAATTTCTGACGAAGCACAGGGTCTTGAGTCGCCACACCGACGGGACACGTATCTAAATGACATGCGCGCATCATAATACATCCAAGGACGACGAGTGGTGCTGTCGCAAACGCAAACTCTTCCGCCCCGAAGATAGCAGCTAGGACGATATCTCGTCCCGTCATGAGCTTTCCGTCCGTTTCAAGTGTGACTCTTCCCCGCAACCCGTTCAACGCGAGCGTTTGATGCGTCTCTAAGAGTCCAAGTTCCCAAGGAAGACCTGTGTGCTTGATTGATGTTTTTGGAGAAGCACCAGTTCCACCATCATATCCACTGATGACAATCGTATCGGCATTCGCTTTCGCGACACCGGCTGCAATCGTCCCGACGCCTGACTTCGAGACAAGTTTGACACTGATTTTCGCTTTCGGGTTTACATGCTTTAAGTCAAAGATGAGTTGGGCCAAGTCCTCAATCGAATAAATATCGTGATGTGGAGGCGGTGAGATGAGTCCAACCCCTGGAACGGATCCACGTACTTCGGCGACCCATGGGTACACTTTATTTCCTGGAAGTTGACCACCCTCACCTGGTTTTGCTCCTTGCGCCATCTTGATTTGAATTTCATCGGCATGGTAAAGATATTCTGCCGTCACCCCGAATCGTCCGCTCGCGACTTGCTTGATGCGGCTGATGCGTTCGTTTCCGAACTCATCCGGGACGAAGCGGGCCCGGTCTTCCCCGCCTTCTCCAGAGTTACTTTTCGCACCGATCTGATTCATGGCGATAGCGAGCGTTTCATGCGCCTCTTTCGACAAGGACCCAAATGACATCGCGCCTGTCTTAAAACGGCGAACGATCGACGTGACTGGCTCTACTTCTTCGAGCGGGACAGGACGTTGTGTTTTAAATGCAAACAACTGTCGAATGAACTGTCCTGATGATTCATGCAGCTTCACATAAGCATCATAATATTTACGTTCATTCTCACGACAGGCACGTTGCAACAAATGAATCGTCTTTGGATTGAATGCATGTTCTTCTCCGTCTGCACGCCATTGGAAATCACTTCCCGCCTCGAGCGGACGATTCGTCGCATAGGCGGACGTATGGAGTGTTTTCGCTTCGTCTTCAAGTTCTTCAAATCCGATTCCAGACAGTTGAGACGTCGTTCCTCGGAAATGTGTCTCAATCAAATCACGGTCTAATCCGATGGCTTCGAAAATTTGGGCCCCACGATAGCTTTGAATCGTCGAGATGCCCATTTTCGACATGATTTTGACGATGCCTTCGACGACTGCTTTTTGATACGAGCGAATGGCCCCTTCAAGTGAATGCGCAATTAGTTCACGTTCGACTAAGTCTCGAATCGTCGCATAGGCTACATAAGGATATACCGCATCTGCCCCATACCCAATCAAGGTCGCTGCCTGATGCACTTCTCGGACTTCACCACTCTCACAAATGAGACTACAGTTCGAGCGCAAGTTCTCTCGAATCAAGTGTTGATGAATCGCACTCAGGACGAGAAGAGACGGCATCGGAATCCGTTCACGATTGGTGAGCCGGTCAGATAGAACAATCACATTCGCTCCATTCCGAACCATCTGAGCGACTTGTCGCAATAGTGACTTAAGAGATGCCTCTAAATCATTCGTAAACGTTGTATCGACTCGTTCGAGCTTGAGCTTCTCGTCAAGTTGCTTGAGGGTTGCCCCATCAATCATCGGATGATCTAACCACACACGTTTCGCGTGACCTCGTCCGGTATGGACCGGATTTCCTTGCGGACCAATCCAAGTAAACGTAGCCGTGACAATTTTCTCCCGTAACGCGTCGATTGGCGGGTTGGTCACTTGCGCGAAGTGTTGTTTGAAATAATGGAACAAGGAACGGGGCCGCGTTGAGAGCACCGCGATTGGTTGGTCATGTCCCATCGAGCCGATTGGGTCTTTTTCGTCTTTGATTAACGGAACCATATACTGTTCAATGTCTTCTTTCGTATATCCAAACGCACGTTGCACACGCTCGAGTTCAAGTAGTTCTTCTTCATCGACCTCTCGATCCTCAAGAATCATCATCTGCCTAAGCCATTTGTGATAAGGCTCTGACTTCGCAATCGTCTCTTTGATCTCATGATCTGGTATCAAACGCTTTTCAATCAAGTCGATCAATAACAACTGCCCTGGTCTTAAACGTTGTTTTGATTTAACGTTCTCTGCGTCAACCGGAATGACTCCTGTTTCAGATGAGAGAATCAATTCCCCGTCCAATGTTTCGACATAACGCATCGGACGCAAGCCGTTACGATCTAAAATTGCTCCGATCTGCCTTCCATCCGTGAAGACGACTCCAGTCGGTCCATCCCACGGCTCCATGATGGATGAATGATACTGATAAAAGTCGCGCTTGAACGGTTCCATCTGTCCTTCGACAAATGGTTCAGGAATCAACATCATCGCCGTGTGGGCAATCGAGCGACCCGTTCGTGTAAAGAATTCAAAAGCGTTATCGAGCATGGACGAGTCGCTTCCATCCTCTTGAAGCACAGGGAACAAGTGTTGAACGTCTTCAAATAAGTCTGTTGACGTGACCCCTTCCCGCGCTCGCATCGCATCGATATTTCCGCGAAGCGTGTTTATTTCCCCGTTATGGACTATCATTCGGTTTGGATGTGCTCGTTCCCAAGAAGGGAACGTATTCGTCGAGAAACGAGAATGAACGATGCCGAACGTACTCTTGTAATGAGGGGATTGCAAGTCCAAATAAAATGCTGCGATTTGATTTGGCGTCAACATCCCTTTATACACGATCGTTCTTGTTGAAAGGCTTGCGATATATAGGCGTAATGATTCGACTTTTTCGATTTTCCGACGAAGTTCATAGAAGACGCGTTCATTCGCATCCTCATCTAGGAATGGACATGAGATGAACCATTGATAGATCACCGGTTGTGTGACCCGTGCATGTTCACCGATTTGCATCGGGTCGACAGGTACTTCGCGCCATTCAATCGTCGAACAATCCAGTTCATCCGCCATCCGTTCCATTAACGTGATCTTTTCGTGAAGCTGATTCTCAGACGGCTGAAAAAAAACCATTCCGACAGCGTAACGACCGAGTGACGGAAGGTTCATGGTTTGCGTAAACAATTCGTGTGGAATTTCAGTCATGATACCCGCCCCATCACCAGCATCGATGACACCTTGTCCTCCTCGGTGCTCTAAATTACATAACATGGAGAGCGATTTTTGGACGATTTCATGTTTCTTTAGCCCATGTAAATTGACGTAAAGTCCAATCCCACACGCATCTTTCTCAAATTTTGAGTCATACAAACCAACTCGACTCATATCATCGACCCCTTTCACTCACAGTTTCGTAATTAACATTTTGTTCTAAATATTCTGAAAAATCAAGTGAGTTGCATGCATTTTTGCATAACACGAATCTCAAAGAGTGCTATTGAAAGCGTATACATAACTGTTATCAATGGATTTATCGTTTTTAGTTATGTTCAATAAAGAATAAATATCCATAAATATTATTTATTTATAGGTTCTTCAGAACGCAAAAAAGGATATCCTGAAGATACCCTTTTCTTGATTATTGTTCTACTGTTTTACGCGTATGATGCAAAAACGATTTCGGACGTTTCCACAAAATCAAACCGATATACCCAATCGCTAGCAATGTAAGGGCGCTGACAATCACAACATAGAGTGTGCCTTCTTCGATTCTAGCAAAGATACCGATATACGCCCATACGAATACGAGTGGGTAGATGAAATCATGATGCCACCACATAAAGAGGAGGGCAAGGACTACACCGACCATCAGCATAAGTGAGGTCCAGGCGAGCTCATCAAGACCTAACAGCGACGTGATCTGTTCCGTCTTCATCACAACGAACGTGTTGACGATGGTCGCGACTGATACCCAGCCGATGTAGATGGAGAACGGGAACCGATCGAGCCAGCTCGTAGACGTTCGAAAAGCGATGTAATACAACCAGCACAGCGTAGCCAGGAACAACACCATGATGATCAGTGAGACGACGAACCATTCGTTCGTGAATGCCAATAACCATAAACCATTCAACACGCAAGAGACTAAAAATCCAGCCTTCATTCGCTCGGCTTGACGATTCGCCGTCGTCCCTTTCTTCAACTGGAGCACCAGCCAGACAAGAAGCGCGACATAGATGACACCCCAAATTGAGAAAGCGTACCCTGCCGGCTTAAAGTAGATATCGATGCGGTCCGAAACCGCTGCGTTGTCGCCGTTCGCAAAGTAGTTGATGACGACGGTCGCTAAAAAAGCGACCCAGTTTACAATCGGCCATTTTGATAAGTCCATAAGCACAATCTTCTAAATGAAGATTAAACACCTCCTTTTGTAACATAATATTCAATACCCGCATCCATGTGACTCTACACGTATAAAGGGGCTCGCATATGCGAACCCCTTCTCCATTAAAAGTCGATTTCGTCTGGATCTGGTCCGAGACGTTCCCTTGTCGCCACTTGATCGATTTTCGCAAAATCGTCCGCATCGAGTGAGAAGTCGAATACATCAAAGTTCTCACGGATTCGATGTGGTGTCACCGATTTCGGTAACGCGACATGACCGGACTCAAGATGCCAACGGAGAACTATCTGTGCCGGCGTCTTCCCATGTTTTTCTGCAATCTCAGAAAAAGCAGGGATGTCTAAAAACTTTCCTTGCATGAGTGGACTCCATGCCTCGATTTGAATCCCTTCATCTTGGCAGTAATCCAACAAATCCGGTTGCGGGAGTAGTGGATGAAGTTCAACTTGATTGATGAGTGGCGCCATCAGACCGGCTTCTTTCAATGTTTCTAAGTGGTGTTCTTTAAAGTTGGATACACCGATTGCTTTGATTTTTCCGGCTTCATATAAATCGATGAGATCTTTCCACGCATCGACGAACCCATCTACCGGCCAATGCAACAGACAAAGGTCCAAATAATCTGTCTGGAGTCGTTTTAACGAGTCTTCGAATGCCTCTTTCGTTTTGCCTTCGCGAATGTCATCATTCCAAATCTTCGACGTGATGAACAATTCAGAGCGGTCTACACCTGAGAGATGAATTCCCTTCGCAACGCCCTCTTCATTTTTATAGATTGCAGCCGTATCGATGTGACGATAGCCTGTTTTGATGGCTTCAACGACAGCAGCTGGTGCCTCGGTTTCATTATCGACCTTCCAGACACCAAAGCCGATCATCGGAATTTCGACCTTATTTCGTAATGTTGCGTAAAGCATCTCATTCATCCCCTTTTCATTCTAACGAGCTGATTGTATCATACTATGAAAGAGACGATGGACGTCTACTTTCATTTCTTTTGGAATGGGATCATGATGCGCTAAAAGGTGACTGTCCGCTCCCTTGAAACAGTCACCTTTTTTCATGTGTGATAGATAAAGTCTTCAATTGGATAGAGCGATAGATCCACTTCTGCGTCACCTGTCAGAACGAGGTCACTCAACACTTTTCCGATGAATGGGCCGACCGTCAAGCCGGATGAGCCCAGACCGTTCGCGACTAACAGTTTTTCTGCCCCCGGCACCTTCCCGAGAACGGGAATTGAATTTGGTGTGACCGGACGGAAGCCGACCTTCGTCTCAACGAGTTCCGCTTCAGCAAGTCCAGGTGCCGACTCCAAACCTTTCGTCAGTACTTCGTGCACTCCGATTGCAGTCGGTCGAACGTCGAACGCTTTTCCTTTCTCATGTGTCGAACCGATGACCACTTTCCCGTCGTCAAATCCGAGTAAATAGCGGCGTCGTGGCGGCATGACGACCGGCCAGTCAGATGCATCTGTATCCTTCAACTGGACGTGGACGAGCTGGGCCTTTTCCCCTTCGACTCGTACCGTATATCCAAGAGGCTGTAACAGTTCCGGTAACCAAGCACCCGTCGCAAGGATGATTTCATCCGCTTCATATCTCACTCCGTCACACTCCACACCAATCTCATCTCCGCTCGTCAACCGTGCTGAACCGTTGACAAATGTGACGCCACGCTTGATAGCGACTCTCTCAAGTGCAGCGCGAAAGCGTCCGCCGTCGACTCTAGCCCCTCCTGTCACGAAGAGTGCATCGTATTCATCGGATAACGGTGGGAAACGATGTTGTGCCTCTTCTGCAGTTAGTCGTTCGAGTTCACCGATTTCTGGCGCTTCTTCTCGACGAAGCAACGTTCGCTCCATCATCTGGTCGAGCTTTGTTTCTTCATGGAGCGCAAGCGTCCCGACACATTTGTATCCGGTGTCCGTCTCCCCTTCAGCTTCCAGCTCTTTGACGACCTTAGGATAATAGCTTGCTCCGCCTTTCGCCAGTGCATACCAAGCTTTGTTGCGTCGCTGCGCAATCCACGGACATACGATTCCAGCCGCGGCATCCGTTGCTCTTCCTTCTTCTTTCCGGTCAATGACCGTTACATCCGCTTTACCAGCTAAATGATAGGCAGCCGAGACACCGACGATCCCTGACCCGATAATCACTATTTTCTTCATCATAAATCTGTCTTGCGCAGACAGATGGACACATCCTTTCGTAAAAAAATCATCGACCCAACGGATCGATGATTGATTCTTATTCTCTCATCGCTAGGCGATAAAGTAAATCTAACAACTCAATATACAACCAGACGAGCGTGACGATTAATCCGAATGCCGCGACCCATTCCAACTGTTTCGGGGCCCGAGCTTCGACTTGACTTGCGATGAAGTCAAAATCCAAGACGAGAGCAAGCGAAGCGATGATGACAATCACGAATTGAACACCGATCGCAAGTGGGCTTGAACCGGTCATGAATGCCAAGCCTGAACCGAACAAACTCATCACGAGTTGCACGAGATATAACAACATGACTGTGAACATGGCTGCCATGACACCGGCTTTAAACTTCTGTGTCACTTTGACAAGCCCTGTCGTATAGACAAACCACATCGCAAAGGCGACGACAAACGTCGTCAATACGGCGCGTCCCACAATACCAGGGACCATCGCTTCGAAGAAATACGAAATCGAACCGACGAAGACACCTTCGATAATGCCGTATAGTGGCGCAACGACCGGTGCTGTATTCGGTTTAAACGTGATGAGCAAAGCAAAGATAAAGCCGAGGATGAGTGACCCAATCATGAGCGGGAACAAGAGCCCTTCTCCGATTGTCGGGACGACAAGCCATGTCGTACCGGCTGCCGCTGTCACGAGTAAAAGCAAGGTGAACACTTTAGACCATGTTCCTGCTTTCGTCATCGGTTCGGCACTGTAAGCTGCGGACTGCATTGATTTACGAAGCAATGGATTCGATTTTAAGTTCAATGTTTAATAGCTCCTTTATGGTTCAGTTACTGTTTTGCGAACACGTCGATGAACGCACGCATATAATCTGGTAAGTCTGGCGGACGACGACTTGAGACGATATGTCCGTCGACGACGACCGGCTCATCATGCCAAATCGCTCCCGCATTTTCCATGTCATCTTTAATTCCCGGTGTACTCGTCACGTTCACCCCGTCTAAAATGTTCGCAGAAATCAACACCCAACCGGCGTGACAGATTTGACCGATTGGTCGTTTTTGTTCATCCATATAGCGGACGAAACTTTTCACCGAATCGAAACGGCGCAATAAGTCAGGTGACCATCCGCCTGGCACGAGAATCGCATCGAACGATGTGATGTCCACATCATCAAATGCCACGTCAGATTTTGCTGGCACACCGTATTTACCGATATACGCGTGATCGGCCTTCTCCCCAGCGAGGATCACGTGCGCCCCCTCTTCACGTAGGCGATGCACCGGATACCAAAGCTCTAAATCCTCGAAGTCATTACTGACAAGTTGAAGGACTTTCTTCCCTTGTAATTTCATCAAACCCCTCCTTTTGTTCACTCCCTATTATACCCAAAAGCGACGGTTGCGAAAACGAAGATTAACAATTGTTTTTCCAGGATATTGATTATGGATGATTCTCACTACTATATCTTGTGTTTCCTCCCTACAATTGATACCTTTAGTGGTAGGAGATTGAGAAGGAGGCACATCACGTATGAAACAATATCATGACTTATGTCGACACATCCTCGACCAAGGTGTCGTAAAAGAAGACCGGACCGGGACTGGGACAACGAGTGTATTTGGTTACCAAATGCGTTTCAATCTACAAGAAGGGTTCCCCTTGATCACGACGAAGAAATTACATATCCGTTCCATCATTCACGAACTATTATGGTTCATCTCAGGAGAGACGAACGTCCGATACCTTCAAGATAACGGGGTCCGCATTTGGAACGAATGGGCAGATGAAGAAGGAAATCTCGGCCCGGTATACGGCTCACAGTGGCGCTCATTCCCACGCCCGGACGGCTCGTCCGTCGATCAGCTGGCTCAAGTGATTGAACAAATCAAAACGAATCCAGATTCGAGACGGTTGATCGTGTCGGCATGGAACCCAGGACAGCTCGAAGAGATGGCCCTCCCTCCGTGTCATCTATTGTTCCAATTCTATGTCGCTGACGGGAAGCTCTCGTGTCAATTGTATCAACGAAGCGCTGATACGTTTTTAGGAGTACCGTTCAATATCGCTTCATATGCATTACTCACACACATGGTCGCGCACGTGACCGGACTTGAAGTCGGCGACTTTGTGCATACCCTTGGTGACGCACATATTTATCATAACCATCTCGAACAAGTGGAACTTCAACTCTCGCGTGACCCACGTCCGTTACCACAACTCAAGATTGTCCGTGACGTATCTTCAATTGAATCATTCCGTTTTGAGGACTTTGAAATTCTAGGCTATGACCCGCATCCGCATATCAAAGGAGAAGTGAGCGTATGATTTCACACGTCGTCGCTTATGGGCAGAATCGCGAAATCGGAAAGGATAATGACTTATTATGGCGCTTGCCAGATGACTTGAAACACTTCAAGGCCATCACGTCTGGCGGGACGGTCGTGATGGGAAGAAAGACATTTGAGTCCATTGGTAAAGCGTTGCCGAACCGCCGCAATATCGTCGTCACATCTGATGCTTCCTTTTCAGCCGATGAAGTCGAGGTGTGGCATGATTTAGACCGTCTCGTTGAAATGAGTCAACAGGAAGAATGGTTTGTCATCGGTGGCGCAACATTGTACAAACAGACGATGCCGATGACGAGCCGGATCTATGCAACGGAAGTCGCTGCATCGTTCGAGGCCGATACGTATTATCCCGAACGAACTGGGGAATGGACGGTTACGAGTACAACCGACCACCCACAAGACGAATCACACGCATATGCCTTTTCATTCAAACAATACGACAAAACAGACATCGAATAATTGATGTCTGTTTTTTAGTCTGGCAATTTTTCTAGCCACTGTTCAATTTTTTTCGTAATGACTTCGTCCTGTCCTCCGTCCGCATAATCGTCATAGATCGCTTCAAGTTCAGACGCCGTTCGTTTCGATACAGCAAGAATGTGGCTGTATTTGCCTCGTTGCTCTTTCACAGCAGACAACGTCCCTTTCGCTTCTTGCGCACGCGCATCATCCAAGACGAACATCTCGATATTGTCATTACAAGAATACGCCTCGTAAGGACGGTAGACGACTTCATATCGGCGGTGCTCTTTCGGGAGTCGATCAGCGAGCGATGTATAGGTATTGGCAGACATCGTCACATAGGCGATTCGCTTCTCCTCACGAACAGCAGAAGTGTATCGGACGACACGATTTCGACCATCTCGTTTCGCCTTATACAGCGCCTCATCTGCGTAGGCACACCACTCTCCAAGTGTATAACCTGTCTGGCAGACTCGGGTGTATCCAATCGACACCGTCACCTGATGGTCGTATGGAAATTCCATTTCTTCGATACGTGTTCGGACTCGCTCGAGTACCGATTCGACGATTGCACGGTCTGAGACGTTCAAGAGGATTAAAAATTCTTCTCCTCCGTATCGGATGAGCTCATCACTAGAACGAATGGCATGACGGATTTCTTCAGAAACGCGATGAAGAACGTCATCGCCATACGAGTGACCGAACGTATCATTCAATTGTTTGAAGTGATCGATATCGAGAAGTGCGACAGCAAAACTCTCACCAGACCGCTCCAATCTCGAGATGAACCGAGAAAAGGTCGCCTTTAAATACTTACGGTTGAAAGCACCCGTTAATTCATCCACGAGTAACGCTTTTGATACGAGACGTGATTTTTCGATATGTAGTCCGAGACGCACCAATCGTTCCTCCATCGGCACCCACGATTCCCAATAATCGTCGAATCCGTATGAATAGGCAGCAAGACGATAATGTTCATTCGTTCCGATGACAATGAGGGGAACGTAGAGCTTTCTCATCTTGCTAACGAACGATTGGATATCTCGCTCTTTAAATTGTGGCCATAATTCAACGTCCATGATGATAGCTTTTGGCACATCCTCATAATCGTATTCGACGGCTTCTTCAAGGGTCTGCAAAAATACCGGACGTGCCCCGAGCTTTTCAACGCGCGACTTGTAACGACTAAATGTGGAAAAGCTTGCGGATAAGATGAGGACGAGATCTTCGTCCTCTTGTTCAATCCCCAAGACGGTATGGATATAACGTTTCACAGGAGAGATCAAGGTCAAAGCTTCCGCTTGTGTAAGGACGCTTGGCAACTCCTTCGCGTCAGACTCGACACGACTAAAGATTTCTAACAAATGCATCAACCGTCGTTGCCGAACTTCCTTCTTCATCCAATCGAGTAGAAACTCGATATCGCTTTTTGGAATTTGTCTCGACTCCGATATCTTTTTCAAAATCATATGTATACGCTCAGTGAGTTGACCTTGCTCCATTCCCGTCCCCCCGTATGTTCGTACTCCCCGAATTCTCTTATGTTTCGATTATGCGACTTCTCAGGATAAAATACAACTATTTCCTTATTTATTTTCTATTGTTTTACATATCATTAGGACTTAAGTCCTAAAAAAGACATACTAAAAGCGGTCTTGCGACCGCTTTGTGTTATTTTTTCACTTTTAAGTTTGGTGACGTCATTTCCTCCGGACGAATCCATTGATCGAATTGTTCTTCCGTTAATAAACCAGTTTCTAAGGCTGCTTCTTTCAAAGAAGTACCATTTTTATGTGCCAATTTCGCAATTTTTGCCGCATTTTCGTATCCGATATGCGGGTTAAGTGCTGTAACGAGCATGAGTGACTGTTCCACATTATGTGAGATCACTTCATGATTTGGTTCGATTCCGACAGCGCAATGATCATTAAACGAATGTAAACTGTCCGTCAATAGACGACAAGTCTGTAGGAAATTATACATAATGACTGGTTTGAAGACGTTCAATTCAAAGTTCCCTTGACTCGCCCCAAAACCGATCGTCGCATCATTTCCGAGTACTTGTGCGGCAACCATCGTGAGCGCCTCACTTTGAGTCGGGTTAACTTTACCCGGCATGATGGAACTTCCCGGTTCGTTCTCCGGAATGGTGATTTCTCCGATTCCTGCACGTGGTCCAGAAGCCAACCATCGCACATCGTTCGCAATCTTCATCGCGTCCATCGCTAAGGCTTTTAATGCACCATGCGTGAAGACGAGTTGATCGTGACTCGTGAGGGAGTGGAACTTGTTGACGGCTGTTACAAACGGTTTGCCCGTCTCTTCTGAGATTTTCTTCGCTACAACTTCACCGAACTCAGGGTGTGCATTGATCCCTGTCCCGACAGCCGTTCCTCCAAGTGCAAGCTCCGTGAGTGGTTCAATCGTGCGCTCGATCATCTGTTTTGACAATTCAAGCATCCGGACCCACCCACTGATTTCTTGACCGAGTGTGATCGGCGTCGCGTCTTGAAGGTGCGTCCGACCAATTTTGACAATATCCATAAACGCCTCAGCTTTTTGTGAAAGGGTTTGATAAAGCGAGTCGATTGCTGGAAGGACATCATCTTGTACGGAAAGGATGGCGGCGATGTGCATCGCGGTCGGGTACGTATCGTTCGAGCTTTGCGATTTGTTCACGTCATCATTCGGATGAATCGTGATAGATGCTCCACGAGCCTGTAACTTTTCATTCGCAAGATGTGCAATGACTTCGTTGACGTTCATGTTTGACTGCGTGCCCGACCCTGTCTGCCAGACGACGAGCGGGAATTCCGCGTCATGTTGCCCTGCTAAAATCTCATCTGCCACCTCTGCGATGATTGCTGCTTTTTCTTCCTCGAGTACACCGAGTTCAGCGTTTGCTAATGCTGCACCTTTTTTCAAAATGGCAAATGCGTATACGATTTCAAGCGGCATCTTCTCCGAACCAATTTTAAAGTTTTCGAGACTACGTTGCGTTTGTGCTCCCCATTTCGCCGTAGCTGGAACTTTAATTTCCCCCATTGTGTCCCGTTCAATCCGATAATCCATATATAATTCCCCCTCTATAGTTGACTACGCTTTCATTTTAGCGAAAAACCATCTAAAAAGAAATGACTCCGTCAAAAAAGCGACCAAGAATAATCTCGGTCGCTTAATTCATTCCATTCAATGCGTCACGTGCAATCACGTCTGCCCGATTCTCCGCTCGTGGGACCCATTTCAAGAACACGGTCGGCAATTCATCATAGGCAATTAGTGCTTTCAGAAACAGAGGCTTCGCCGAAGCATCTTTCATGAAACGTTGCTCTAGTGCGCGAACAATCACTTCGGCATCGGAATACAGCATGAATGAGGTTTCGCCTTCCAATACATGCGCTTGTTCCAGCGCATAAGCACATGCAGCCAATTCCGCGTGAACGCTTGTCAATCCTTGCATTCGACGTTTAAACGTCAATACGGTACCGTCGGACGACTTGATCCACACGCCGATTCCGTTCTCTCCAGTCGTCTGATTAGTGGCCGCGTCAAAATAGATGTGAACCAAATCGGTACGCCTCCCAATCCGTGTTGACAGGTGCATGGATATCAATCTGTGACAGTCGTTTCGACAAGAGCGCGATCTCTTCATGACCGTCTAGTTTTTTGGCATATTTTTGATGGGGCGTTTCGAGTGTTTCATTTTGAACATGCGCATAAAGCGTCTCAATCGTATCGTAATGCTGAATTAAAATCGTCGCCGTCTTCGGACCGATGCCACGTACACCTGGGATGTTATCCGAGGAGTCGCCCTGCAATGCCTTCACATCGACAAATTGATATGGTTTCACGCCATACATTATTTCAAAAGTAGCTTCATCGACGAGCTGTTCCTCACCTTTTTTTGGCATGATTTGAAACACGTTCGGAGACAACAACTGAAGTAGATCGCGGTCCGAGGAATAGAGATATGATTCGCCCGGGAACACTGTCGCGACGGCGCCCATTAAATCATCCGCTTCATATCCCGTCAACTCGGATTGTAAGATGGCTCGTTCATGCAAAGCGGCTCTCAATTTCAAATAGTCTTCGAAAAGCGGTTCCGGGAGTCCATTACGCGTTGCTTTATATTCAGGATACATCGCATAGCGGTGGGTAGACTCTCGTGTCCCGTCCCAAAAGAAAGCGATATGGGAAAAGTCTGTCGTCCAGGAATCCACCTTTCGAAGTAATCCTTTCACAGTCACTTCCGGATCTTGTGCCCGTCTTCGCTCCGTCGCAAAATAATAACGGGACAACAAATTAAATCCGTCAACTAGAATAAGCTTCATCTTGCTCCACCTCACATGCTTTTAATCCCCGTGCTAGTGCGTCTTGGTCTAGTTCCTTCCCAATCCAAACAAATACGGAACGGTCCCCTTCATGCACCTCATTTGCAAATGTCGCGCCCATCAACTGATTCGTCGCTTGAATGACAAACTTGCGCTCCTCATCCTGTAAGCGGACGATTGCCTTCATCCGATACATCGCATCCTCGTAGTGCATCAACACTTCACGAACGTAACGGGTCACGCGCTCCCGAGACAACGGACGCTCAGCACTCAACGTGATGGCACGGAGGGAGGAGACCGATTCACTCGTCTCTGTCAGTTGACTCAACTTCTGTTCATCGACACGTGACAGTTGGAACGTATTCTCAAGTAATTCGTAATCACCTTCTGTTTGAATCGTCTCTACAATCCTTACCGTCGGATTGAGTTGTTCGATTCGGCGGCGTGCTTGATCAAGTTCATCCGACGACACTAAATCGGTTTTATTTAACAAAATGAGATCGGCATAAGCGATTTGATGAATTCCTTCTTTGAACAGTTCACGGTCCATTTGACTGGCATCCACAACCGTCAAGATGGCGTTCATTTTAAAGTGTTGACGTAAGTACTCGTCATAATAAATCGTCTGAATGATCGGTGCGGGATCGGCGACACCGGTCGTCTCGATGATGACTCGGTCGAATGTTTCTTGCTTTGCTGCGAGTTGATAGAACGTCTTACTCAAATCATTTTGGATGGAACAGCAAATACATCCGTTTGAAAGTTCAATCTGCTCTTGGTCCATCTTGACAATCAATTGTTCATCGATATTAATCGCGCCGAGCTCGTTGACGATCAGACAAATCTTTTCGTCCGTCGCCGCGAGTAAACGATTCATATACGTCGTCTTGCCTGCTCCTAAAAATCCGGTCACTAATTGTACGGGAATCATGATACCACCCTTTTCTTACAAATCTTCGTGCGCGCGAGCCCATTTTTCATAACGCGCATCCAATAAATCAATCAAGTGAAGCATCCAAGCCTCCGTCGTCATCGGGAGGACACTCGATCCCCACTCACGTTTCCCATGATGTGATAAAATCATGTGCCAGATCCGGTGATGGACATCCAATGGCAATCGCGTCGACGTCTGGCGTAACGTTTCTTCAAACAATAGCCCACCGTATGGCATATGCCCGATCAATGTGCCCATCGGGTTGATGGAGATACCGGTCGATTCACTTGTGCCCTCAACGGGAGATAACTTCTCAAAACGATTCGGACTAGATAACAGATGGCTGTATTCATATATTTTTCCGATGTCGTGGAAGAGGATTCCAAGTGCGAGTTCATCCCAACTCAACGGTTCTTTCCGCTCGGCCATCGCTTCACAGGCGGCATACAGCGATTCAAACGTTCCTTTATATGCCTGTTCGATTTTAACACCGTTCATCGTATTCCAAAGGTCGACTTTGTGCAACTGCTCCGCTTCTTTTATTACACGAAACACCATCGCCAGATAGTCATCTTGCTCTTGAATTCGATAGCCGAGACGAAGCATACACACGGTATGCTTTAATAGACCTCCCGCATAGTTATGGTGGTGATAGAGTGCCGCTGGCGAAAGGACGAAATCATCCCAAACGAAATCAAGGAGGCCGTAGGCGATCTGTTGATAGGTCGGTGACAACGTATCAATCAAACTGAACAATTCATCCGCAAACTGCTCCATCGTCTCATCCCCTGGCAAGCCTGGTAATAACGAGATTGCCTCATCTTTTGAGATGGGATGGACGCGGTCAATCGTAATCGATTTGGCGCCATCCGGTTTTGGATAGACATCGATTTTCCCGGACAATTCGATGACACCCGATTCATAGATTGGAAGCAGTTCATTCTCATTCCCTCGAAGCCAATGTTTGGCACGCATCATCCCGTTCGCCGTCGTGACACTAAGTTGAAGCCATTTTGCACCGTTCTTTCCTTCTCTTACCTCGACTGTGCTGACAAGCGCTTTCGTTTGGACAGGAGTCCCGTCTGCTAACTGGTCTAAACGCTCTTTTGATTTGTCTATTTGCGGTATTTGAAATCGATCATGGTTCATCGATGAACCGATGACCGGATCAATTTGTTGATAATAGTTCATAATCATTCCCTCCTCGCATCTTCTGACATTGTATCGTGTTTTCGTTCATTAGGCGAACATACTTTCTAGTAGGGTCTCGATTTTCCAATCATTATATTGAAAGCGCTTACGATTATTGATACGATAAAGGTAGTTCGATAAAGGGGGAAACGATAATGATTTCATTAATCGACACGTATGAGCGTTTCATCGCCTCGGGGGAAGCGACACGTTATGCACAAGAGCAACAATCCATTGAACATATTTTGCAAGCGTCAACTTGTCCGGTAGGGATGCAGGACTTAGAACAGTCACTCACGCATCTTTCCGGTAATCCATATGCCAAAGATGCATCACTCGACAAAATCGTCGAGCATGAGATGAAAGGGGCTATGGCGGCGCTTGAACTTTCAGGTTACCCACTTCAGACACCGCTAGCAAAGGCGGTCGTTTTATCTAGTTTCGCTCGAACGAACCGACTCAATATTGATAAGTTGAAAGAACTGAGCCACGCCGATCTTCTCGTCCGAATTCAATCGGCAGAGCGCGCTTGGAAGCGGACATTCACATTGTTACACCGTTCAACGCCGACTCAGATTTGTGGTCAAATGGATTCACTCCTCGGTGGATGTGCCATCCAACGCGTCCTTGAGGCAATCAAGCAACCGGGAACGACAAAAACAGCATAAGAAAAGGAGCGGTCCCCGGGCCGCTCCTTTTCTTATGCTCATCCTTCTGTTACTTCAACTGCATCCGGCTCATATAGCGTCACATTACGTGCCGGAGAAAATGTCGAAATCGCATGTTTATAGATCAATTGTTGACGACCTTCAGACTCGACGATGACGGTAAAGTTATCAAATGACTTGATGACACCTCGAATTTGAAACCCACTCACCAAAAATACGGTCGTTGGCACCATTTCTTTTCGAAGTTGATTCAAAAAATGGTCTTGGATGTTGTAGCTCGCTTTCATGCTGAATTCCCCCTAGTCTTTATCTCTTTAAAATAATCGGAATTTTCGAAAAAACTCCTCTACCTCATCATAAATATTTTTATATGATAGTTCAAATGATTTTCGATCCATATCCACCCAAATTCCATCAAATTGATGACGGAACCAAGTTAATTGTCGTTTCGCGAACTGTCTTGTGTGCTGTTTCAGCAAATCTGTCGCTTTCTCTTTCGACATCTTTCCATCGATAAAGGGAATCATTTCCTTGTATCCGATGGCTCGCATCGCCTGTGTATCACGATATCCTTGTGCCAAAAGTCGTTCAACTTCTTCGACAAGTCCTGCTTCCATCATCGCGTCGACGCGTTGATTGATTCGGTCGTATAATATCTCACGGTCTGCGTGAAGGACGAACAATCGAAAATCATAATGTTCGGATGGCGCACTGTCTGTTGTCTGTGTATCCCCTTGCATCACCACCTCGAGCGCCCGCACGACGCGACGCACGTTATTCGGATGAATCGTAGCCGCACGCTCTGGGTCAAGTTGGACCAATCGTTGATGTAGCGCTTCACGCCCTTCGACTTCTGCAAACCGTTCGAGTTCAGCCCGCAGTGCTTCATCGACAGGTTGCTCCACAAATTCATAATCATATAAGATCGAGCGAATGTAAAGCCCCGTCCCACCGACGATAATCGGTAACTTGCCACGGGCATAAATATCATCGATGGCGGCACGCGCCAATGTTTGGAACATCGCGACACTCATGGCATCATCCGGGTCACAAATATCAATCAAATGATGCGGGATTCCTTCGGCCTCTTCTTTCGTCACTTTTGCTGAACCGATGTCCATGCCCCGGTACACTTGAACCGAATCACCCGAGACGATCTCGCCGTCGAACGCTTTTGCTAGTTCGATGCCCGTCTTCGTTTTGCCAACAGCGGTCGGACCGACGATGACGACGACAGGTATTTTTTTCATACATCTCACTCCTCAATTAAAAACCCGTCTCCTCACGAGACGGGCCATCAAATTCTTCTTTTTATTCTATCATCAAATACGACTAATTCTATCATCAAATACGACGGCAAACATCATCCAACCACATAAAAGTAATCCGAGTAATAACACGAGACCATCACTCATCTGCTTTCGCCTCCTTTAGATTCCTCATTCCCCCTTTTCACATTTTAGACACAAAATAACTGTAAAAAGCATACTCAATAAAGAGTGCGCATTCCATCATCGTCTATTACCCTCTGAACCAGTCCCAAAAATGAGCGCCTTGGGCGACAATCAAATAGTCGAACCAGCGTGTATAATCCATCGGAAGTTTTTCGGTATCATCTGTGTAAGTCAAAAATTCTCCAACCCAAATGTAGTTTTCATGTTCGTTGACGACCTCGCAAACAATCCATTCCCCATCTCTCCCGGCTCCGACGGGAATGAATTGTTCAGGACACTCCCATATTTTCCGATACTCGATCATTTCATCTACACTAAAAAGTCGGATTCCTCCACCGTATGTCGGGTGAACAAATAGGTCAGCACCATTATGGGTCTTCAAGAAGTGAATAATGTCGTTTGGCATCATTTGCTTCAATCGCTTGATTTCAACTTCCGTCGCGGACTCACTGAATGAAAAGTGAAACGTGTCCACATATCCCTCTTCATTTTGAATTTCGATTCGATTATTTACAAGCCTACTTTTCAACGCTTCAAGTGCAATCATCAACTCAACCCCACTCTATGAGAATTAACGACGTTTGTATCGTATCTTTCATTTCCACTTTTCTGTATTGCATATATCGACCTTTCAGCGTTCAATAAAAAAGGACATCAGGCACGACTTGATCGCGTCCGATGTCCTCAAATCGTTTTTTAATTCTTCATGAAGCAATTTCAATCGTCTGTTTCGTACGTTTGACAGAAACGATGAAATACAGGATTGCCGTACCGCTCGCCGCCCACCAAACCATGTCATACCATCCATTCATCAGTCCAGCCATCCCAACCATCGCCGGGACAATCAGCGTCAACCATGATAATACGAGAGCGACACGTGCTGTAATGGTCTCGTTCGGTTTCCCGAGTGCCATTCCAAAAAAGAACAGCGCCCAAAGGAAGGACCAGAAGAACCACGTCAATGCACCCATAGAATCACTTTCTGCAATCGCAATTACACCGTAAAAAGCAGCTGCAATCGAAACGAATAATGAGAACCAGCCCACGCCACGACCGTCTAAATTCAAAATAAACGTTACCCCTACATATAAATAAGTGAACGAAAATAGATAGATACTCGCAAGACCGAATTGTTCTTCTGGACTCGCCCCAATCAATAACCACGTGGCGATAAACGTTTGTAAGAGTCCCGTAAACAAACTAAAGAACCCTGCGCTCTTGCTATCCACTTTCCCGAGAAGAACGAGACTATTTAAAAACAGTGCGACGCCACCGAATAGTAAACTTACATTACCCACAATCATTACCCCTTTGTACAGATGTCTGACCTTTAATCTACTGTATCACTTTAGCTTGAATTCGCTTTCAGTGCAAGGGGATTTTTAAGTGTTCACGAGAACGCCATGCCTTACTCGTTCTTAAGGGTTTCGATGGCCTCATCGATTCGCTCTTTTTCCTCATCCGTGAAAGTCGGATACTGTGGATCAATCCGTTCAAGAACATCAATCATGACTGACGAAATGACAAAACGACTGTACCACTCATCATCTGCCGGCAACACATACCACGGTGAAACTTCTGTTGATGTGTGCGACAACATCTCGGCAAAGATTTCTTGATATTCTTCCCAATGCTGTCGCTCTTCGACGTCACTGAAGGAGAATTCCCAATTCTTTTTCGGGTCCTTTAACCGTTCAAGCAAGCGATCTCGTTGTTTATCCTTAGATACATTGAAAAAGAACTTGATGACTTCGAATCCGTTTTCATGTAAATAGCGTTCATAATCGTTGATTTGACGATAGCGCATCAGCCAGACCTCTTCCTGGTCCATTTCTTCCGGAAGTACTTCGTCCCCCAACAAATCATGGACACGAGGCGCAATGACCTCTTCGTAATGGGATCGGTTTAAAATTCCGACCTGACCTCTTTCAGGTAACAAATCATGCATTCGCCACAGATAGTCGTGTTTCTTCTCCGTATCGGAAGGTTTTTGAAACGCATTCGTCTTCAGTCCTTGGGCGTTCAAATTTGAAAAGATATAGCTGATCGCCTCATCTTTCCCACCCGCATCAAGCGCCTGCAAGACGACGATAATCCCTTTCTTACTCTCGGCATATAATCGCCAATGTAGTTCTTTTAATCGCTCAACACTGTTCGGAATGAGTTCAGTCGTCAACGTCTCATCCTTCGGTTTGTCTGAAACTGTCGTCGGATAATCATTTAATTGAATCTTGCTGTTCGGTGACACAATAAATTCCTTCGTGTTCATACTCGTTCTCCTTTTCGCTCGACGTTCAACCTTGATTTACCCAAAAACTGCATAAGAAAATCCCTTCCGAAAATTTCGGAAGAGATGTTGAGAACTTAGTAGATTCCGACAGCGTCAAATGATTTCGCAGCTGATACCGCTTGCGGACTTGTCGCACCGTACAGGTCTTTCGCAGATTGCACGACCGCTTGACGAAGGCTTGAGAAGTTAGATGTTGGTGTCAAGTAAACATTGAGGGCACGGTAGTAGATATCCCCCAACGCCATGACTCCCACACCTTGTACCGATACGCCGTAGTGTGATCCACCATTACCTAAGAGGTATGCCGCTTTGTTGACGATACCTGAGTTGATGTGAACCCCACCATTGTCTTGTGTGCCTGTGTAACGTTTCGAGTAGTGATCTGGGTCACCGTATGCAGCTGGGTTCGCCATCGAACGAAGTCCGTCGCCCGCTACACCAGGTGTGTAGATGTCTTCCCCTACCAACCAGTCGAAGTTAGTGCCGACGCTATATTCCGCCACTGTACCTAGGATATCCGATACTGCTTCGTTGATCGCCCCAGACTCGTTTTGATAGATCAGTCCTGCCGTGTACTCCGTGACCGCGTGAGTCAATTCGTGAGCGACTACGTCAAGTGCACCTGAAAGATACGTGAACGTTTGACCGTCTCCGTCTCCGTATACCATCTTACTTCCGTCCCAGAACGCATTGTTGTAGCTGCGGCTATAGTGAACCGTAGAGTTTAATGCAGCTCCGGCGTTGTCATAGCTGTTCCGTCCGTAAGTGTTTTTGTAGAAATCATATGTCTTGGTCGCGTTGACGTGTGCAGAGACAGCGGCACGGTCGTAAGTCGTGTTCAAGACGTTATCCACGTCAGCCCATAGCGAACCTGGGAGTGTCGTACGGTTTTTCGCATCGTACGTATAGATTCCCTTTCCACGCGTTGAGTCTTGGAGGTAATAGTAAGATCCGCTCTTCGTTGTCTTGAACGTTTGGCTGTAGCCGAGCACATCGATTCCCGTTCCCGTATATGTCGTACCTGTCACACCGTTCGTCGGTCTCGCGTGAGCCAACTGGTCAAATTTATTGAGTACCTCACCCGTTCCAGCATCGATGAAGTATGTCCAACGTGACGGCTCTTCCGCTTCAAGGATCGTTCCGGTCACTTGATATGCATAGACCGACTTCTCACCTTTTGGATAGACAATCAATTCTGCTTCCGGTTCGAGCTCGTAGGCCCCTTTATGACCGACAAGCTTTTTGTAACTCGCAATGGCTTTCTTTTCAGTTAACTTGATTGACTTATGTAGATTTTTGACCGATTTCGCATCATCCACGACTGTCTTCAATTGACCCGCTTCATCTACGACACCGACTACCACACCACCGAATACGGGCACGCCATCAACTGTCTGTTGGAGTTTAACCACTTTCCCGACTTTGTCTGATTTCGACTCGATCGTCTTGAACTCACCTTTTGATTTGACGTACTCTTTTACAATCGTTGTCGGTGCACTTTCTGATGGTTTCGTCAGAGTGCCTGACTTCAATTCTGCTGCACCGACCAATTGTGGGACGAGCAATATGCCTGCGATTAATGATGTAGAAACAACTTTTTTCATGTGTTTACCCCCTTTGTGATGATTCTTACTTTACACACTTTCCCACAAAAGCAGTATCCACCTTTTTAATTATTTTGATAATTCATAATATTGAGTATTTAGAACTATTCATTCTATTTATGACCTGATTTTATCCAAAAAAATTCGTGCTCCTTAGGAAAAGAGCACGAATCATTAATACACATCTTTTTGAGTAAAGTGGTAAAACGCATACGCCAAGGCGGCCATCGACCAAATGAGAATGACGAGAAGCGAGAACGGTAACGTCATCCCATCAATTGGTGGAGCCTGTCCTTCCAAATAGGTATGAAGGTCGAAGTTGACGTTCATCAGGTATTTCGAGCTATCCCAGTTTGAGCCAAGCGATGTCAAGAGTGGCCCCGAGATGAGGACAGCCATCATGATTCCGATTCCGGTCGCCGTATTTTTCACCAAGACGGAAATCATGAGAGAAATTGTCCCGACCGCAGCCACGACAAGCCACGAAAGACCCATCGACATAAGCAGGTACTCCCACATCGGCAACGTATGCACAAAGTCGGTCGAGAATGTTCCAGTCGGCGAAGCTTGGAAACCAGTCAAAATCGGAGCATTCCATCCGTCCCAGCCGAGAACGATGCCGGAAATGGCGTAACTGACGACGGCGGTCACAAATATTAAGATCGATGTATAGAGGAGCGCCGTCAGCCATTTGGCGAGCAAGATCTTATATCGCCGGACCGGTCGCGATAACAACGTCTTAATCGTTCCATCATTATGTTCCCCGCTCACGATATCTGCCATCAATATAATAATGAACAGCGGTAGGACAAGCGTAGTCCCTTGTGAGAAGAAGACGCGCATAAACGTCGGGGCTCCCGGATAATTCGGATTAATATCATTATCAAGATAATACTGATTCTGTTGGACTTGGAACTCAAGAATCTGCCGAAACTCGTCTTGGACGTTCGCAGAGGCGAGTCGGTTTTGTGTATCGATGATTTCTTGCTGGAGATCAACACGCCAATCAATCGTTCCTTGTTCTTCGCGTTGTTTCTCGATTTGACGATAGTTCGCATACGTGAACATCGAAACAAGTACGATCAGAATAATGGAGACGACCATCAATCTGCGTTTCCGATGAATCTTGAGCACTTCATTACGAATGAGACCGAGCATCGATGGATTAGGCAATGTGATCACCGCCTGTCAACTTGATGAAGAGGTCCTCTAACGTTTGGACACGGCGCTCAAGTCCGAACACCTCGACATTTCTTTCCATCAAATAGCGATTCAACTTCGCCGTCTCTTCCACGTTCATGGAAATACGAATCGTTCGTTCGTCCATCACGTCCGCTTGGTCGATTCCTTCGTAGCCTTGAACAATCGGCAATACTTCGAAGCTATTCGTCACATGTAAGTCGACCGTTGACGCGAGTTCTTCAATCAAAGCATGGACCGTCCCCACCTTGACAATCTTGCCTCGCGACATGATGGCGACTCGGTCCGCTAATAGCTCAATTTCGGCCAGGATGTGGCTCGACACAAGAACACTCAGCCCCGTTTCTTCTACGAGACGACGAATGAAAAGTCGTAAATCCCGAATCCCCATCGGATCGAGCCCGTTCGTCGGCTCATCCAAGATAAGCACCCGTGGATTGTTTAAAAGCGCCTGGGCAATCCCGAGTCTTTGTCGCATCCCGAGAGAGTACGTCTTTACTTTATCATCGATTCGAGCGGTCAAATCGACGAGGTCAATGACTTCTTGGATTCGCTTATCATCGACTCCAGGTAACATGCGTGCGAACGCTTCTAAGTTCTCACGTCCGGATAAAAACTTATACAGCTCTGGATTCTCGACGATTGCGCCGATTTGATTCATCGCTTGGACAAATTGTCTGTCGACACGATACCCACAAATCGATACATTTCCTTTCGTCGGTTTGATCAAGCCAACAATCATTCGAATCGTCGTCGTCTTCCCGGCGCCATTTGGTCCTAAAAATCCAAAGACCTCACCCGGGTAGACATCTAACGAAATATGATCGATAATCGTCTTTTTCCCAATCACTTTAGTTAGTTGATGTAGCTTTAACGTCGGTTCCATTGTCTCACCTCTTTCTATATTCTATCGGACAAAAGCGAATCTGTCCTATTCGAACATTCACATAGGGCACATCCATTTATATTTGATATGATGTTTATATAGAAAGCGAGGTCAGCCCATGAAACAGTCGAAATGGTATGCATTTTTAAGTGGCTCCGTTCTTTTAACGGGAATCGCCTTATATGGTCTATGGATTGGCTATCAGGATATCGTCAATCCGCCGGAGCGAACACTTTCCGTCTCCGAAGATGAACGTCCCGAACCAGAAGGAGACGTCTACGTCGCATTAGGCGATTCGTTGACACGCGGTGTGGGGTCAACATCAGGCGCAGGATATGTACAGCCTGTCAGCACTGCTCTTGAAGAAGAAGGCGTACGTACGCAAAACCTTGCCGTGTCTGGGGCACGAACAGAAGATTTACTCACACAACTCGAGCAACCTGAAGTGCGTCGGACTATCGAAAACGCACGATATATCACGTTGACCATCGGTGGAAACGATTTGTTCAACCGTGGGGAAAACGTCGATAACTTCGAATCCGTCGATATTCAACAAGTGGTCACAGATGCGAAGACGAATTTAGAAACGATTTTCACTGATATTCGCTCACTCAACGATTCGGCAACCATCGTGTATATCGGTCTATACAATCCGTTTCAAAATGATGAGAATGGACAAGCATTCAATCAGCTCATCCTCGATTGGAACGCATCCGCGAAACAATTGGCGAATGCGCACAATATCGATGTGATCGACCCGTTTTCCTACATCTCTGACTTATCAAGAGATCTAGCGACCGATCAGTTCCATCCGAGTGACCGTACGTATGAGAAATTCGCGAATGATGTACTCTTCGTTCTCGAATGAAACAAACAATCCGGGACTCAAGCGATCGCCGTCAAGGCCTCTCCACCCCACCGAATGGGGATGGCAACATCGACCTTCTTCATCGCACTT
>CABIYO010000032.1 GCA_902362975.1 Caryophanales bacterium
CGTAGACCCGAAACTGGCAAACGCCATCTTGGACCGGATTCTTCACCATGCGACCGTCGTGCCGATATCCGGGGATTCATATCGATTGAAGGACCATCGGACGGAACAAACCGCGTCTGACGAAACCGACAATATTGAACATTATTAAACGAGCAAAATTGTACATATAAAGGTTGACATTTATATTGTTGTTGGATTTTCCGATGCGATACGCGACGATCGAGCCGTCATAGCGGTCGATGATCGCGCTCAGATAGGCCTTCCTTCAGGCGCCATATTTGAACTCGGTGACGTCGGTGCACCACTTCTCGTCCGGTCGGGACGCACTGAATTCCCGGTTCATCAGGTTTTCGACCACATGCTGCGGGGACGATTTTTTGTACCGCTTTCGCTTCTGGCGGATGACCGAACGGATCTCATGGATGCGCATGAGACGATAGATGCGCTTCTCATTGTATGCCGGCAGGCCATGCTGGCGTCGTCTGCGATTGACCGTCATGGTGATCCGTCGATAACCGTAGGTCCCGTTCACCTGGTCGTAGAGGAGGCGGATGTCCTCTAGTAGGCTTAGATTCTCCTACTCACGTACCGAGACGGTACGCTTCAACCATTTATAGTAGGCGGCCCGTGAGACCTGCGCGATCTCGCACAGGAGCACGACCGGGAACGTATCGGTCGTCGACATTTCCTTGATGGCCATGTAACGCAATTGTAGCCGGATCTGGCTGATCAACCTCTCCTCTCGATCTCTTCCAACTTTTTTAGGAACAGGTTCTCGGCACGAAGGCGCTCGTTCTCCCGCTCGATCTGTTGAATGCGACGTTCGAGCTTCTCCTCGTTGATCAGTTCCTCTTCTTGCTTCGTCCGTCCGCGCCGGTCCTCGAGTCCGTGCACGCCGTCGGCGTCATATTTTTTCGCCCACCCATAGACCTGTTGGTACGACACGGCGAATACCTCGGCCGTCCGTTGATAGTTCCGTCCGTTGTCCAGGCAATACCTGACGATTTCCATGCGTACCTCGAATGTGGTCTTTCTCCCTTTTGTCATAGCTCGATCCATCCCTTTTCTCGAATCTGTTAACTCGCTATGACTAGTATACTTCTTAATCCATCTCCGAAGAACAGATCCATTACTGATTTGATAGTTGGAGAGGACTTCCATCGTGGTGGCCCCGTCGAGGTAGTCACGGACGGCCGCGATTTTCTATTCCTTGGTGTACAGTTTCCATGTCTTCGATTCCTTCAATGTGTCACTCCCGCCGGTATCGAATTTCACTTTCCACACCCGGAGGGTATTCTCAGAAACGTGATGAGTCTCCATGATTTCCTTCCATGTATGCGTTTCTTCTTCCATCATGCGCAGTGCAGCCAGTTTTTGTTCAATCGAATGCCGATTTCTCGCCATAAAAAAAACACTCCCCAATAGAATAAACAGATTTGTTATTTCATCTGTCTACCTATTGGGGAGCATATCATTGGAATGAATGCTCTAAAGAAATTCATACAAGGTAATAATATATATTTGAAACTAATTTAAAAACCCTCTCATGCATATGCACAAGAGGGTTGAATGGAATAGGCGTATCCATTCTATATTAATCCTTTATAGGGAGGATTAATTACTTCGAGACCGTAATTTCTTCTTTTTGAGCAACATTGTTAGCATCAAAGATGTTAGCTTCGCCACCTACAGCCAATTTAACTGTAGATACGCTCTTAACAGCAGTAGCATCAGTTACTGTAAGGACAATTTTACCGTCTTCAGTGACTGTGTAATCAGAGAATGTAAGAACATTTCCTTTAGAATCTAACAATTTCAATTCATCAGCGATAGCATCTACTTTTGTTGCCGGGGCTTTAGGAGCTTCTGCAGTTACTTTGACAGCTTCAGAGTAAGAAAGAGTTAACTTAGTCAAATCAGTTGCTACGATTGACTTAAGTTCTGGAGCAGTGTTGTCCTTGATGTCTACTGTTACAAATTTAGATTCAGAAGTTTTACCATCAAGTGATTTAACTCCAGTGATACGGAATCCAGCTTTCGCATCATTAGCTTTTACGAATCCTTTAGGTAACTCGATTTCTACTTTTGTTTGGTAGCCGTTGTCACCTACATTACCAGCTAAAGTGATTTTTGTATCAGCAGGTAATGTAACACCGTTGATTGTGTAAGCTGCAGGGTTGAGAGCAGAACCATCACCAACAACAGCAACTTTAGTACCGAAATCTACAGCAAGAACATTATCTTTACCTTGAACGTTTTCTGCTGAAACAATTGCAAACGAAGTTTGAGCCGGTGGAACGATATCGTTAATTGTTACAGAGAAACCATACTTAGCAGATTTATTAGCAACTAATGCATTATCAGTTACGAATCCTTCTGGTAATTCAAACGTATACTTGCTAGATACAACATTTTCTTTGAATGAGAAAATAACTTTTTTAGAATCTTCTGCATCAATTGTAGGAGCGTTGACTACATCATTAACAGCAAGGATTTCACCTTTAGCATTAACTACTTTTAACCCAGACAAAGATTGTCCTTTTACATCTTCAGTATAAGTTAAAGCAAATCCAGTTACTTTACCGTCTTTGTCTTTTACTTCTTCTACTTTAGATACTGCTGGTGCAGTTGTATCTTTAGTTACTGTAGCTGTTTTTTCGATTTTAACGAGGTTAGTGTTACCAAGTGAATCTACAAGTGCTTTTTCAGCAAATTTCAATGTAACAACATCAGAATTTCCTGTTTTGAATAGGTACTGATCGTTAAGAGTGATGATGTATTCTCCATCTTTCTCTCCAGCGTCTACCGACTCAATGATTGATGTAGCAAAAGTTCCTACTGTTGCAGATAGCATAGAAGATTTTTTAAGCTCAGCAATATCAACTTTTTTAGAAAGTGTCAATTTAAGCTTATCTTCTGAAATAGCTACAACGCTAGAGACTTCTGGTGAAACATTATCTACTGAAACTGAAAGAGGAGCAACTTGTACGTCTTTGATGTTTCCAGCAAAGTCAGTAGCATTGATTACTGTAACATCATACTTTTTCGAAGCGTCAAGTGGTTGTGCGAAAGTAATTGTCGCTTCTTTACCGTCTAGAACAACATTGTAGTTAAGACCATCGATTTTGATCGTATCTACAGATTTAACGTTCTCATCGAAAGTCACAACTACTGATTTGATACCATCTTTAACGTCTTTAACAAGAGTAGTAGCTTTGACAAGTGCAGGTGCAACTTTATCATCTACAGAAACTTTAGCGTTAATAGGCTTAACGAAAGTACCTTTTACATCTTTGATCATTTCGAAAGGAACTTTGACTGTGTAGTCACCTTTGAAAATTTTAGTGTCAGCTGTAGTAAGCGTTAAAGTCATACCATCAGTGCTGAGTTCTTGCTTGATATCACCAGTTTCGACAGCGCCTGATCCAGCTTCAACTTTAATCAAATCTTTATTATCAACTTTCAACGTCTTAGCGTCGATAGCCTTGTTGAAGTGTACTTCAACTGTTTGAGCGTTAATCGCCTTAACTTCTTTAACCATTGGAGCTTCAACCATGAACTCCATAGCTGCAGTCTTCACATCGCCAGAACGAAGGATGAATGAATGTGTACCAGCTGGGATGTCTTTAGCAGAAGCCATGACTTTACCGTCTTTGATTTCAGCTGTAATCGGAGCGAGTGCTTTCGACTCGTCTTTTCCTGGGAAGATTACGAGTTCAACTTTTTCACCGTCTTTGAGGTTCTTCACGTCAGCGTTAACTGAGAGAACTTCAGCAGCTTGATCAACTGAAGAAGTTACGTTAGAGATCTCAACTTCAGTAGCTACTACTTTGTACTTAACAGTTTTTGTTACAGTACCGTAAGCTTTGTTTGAGTAAGTAAGTGTCCCTTCGAACTCCCCAACTTTCTCAGTGCTGAATCCAGCTGCTTTAACTGGTTTCGCGTATTCTTTACCGTCTGCGAAGAGAACTGGTTGAACGCGGATCCCTTTAACATCTACGCCTTGCTCGAATACGAACTCAGAAGTCGGTTTGATTTCTTGTGCGTGGTTCAAGACGCGGACGCGCTTCTCAACACGGATGCCTTGGCCTTTAACAAAACCTTTAGCAGTTTGGAATACACCGAGTTTGTTCAAGTCTACTGAAGACTTGTACCAGTGAATTTCTCCACCGTTGTAAGTTTTGTCGAGTGTCGCGTCGAGGTTCCCTACGCGTACGAAATCTGATTTAAGACGTACTGTCTTTGTTGCTGCGTCTGCCGTGATTGCAGGCGCTACTGCTGATGCTGCTACTGCGAACGCTGCCGCTGCAGTAACGAATTGTTTCTTCTTAGCCATCTGATGTAAATCCTCCCTTAGGTAGATAGGTTTTTCTACCGTCCTTGCCCAACCGATCTCGTTCGGAGTCATGTATCCATAACAATGAATAAGGTGCTAATGTTTATGTAACCGACTCTTCTATAGACCAGGCGTTCTCCCCCGGTAGAAGTCTTTTCAAGAATCATCTTGAATAATATACCAAGACTGTCCTTGGAAAACCTTACATCCATAATATACATAACCCTTCCAAGCGACACAAGCGTTTTTTTTCGCAAAAATGGTAACGTTTTTGAATTTTGGAGATTTTAGTTTAATTCATTTTTAGATTTACCTATTTTGGAAATGTCGAAACGAGTCGTTTTTTGTTGATTTCATGCGATTTAAGCTGAAATACTCTTTGAAAACCATTTTAATACCATTAATTACCTATAACATTTAATTTACAGCGATGAATTTTAAAGACCAATCTTCACCCACCATATTTCCAACTCATAAAATCATTGACCTCTTTCACAAAACCAAACATATCCAAAATAGCATCCGTTATTCCAACTATACACGAATCGGTGATTGGTCCGGAAGATTCATGGTCGTGAGGACTATTTGCCTAGCATTATTTTTTCTGGTGGTATTATTCAGGGCTTCCTAATCTCTCCGGGCATTCCTAAGCGATCTCCTCTTCTTTGCTTACACGAAAAAACGGGTATCCCGATCACTCGGCATACCCGTCTCTTCTATCGAATTCTCTTATCGTACAGTCGTCTTGCTCATCTTGCCTGGGCGACCTTTCAAGTCCTCGATGTGGACGTTGATCGTCTCGCCTTTCTTGAGCGCACGTGTCTTCACAGAGAACGTGCCGTTCGGGAGGACCGTTCCGCGTCCCAACAATTGATAGTTGCTGTTGCGGACGACGACACGCATCCCGGCTTCGCCGCGACCCGTGACCGACTTCGCGCCAGAACGGAGCGTGTTCACCGTCGGTTGTCCTGGACGTGCGCCGGCTTTCACGACGACACGTTCGCTCGTCTCATACTTCCCGTTCGTATAGACGACGCGAAGGACCGTTCCTGCTTTTTGCGGTTGAATCGAGAAGGCGGCAACGGTCTGTTTCGACGTGCCCCGTCCGATTAACTTCTCTCCTTTATACACGCGGACCGTCGTCCCCGACGTGACTTTCGTCTTGAACGTCGTAGAATTGTCCTGCGCTTGCGCGCCAGAGGCGTTCAATTTGAGCATCGACTCGGCGCGGTAGACGTTCGCCTTCCCGAATCCGCTCACCGGGTTGTAGTACGCCGGGAGCGTCATGCCCAATTCTTCTAACACATACTCGAACCCGTCACTCATGCGCGGGTCAACCGGTGCGTCCCCACCAGAGAAGGCGATCGGGTCCGCCGTCCGCTGCAAGAGCGTCCGTACGTCTTCGACCGAAAGATTTGGGTGATACGACTTGAGGAGCGCGACGGCTGCAGCGACGTGTGGCGTCGCCATGCTCGTCCCGTCCATATAGACGACGTTCCCGTCCGGTACGAGACTCGCTACTTTCGAGCCCGGTGCGACGACGTCGACGCCGAGGCCATAGTTCGAGTAATCCGAGACGATTCCGAAGGCATTCGTCGCGCCGACCGAGATCGTATATTTCGATGATGCCGGGTACGACACGCGTGACTGCGCATCGTTCCCTGTCGCCGCCACGATGACGACGCCACGGTCATACGCATACTTCAACATGTAACCGAGCGTACGGCTCTCGTTGCCGCCGAGGCTCATGTTGATGACTTTCGCCCCTGCGTCGACCGCATACTTGATCCCGAGTGCGATTTGGTCCGTGTCCCCAGAACCGCCCGCATCGAGCACTTTCACCGGCAGAATCGAGACGTTCGGGACGATCCCGCGCATCGAGACGCCGTTGTCACGTGTCGCACCGATGACGCCGGCGACGTGTGTCCCGTGACCGTGGTCATCGATGGCATCGCCTTCCCCGTTCGGGTCAACAAAGTTCTTCGCGTTGGCGACATCGACTTTTCCTTTAAAGTCAAGGAGACGGTGGTCGACACCTGTGTCGAGGACGGCTACTTTGATCGACCGTTTCGGCAAGTTCAACGCCTCATACTTGTCGAGGCCGATCCCTGCATTCGCGAACGGCTCAAGGACCGACTTCTGGTTGATCGCCCATTGGTAGTCGAGGCTGACGTCGGTCGCGAACGACTGATACGTCTGGACCGGTTCGATATACTCGACGTTACGGTCCGACTCGAGCGTCGATTTCGCCTGTGCCTGCATCTTCGTCGACGCTTCTTCCACATCGACGAGCGCGAAGTAATCAGACGGTTTCCCGATGGCGATGCGCTCGGCCGAGACGTCGCTCATCGCGTTCATCTTGCCGATCGATGTATTTGGTGACGATTTGTATTTGACGATGTAACGCGGTGCGTCACTGCCGTCCGTTTGAATCGTCATCCCGATTTTGCCGAAGAGGTCCGTCACCGGAGTCCCGGCGAGCGAGTCCATCTCGAGCGCTGTCGCGATCTCGCCAATCTCGCCTTGTAGCGCAGCCGGTACGCTTGCGTCGACTAAGGCGTGGAGACGGTTGATCGCCGCCGCGTCCTGGGTTTTGAGCGTATACGCCTTCTTGTCGACGAGTGCCGTCAACAACGGACGGAGCGTCTTCAAGTCGGTGAGAGCAGCTTTGCGCTTCTCACCGTCAAACGTGATCGCCTTGACGATATACGGTGAGGCACGGTAGTAAAGGGCCGACAAGTCGCGACCTTCCTGTGATGTGCCGAGTACTTCACTTTGGACGCGACGGATGAGCTTGAGCATCGAGTCACGTTCCGGTGCCGGTTGGACGATCGATTCGACGGCACACATGTCGCCGCCGACCTGCTCGTATTTGACCGGGAGTTTGACCGGGTTGACGACGAGCTTGATGTCAGACGCGAGCATCGAGAGGTCTGGTGCCGGTGGCTCCTCGCCTTCCGGTACCTCTTCTGTCGGCATGTCCATCATCTCTTCGCCGAGTTCCATCGGCATATACTCGACCTTGATGTAATATGGACCTTCCCATGCGAACGGGAAGTTGATTTTGGCCGTCTGTTCTTCCTCTTCCTTCGTCGCGCTCGCGCGGTAACGGTCGAACGTCTCATCCTTCGCCGCCATGTCGGCGCTCGGGTAGACGCTGATGTTCGCGAGCTTCGAAGATTCGAACGTGACTTCCATATGTGTCATCGCGGACGTCTCTCGTTCCATCTTGAACCAATACGTGTTGACCGGGTCCGTGCCGGTCGTGAACTCGACCGCTTCCCCCGGAGTGAGTAATGTGGCATTGGTCATCCCGTTTCCGCTGTCAGCGAGTGCTGGCGGCAGGAACGAAAGGACGAGGACGAGAACCGTCACCATCGCCACGAACTGCTTGAATCGTGCTTTCATGTTTTCCCCTCTTTCGTTTGTTCTGGAGCATGTGCCCCACATCGTTCTACGATAATTATCGGTTTATGTTTCAAAAATGTAACAAAAATATTTCGACAAGATGTCGTCTTACTCGTCGAATGATTGCTCGTTGCTCCATTTCTTGCGTTCGAGGACGCGATAATTGGCTTCATGGTCGGTCCGGTCGAAGAACAGCCCTGCGACCTTGATGAAGCGAAAGTTGACCTTGTTGCCGTATCGGTCCGTGTAGTCGATCTGCTCGATCCGGAAGTACCCATGCTCTTCGGTCGCGCTCGAGAACCGCTCGAACTTGAACTGGCGATCGATCACATAATAGAAGCGCCCTTCCTCCATGAAATAAATTTCCTCCACACCGTACTCGTTTTTCATATAACGCTCCGTCGAGTTCTCACTCACGACGTTAAGCATCGTCATGTACCAGCCGAGGAGATCGGGGTCACCGGCAGGGGTTTTAGCGAATAGATGCGATCTCGCTTGTCTTTCATGTTGCAACTCCGTTCACCAAAAAGACCGGTGTCTCCACCGGTCCTAAGGAATTAGTATCCTGCGTATTGAAGCGATTGGATGAATGCGCGTTTCTCCGCACCCGATAGGTTGAACTCGAGGTCGTAGTCCGTTCCTTGGACCATGACCGTGATCCGGTTTTCCGGACGGACGTACTTGTCGACGAAGCTGATGAGTTTCGCATCTGGTTCGAACAAGTATGACTCTTCGACCGAGCCGTCCTCATACTCTTCATAGTAGACTTCGTAATCGTTGATGTTTTGCGAATAGGTCGCACGACCGACACGGAGCGTCAACTTCTCGAATCCAGCGACCGAGCCATCCTCCGTGTAGCTGCTGAGAAGGAACGCAAGGCCCGACTTCGATGGATGTCCGACGAAGAGTGGCACGAACGTGTCCGCGTATTTCGTCGTCGAATCTGCATAGAAGACTTCTTTATGAAGCGTCACCTTCATCCCTTCCATGTAGACACGATGGAAGTTGTTGTAGAGCGCGTGCTGGACGGTGATTGACTTCGATTGGCTGACGTTTCCGGCACCGTCACGGATGACGAGTGACATCTTCTGCCCCATCGCTTGACGTGGGATCTTCACGATAAACTTCCCGGTCGACATGACCGGTGCCGTGTATGACTTCGTACCGATCTTAACGATGGCCGTCGCATATGGCTCGGCTTTTCCGAAGACGCCATATGATGCCGCCGTCACAGATTGTGTCAATGTCGCCATTTTGGGTGCAACGCGGTCTTTATAGACACTACGTTTCGAGACGTCGCTCGTCGCACCTTTCGTCGTGATTGTCTTCGCCGAGAGCCATGAGTAGGCCGGTTGCGGCGCGATGCCACGGCGGTAGAGACCGTTCGCATCGAACTTCCCTTTGTACGTGCTGCTGCCGATTGAGAGCTCGACATATTGTCCTGGCTCCCCGACGACGCGCACTTCACGTGACGTCTCCGTCAACGGTTTGATGACCGGTGCGTCCGGACGTGCTTCTGGGTCTTCTGCGACGATGGCGCGTGTCGTCTCACTGATGTTGCCGCTCGCGTCGACGAGACGGACGTCTATGACTTTGCCAACCGATTGTGGTGACATCTTGAAGACGGCCTCGCCACCTTCTAAGATGGTACGGACGTACGTCTTGCCGTTGATCAAGATCTCCGCTTTCGCAGCCACTTCACCTGTGATCGTGAGTGTTGTCGACGTGTGGAGTGGTGCTGATAATACAGGTGCGTCAGGAGCAGTCACGTCTTCCGTCGTCTCTGCGTTGACGATTGTCGAAGGCGCGATACCTCCGAATGCGAGTGTGGTAGCTAGGAAAAGTGCTGCATATTTCGGTTGTTTCATAATAAGTAGGGTCTCCCTCAAGAATAATGACAATCGTTTACAGAATTATTATAATCTGTCCTTTTTCAAAAGGGTACATAAATTTTCTAAAATAGTTATATTTTTTTCAAATTCACATTTCCTTCATTTTATAAAAAAGACACCCCATTGTGTGGGGTGCCTGAACGCTTATTATCCTTCGTTGATCATCGTCGCCTGTCCGCCTTGCCATAACCAGACGCCATCTTCTTTCACATAAAGATGAAGCATCCAGAACCGGCCTTCGTAGGCGTTCGTACCGATAATGAACTTCTCTTCTAGCAGAAGTTGGACGACGGCGAGGTCGCCGCGTACCGTCTCATCGAATGTGACCGTGTCCTGTGCGATCCATTGAATCGCTGTCGGGTCGACGAACTGGTCTAAGAACGTCTCTTTATCGAACTGACGCCCGCTCGAATCGACATATCGGAACGAGTCGTGCATGAGTGCCCGCATCGCATCGAGATCGCCGGCCACCTGATGGGCCGACCGGTCGTCAGAAAGTTGTTTCATGTTGAGTGTCTCCATAGCTGTCCCTTCCTTTCCCCGTCCATCATAGCACAGATGGTCGAAAACGAACGAGTGGAATGCCGAACACGGACCCCTTCAAACATTTCCCTATTATCGAAATAAGCAACCTTTTTCATCTTCACTATGTATATACTAAAAACTGTAAATTTCATGAATCGAGGTGGAACGCTTGAAACGAATCTTCAGTTTGCTTGTTCTCTTTACTTTTTATTGGACTCTCACCGCACAGGCGGTCGGGTCCGACGCCATGCTCCCTGCCGGCACGACGCTTTATGCCGACCCGGAGGAATCCAGCATCCTGCTCGTCACGGATGAGCCGAAGCGTGTCGACATCCAGGACGTGACCGAGACCCATACGTCCGTCACGATCGATACACAGAACGGATTCGTTCGAAACGACGACGTCCGATATGCCATCACACGTTACACCCAGACAGAAACGGATGCGCTCGACGCTGCCGGTAACCTCGTCGCAACCCTCCCAATCGGGACAGCCGTCAACGTCTTTGACCTCGAGGGTGACCGCCTTCTCACGACGGACGGAACGTATGTCGCCCGTGACGCCCTCGGTGAGACGATGCCGGAAGCCGTGACCCGCTACGCGAAAGCAGGTGCGGTCGTCTTGTCCGCTCCAGACGGGGACACAATCGCCGAACTCGAAGCCGGGCAGATGCTCGACGGTTTGGTCGTCGGTTCGATGCTTCGTATCGAGACGGCGGACGGCTTCGGCTATGTCACCTTAGATGCGACGAGCACTCGTCCGATCAAGACGGGCACCCAGTTCGTTTTGACGACATCGCCTTACACCGATGCGTCCGGCAAGATCATCGGCTCCCTCGTCCGCGGTGAACAGACGAGCGTCTATGGCACCATCGGAGACACTACCCGCCTCTTCAAGGACGGCGCCTACGTCTATATGAAACGCGACGTGCTCGCAGACAAGATGCCGCGCTATATGAAGACAGGCAGCCGCTATACGCTCGCCGCGATCAACATCTATCAGGACACGGACAAGAAACAAGTCGTCGGGTCGCTGAAACGAAGTCAGCTCGTCACCATTTACGGGACGGACGGTGACTTCACACGCATCTATACGCGCGGCCAGTTCCTGTTCGTCGAGACGAAATCGCTCGGCACGACGAAACCGGCACCGCTCCAGACGGGACAACGGTACATCACGAAAGACACGCCGGTCTACGCACGGACGGTCCTGTCGTCGAAGACGTCCCTCAGCCTGAAGCGCGGACAACTCGTCACCATCTACGGGACGAAAGGCAACTATACCCGCATCTTTACGCAAGGGAACTACTACTTCATCCCGACGAGCGTAACGAGCACGAAAAAACCGCCTCGCTTCGAATCGACGGGCATGCGCTACTCTCGTTATAACGAGGTCGAAGTGTACGCCTCGACGTCTGTCGCGAAACAAGTCGGTTCCTTGAAACGTGGACAAGTCGTCGAAACGTTCGGGACGAGTGGGTACTACACGCGCATCCGTCTGAACGGGACGTATCGCTATGTCGCGACGGGCTACCTCGCCGTCTCGAAACCGACCGCGAAACTGAAGGCAGGCACGGTCTTCTATACACAGTTCAACGGGACGCCTTACTTCTCGGCTGACGTCGCATACGGTCGTCCGGCCGGCACGTTGCCACGCGGGACGAAACTCGTCGGGGTCCGCTCGATTGATGCCGACTTCTGGCACGTCCGTCTTCCGTCCGGGAAGCGCGTGTACGTGTTGAACCCGTATATCGCCGAGACGAAACCGAAGGCAATCCAACCGGCGAGCGTCTATACAGCCGCCCATTACGGGACGACGAAGAAGACACCGTTCTACGCCAACCCGAACGACACCCGTCCGATCGGCTATCTCGATGCCGGTCGTCGCATCTACCCACGTGGAAAGAGTGGCGACTCGTATCTCATCCAGTACGACTGGCGCCCCGTCTACGTCAAGACGACAGACATCCGCATCAAGCAGGATGCTTTGTTGAAGAAACGGGACAACTCGCAAAAAGAGCGTCTGATCAATGCTGCCGTGAAACATCTCGGGACACCGTACACATGGGGCTCGCAGTCCCCGCTGAACGGTGGGTTCGACTGTTCCGGTCTCATCCATTATGCGACGAATCAGGCCGGGAAGATCGGCGGTCGCACGAACGTGTCGGGCTATTGGTATAGCGGACACTTCAAGAACAAACGGACGGGTATCACGAGTGGTCGTCGCGGGGACATCATCTTCTTCGCCGGCACGTACAAATCGGGCCCGTCCCACATCGGCATCATGCTCGATGACGAGTTCTTCATCCATGCCGGGGGCGAGATGCTTCAAATCAACTCGATTCACGACCCGATGTGGCGCCCATACTTCTTAGGATACAAATCGTTATGATGTGGCGCCCATACTTCTTAGGATACAAATCGTTATAAGGGGGATGCTCCATGTTTGACTATATCGATCCGTTCTTATGGCAGCTCGTCATCGTCCCGTTTCTCACCATCGGCGGTGGTGTCGTGGTCGCCATGATTTCGAAACGGATTTGGGTCGGCCCTGTGGTGACGTTCTTGTTGAACGCCATCATCGAATTGACGTACTTTGCCGTCTATTATGACCACAGTCCGTTCGATATCACCCATCTCAGTTCGTGGAATGTCATTTTCCCGCTGATTTCGCTCTTGTTCTCGTTCATCTTCGTCGGATTGATGAAAACAAAGAAATCTGTCTGATGTGTCGTGATTCATCGTTATAAGGAGGACTCTCCATGTTTCACTATATCGACCCGTATCTTTGGCAACTCGTCAACGTCCCAACGCTTACGATCGGACTAGGGGTCGCCATCGCATTGCACCTGAAGCGTTTGTCTATCGCTCCCTTGATCACGCTCTTCGCCTACTTGGGCATGGAGTGGTTCATGTATCGGGGTACCCTCTTCTTCTTTACGAAGTGGTGGCTCCTTCCACTCCTTGCGTCGGGGATCACGTTCACGTTCATCGGGAAGCGTCAGGTGGAGCATGCTTCGATCAAATGATGCTTGACAATGCATCTTTATCCCGTTAAAGTAACGATAACATTCATACGAACTCGCGATGAGAAAGAAGAGTAGCGCGAAGGGACGTCTTCAGAAAGCCGGTGGTCGATGCGAACCGGTGTCGTGCCTTGCGTGAATGGGCTTTTGAGCGTTCAGACCGACATGTAGGCTCTGACGGGTCCTCCCGTTATCGGGGACAGCGAATGATGGTTCGCGATGAGTGGGAAGACAAAGCGTCTTTCAACGAAGGTGGCAACACGGGGAATCTCCTCGTCCTTCATGTCCGATTGGGCATGCGGGACGAGGAGATTTTTTGTTTAAGCGATTGGAGGTGGGCTGGTGACGTACCACGGATATACGCACCGCGGTCATCGTATACGAACAAGACGTGCCCCTCTCGTTCGTGAATGAACTGAACGAACGGATACGTTGTGAACTCTCCGTTCAAACGAGGCTTCGATTTTGTATAAAAATCTTGATAACAAATCGCCTCAAGAAGTGGTCGCACACGGATTGCGGACTTGTCCGCTACCGGCACCGTGAACATCCATAACAGTTCGTCATCGAACATGCACGATGTGGCGGTCGTCTTGAAGCGCACCGATTCGTCCCGGATGTAACGGAACAGACGGGTCGGTTTGACGGGCTGTCCATATACATGCCAAACGATCCGGATGGGGTCGCCCTCTTCGAACAACGCATCAAACAATTGCTGGGCATGTCGAACGACTGCCTCAAAATATTCAAGATTCAATTCATCGGATTTGATACCAAGGTAAGGTGATAGCGTGTCCTCGAGTTCGATGTGCTCGGTCAACGCTTCACCTGAAAATTGGTCAGGTCGTAAGACTGACATCGGCATATCCCCTTTCTACTACCCATTATAAGGAGGTTCTTTCAATGCAACAACGGATCATTAATGGTGACGAACTCACACCGGTGGCAATCTTCCACCGACTGCAAGGTGAACGAAAGGTATTGCTCGAAAGTCGCGCGGAAGGCAAGCACGGCCGCTACTCCATCATCGCGGCGAACCCGGTCGAGACGATCCGGGTTGATGGGAACGACGTGACCGATGCAACGGGAACGGTCTATGTGGACGACCCGCTCCATGCCCTATCAAAACGTATCACCCGTGACGACTTCACTGCTCCATACCCGTTCATCGGCGGTGCCGTCGGTTATATCGGCTATGACTTGCTTCGGGTGTATGAACCGATCCCGAACACGCCGACCGTGACGCGTGATTTGCCAGACGCCCTCTTTCAGCGCTATGAGACGGTCGTCTTATATGACCACCTCGAGGAACAGGTCATCCTGATCGATACGAGTGAGACGGATGCGACGATGCGACTCGAGTCCATCCGCGAACAGCTTGAGACACCGGAGACGCATGCCCTCGAACCGGTCGTCCGGACGAGCGAGCAGATTTTGACGCCGAAAGATGAATTCATCGACCGTGTGCTCCAGGCGAAAGAGGCGATCCTCGCGGGTGAGGTGTTCCAACTCGTCTTGTCGCAACGAATCGACGCGACGTTCACCGGGGACCCGTTCCACTTTTACCGGACGCTGCGGAAACAAAATCCGAGCCCGTACTTGTTCTACATCGACCTCGGGGAAGCGATTGTCCTCGGTGCCTCACCGGAAAGTCTCGTCCGGGTCGAGAACGGCAAAGTGACGACGAACCCGATCGCTGGGACACGCCCTCGTGGGAAGACCGTCGAGGAAGACATGCGTCATGCAGAGTCACTCCTTCATGACGAGAAGGAACTCGCCGAACATCGGATGCTCCTCGACCTCGGACGGAACGATATCGGGCGGGTCGCCAAAGTCGGTACGGTCACCATCCCGAAACACATCGAGCTCGAGCGGTTCAAAAACGTGATGCATCTCGTCTCGGAAGTCGAAGGGGATTTACGTGACGATGTGACCTCAATTGATGCGCTCCGTGCCTGTCTGCCGGCCGGTACCGTCTCCGGGGCTCCAAAGATTCGAGCGATGCAGTTGATTGACGACCTCGAGACGGTGAAACGGGAGGTCTACGCCGGTGCGGTCGGTTATCTCGACGTCCGCGGTGGATTCGACTTCGCCCTCGCCATCCGGACGATGGTCGTCCAAGGTGACACGGCCCATGTCCAAGCAGGCGCCGGTATCGTCTATGACTCAGACCCCGTATCAGAATATGAAGAAACGCTTCATAAAGCCAAATCCCTTTTGGAGGTGTTCGCATGATTCTCCTCATCGACAACTACGATTCGTTCACGTATAACGTCTATCAGGACGTCGCCCGCTTCAGTAACGTCTGCGTCATCCGGAACGACGAACATACGATAGAAGAAATCCGTCGCATGAACCCGAGTGGCATCATCCTTTCTCCCGGTCCCGGTGGTCCACAAGATGCCGGTGTCTCGCTCGCGGTCGTTCGACAATTGTCCGGTTACATCCCGATTCTTGGGGTCTGTCTCGGCCATCAGGTCATCGCCGAGGCATTCGGTGGAGTCGTCGGACGGGCGAACGAGGTGATGCATGGGAAAGTCTCACGAATTAATACGTCACCGAGTGTCTTATTCGAAGGCTTGTCGATGGACGTCATGCGCTATCACTCGCTCGTCGTACAAGAGACCGAACTGACCGTCACGGCCGAGACGACAGACGGTGTCATCATGGCACTCGAGCACCCGACGCATCCGACGTACGGTGTCCAATTCCACCCCGAGTCGATCGGGACGCCGGAGGGACGTGGCATCTTCGAGCGCTTTGTCCAACTGTGCACGAAAAAACCGGGGCACGTGTCCCCGGTTTGAGTGTCAGCCTAAAAAGTCTTCTCGCTGAAAATCATGTTTGTCGATCTTGATGTTGTCACATGCCACCCCATTCGTCCGTAGCACTTGGATCGTTTCGCGCAACAGCTCGTCACTGCCGACGATGTAGAACAAGGCGTCCTTGTCGGATGCCATCCTCTCCACACGTTCGTAGTAATCTTTCCGACTCGGGACGAACTCTGACGTGAAGTGCTCGTTCGACTCAAAGACGTCACCGAACAGATACGCCTTCGACGAATCGACGTTCAACGAATGGAGATGCGGGACACCTTCCCCGTTCGCCAAGTACTCGAGGACGACCGGACGGAATGTCGCGAGTCCGACACCTGCCGATAAGAGGTAGACGTTCTTCCCACTCCGTTCGAGCGGGACGTTCGAATGTGTCTTGAACAAGGCGACCTTGTCCCCCGGTACCATGTCGCGAAGGATTGATTTGAATGTCGAGCATTCGGACTTGATGCGAGTCGTGATGCCGATCGCCCCTTCGTGCGGCAATGTCGAGATCGACATATGGCGGACGAGGCTCCGGTCCGGCTTATCCCCGGCGTTGAACCCTTCAAGCGCGAGGTGCGTGTGTGCCCCTTCTTGCCACGTGAACTCAGGCGGCAAGGCGAGATGGAACGTGTATGTATCCGGTGCCTCGTTTACGACTTTAGTGATCGGTGTCCAGTCAATGTTCATGTGAATTCTCCTTAGTTTGATGTAACTGAAGTATTGATAATACTGCGGTTTAAAGTTACCGTTGTACAACGATTCAATTTCTAATGACTCAGTACACCGCAATCGGCCCATACGGCCCTTCGATGATTTCGAGTTTCGTCTCAAAAATATCGGATAGAATCTTCGCGTCCATGATCTCATTCACCGTTCCGAACGCAGCGATCTGTCCGTCTTTCATCGCACAGATGCGGTCCGAATATTTCGCCGCGAAGTTGATGTCGTGGAGCACCGTGACGATCGTCCGTCCGAACTCGTCGGCGACGTGGCGCAAATACTCCATCATCTGTACCGAACGGGCGATATCCAAGTTGTTGAGCGGTTCATCGAGGAGGACGTATTCCGTCTCCTGACAGAGCACCATCGCCACATAGGCACGCTGCCGTTGTCCCCCTGAGAGCTCGTCGAGATAGCGGTTCTCGAGCGCGGTCAAGTCGAGGAAGTCGATATATTTCGAGATGATGGCCTCATCCTCTTTCGTGAGGCGTCCTTTCGAGTACGGGAAACGCCCGAACCCGGCGAGTTGTCGGACCGTGAGCCTTGTCACAAAGTGATTCTCTTGACGCAGGATGGTGATGATTTTCGCCAAGTCCTTCGATTTCGTGCTCGACACGTCCATGCCGGCGACTTGAATCTGTCCCTCGTCTAAGTTGAGCAACCGTCCGATCATCATGAGCGTCGTCGATTTGCCTGCTCCGTTCGGCCCAATGAGTGAAGTGAATCCGGCTTTCGGGATATCGAGCGTGAGCGGTCCGATGTGGACATCGTCTGTATACGATTTTTTGACTTGTTCGATTTGAATCATAGCGACCTCTTCCTTAGAATGACGGCCAAGAAGATGAGTCCGCCGAACAGTTCGATGATGACGGAGACGACACTTGGCGTCTGGAATATGTGATACATAAAGAAATATGCGCTCGTCAAGACGAAGAACCCTAGAGCGAACGCCATCGGAAAGACGTACTTATGGTCGTACGTCGAGGCGACCTGATAGCTGAGCGTCGCGACTAAGAATCCGAAGAACGTGAGCGGCCCGATGAGCGCCGTCGAGACGGACATGAGGAGTGAGATCAGGACGAGCGTGTAGATGACGCTCCTCCGATGGTTCACCCCGAACGTCGTCGCGACGTCCTTACCGAGTGCGACGATATTCAATCGATTCGAGAACAGGAACAAAAGTGTCCCGGCGATGACGACGATCGGGATGACGATGGGAAAGTACGCCACGTCGGCATTCGTCACCGAACCGAACAGTCGTGCCTGCAGGATATCGAACTCAGACGGGGCGAGCATGCGGCGCATGAACGACGACACCGAGTTCAGACCTGTCCCGATGATGATCCCGATGAGCAGCATGAGCTGCAGGTTGGCGTATTTCCCTGACAAGAGCCATCCGTAAAGGAGAAGACTCATCGTCACCATGAGGCCGACCTGTGTCAAGAAGGCGCTTGTCCCCGAGAAGCCGATCAACGCCCCTGCCCCGAAGAAGAAGACCATGCTCGTCTGAATCGTCGAGTACAGTGCGTCGAATCCAAGGAGCGATGGTGTAATGATACGATTGTTCGTCACGGAGTGGAATGCGACCGTCGCAAGACTTTGACAGAGAGCCGCAATCAGCATCGTGACGATGGCGACGATTCGCCGTTCCACGACCGGCACGAATGACGGAGAGTCCACCTGCACCGGATTGTTATAAAGGAGAAGCCCGAGCGCACACAACAGTCCACCGAGAATGAAGGCACTTAAGAAGAGCCAATAGCGCCTGCTCGCCCGTTTCGATTGAAATGCCGAGGCATGACGTTCTTCTCTCCATTCGCCGATTGATACGTCGACACCGTCTCGTTCCATGACCGTACTCATCGAACCCTTCCCTTCTTCCGTTGTCGCATCAAAATCATGATGAAGACGACTGCCCCGACCGTCCCGAGAATCAAGGAGACCGGGAGTTCGAACGGCATGATGATCGTCCGTGAGATCAAGTCACTGACGAGAATCGCACCCATCCCGACAAGACAGACCCATGGAAGGTTGCTGCGCAAATCATCCCCGCGGAACATCGAGACGAGGTTCGGGACGATGAGTCCAAGGAACGGCAAATTCCCGATGACCGTCGCCACGACACCGACCGATAAGGCGATGAGCCCCGTCGCCATCATCATGAGCTGGTGATAGTTCACGCCGAGACTCGTCGCGATGTCTTCCCCGAGCCCCGCGAGCGTCAAGCGATTCGCCAGTAAGAAGATGAGCACCGTCACGACGATGATGACCCATAAATATTCGTAGCGACCGATTTGCACCGAGGCGAACGAACCGACGAACCAGCCCTCGATCGCCTGACTTGCCCGGAAGAACAGACCAAGGAACGTCGAGATAGCGGAGATGACCGCCCCTAACATGAGCCCGATGATCGGCACGATGAGCGATGAACGAAGTTTGACCGAACGTAAGAACCAGAAGAAGACCATCGTCCCGATGAACGAGAAGACGATCGCCCCGGTCATCCGCATCATGAGGCTCGGTGCCGGTACGAGTAAGTAAACGGTGAGCAGTCCGAGTCCCGCCCACTCGAGCGTCCCCGTCGTCGTCGGTTCGACGAGTCGGTTTTGCGTGATGAGCTGCATGACGAGCCCCGCCATCGCCATCGCCGCACCCGTCAGCATGAGGGCGACCGTCCGTGGGACTCGGGTGATCCAAAACATATCGAAGCCGTCTGTCCGTGACAGATCGTACACCCCGGTAAAGAGCGACAGCACCGCCAAACCGAGGACGATGATCACGGTGAACACGAACGACTTCGTCCACAATCTAGAAAAGGAGGGCTGAGACATCGTCTCAACCCTGGCTGTCAATGGTTTTTGCATGACGGAACCTTACTTCGCGAGCGCTTCCGTGACACTGTTGAAGAATTCCGCGTACGTTTGAATCGATTCATTCAAGTACGTGTCTTTCGGGGCATAGACGATTTGCTCTTTCGACACAGCCGTCGTCTTTTGAAGCGCCGGTGCGTTGTCGATTACATCTTCTGCTGGTACTGCGCCTTCTGCGTCACCGAGTGGTGCGTCACGGTCGAGAACGAACAACCAGTCTGGGTTGCTTTCTGCGATGGCTTCGACGGATACTTCGTCACCTTCGTGGTCACCTGTCGTCTTCTCGACTTCAAGGGCCGGGACCCATCCGAAGATGTCGTACATCGGTCCGAACACGCGTCCCGTTACCGGAGCTGAGAACCCGATGTCTCCACCCGATACGATGACCGACATGATTGTATCTTTTCCGTTGTATGCCGCTTTCGCGTCTTCGATCGATTTATCGAGGTCAGCGACGATGGCTTCGGCTTCTGTGTTTTTGTCAAAGATTTTTCCGAGTGTGAGCGTCGTGTCTGTCAATCCTTTGACTAAAATCTCACCCGGTGTACCTGAGTCTTCTGGAATCTCGATGTTCAAATCGATGACCGCTGCTTCTGGTACCAACTTTTTAATGTCCTCGTAGTAATCTGCGAAACGTTGACCGACGATGACGACGTCCGGGTCAACTCCTGCAATCGCCTCTAAGTTCGGCTCGAAGTGCATGCCGACGTCCGCGATGTCTTTGTCTGATGCATATGGCGACTCTGCTGGAAGGAGTCCGATCGGTGCCGCCACCAAGTCGATGTCCCATGCTGCCAATGTTTCGAACGTCCGGTTATCAAGGGCGACGACCTTCTCCGGGTTGACCGGTACCTCGATTGTGCCGTGTGCGTCTGTAATTTCGACCGTCTCTGTCTTTGTTGCGCCGTCGACGTTTTCTTCTTTCTTCGTCTCACTCGTTCCGCCACATGCGGCGAGTACGAAGACGAGCAACGTCAACATGAGTGAAATCTTAAATTTCCCCACTTTATCCATCTCCCCTGTATGTCAATTTCAATGATCATCCCACCAAAAACGAGCCACGTTGGTTATGTATGTCTATTCTCGCGTTCTCATTATCAGTGATAATGATTATCATTGTCGTTTTCATCAAGTAGCATAACAAACAAAATATGGATACGCAATGCCAATTTGACAAGATTCGGATAGGAAAAAATTTCTTTCTATAGATGCGCGCACAAAAAAGAAAGTGGAAGGTCCACTCTCTCGGTTGAGTTCATGCGATTTAGTTTAGAGTTCAATCATTATTGTGCCGTGCCCTCTTTTTACCTCGGAACACAATATAGGTGATGAACCATACACATGTGATTGTGAACGCTAATAATACGGTTTGTGTCATCCCTCTCGGTAGAAGGTCTACCACGAAAAATAAGGATAAAATGACCGAAAAAATGAGATGTCCAAATCGTAAATCATCGTCCAAATCTCGCCAATAGATAATTAAAAGGACGATTGCTACCGGGGCCACGAGGGCTGCTAATATGAAAAATGGCACGCGACGCATAAAAAATGGGGTTGTTTTAGGTTCGTCCATCTATCTCACGCCTCCGAGATCCCGTTCGCCAACATCAACAAGAAAATCCAAATCGACAATGGGATCATCAACCCGATTGTCGCAAGCAGCGTGTAGATTTTAATGATTCGATCCTTCGTGAACAGTCCCCAAATCAATGTGACGAACAATCCGACATCAATCGCGACATATACCCAAATGACCGTCAACAAATCGAGGTTCGGAAACACTCGGCCGTTCAAGGTAAAGAAGGTAATCACCGTCACGATAAAGAGTCCGAGCGTTGCGTAGAGTGGTGCGTATCGCTTATTCATACGAGCATCGCCCGCTGCCGTTTGACCATCTCGAAGCAACGGCGGACACACGTATCGACATAACCATCGAACTGGTGCGGCAAGAACATTGTGTACGTCCCCTCTTCTGTCATCGCCGCGTCCCGTTCGACTTTTTCGACCAGTTCCACAAGCTTCGGATTTCCTTTCAAACGTTCAAAATTGAAATCCCCTAGTCGTTTCGACAGGCAAGTATTATACGCATCAAAGTCCGCATAATAGGCCGCCTGTTTTGACGGGTCCTGGGTGATGAGCTCTTTCAACCAACCTTTATAGAACCCCTGCAACCAGATCTCATCCGCAACGAGGTGCGCGTAATAGCCGAGTCGATACGAGAAGTCTTCCTCCTTGCTGTCAATCCAATATTGGGACAGATCCAAGCGACGAGATAAATCATCATGGCGTCCTGCGTAGTAATGGGATGCCTCTTTTTCTGTCGTTGCATCCGGTGCGAGACTTCCGAGCAAAAATGCGACCTCATCCACCTCCGACAACGCTGGTAACATCTCGTTCGCGATGACGAGATGCATCAAATGTGAACCCATGTCACGCCCCCCTTTTCCCTGATTATTCCATCAACGTTCTATCTCGACAACCCCTCGTAAATTTTGATAGACTTACTTTACTGAACGGTCAGTAAAGTTATGAGAGGTGTGATTGGATGAGTAAAAAACAATTGTTGTTGCAGACTGCCGCCCAGATGATTCGAGAGGACGGAATCAGTCAGTTGTCGCTCGAACGGTTGGCGACGAAAGCAGGAATCACGAAAGCCGGGGTCCTCTACCATTTCGACAGCAAGGCCAACTTATTGCGCCTGATGAACGAGCTCGCCATCGAGACGTTCGAGAAACGAATCGCTGATCATCTCTCCGACGGTCCATATTCGTTCACTCGCGCCTATGCCCTCGCGACATTGGATGATGTCGATCATGGAGATATGGACCTCGTCGCCGTCTTCATCTCCTCGCAAGAGGATGCGACGAGCGAGTCGATTTGGAGTGACGCGTCAACCAGTTGGGACGAGCGATTCGCTGCAGATGGACCGGATCAGGATACGATTTTGAGACTTCGTCTCCTCTGCGACGGCTTTTGGTTCGCTGTCTTGTATGGGTATAGCGAATCGTTCAAGGACCGTGCGGCGACACTCATTCGGGAAGCATGTGACGAGTTGCTTCAAGGAGGATTGTAATATGGGATTCATCTATTTGATCGGGGCCATCGCCTCGGAACTGTTCGGGTCGAGCATGTTGAAAGTGAACGCCACCTCGACGAGCCGTCTCCCAATTCTCGGGGTCGCCTTCGGATATGGGACGGCGTTTTATCTCTTATCACTTGCCCTCTTCACCATCCCGCTCAGCTTCGCGTATGCGTTTTGGAGCGGGGTCGGGACAGCACTCACGGCGGTGATCGGTTTCGTCGTCTTCCGGGAACAGATCAGTCGTCAAAAAATTGCAGGGATTGGGCTCGTCATCATCGGGCTCGTCTTGATGAAAGTGTGAGGTGAATCGGAATGAAAGCCTATCTTTTACTCTTCTTTTCTATCGGATTTGAGGTACTCGGGACGTCGATGTTGAAACTGTCGGACGGATTCACGAATCTCGTGCCGAGTGTCATCCTCTTGGTCAGTTTCGCCGCCTCGTTCACCCTCATGGGCATCGTGTTGAAGACGATCCCCCTCAGTATCGCCTATAGCATCTGGTCCGGACTCGGGACCGTGGCGACGGGACTCATCGGGGTGTTCGTGTACGGGGAAGTTCTTTCGGCGTTGAACGGAATCGGTCTCTTGTTGATCGTCCTCGGCGTCATCGTGATGAATCAACGAAGAGAGGAAGTCGTGACATGAACGAGTTGGCCAATCACCTTCAAACACTAGAAGAAGCGTTACTCACGACGGAGGTCAGGCAGTCGACGGAGCGATTGCGTGAACTGTTGACCGACGACTTCTTTGAAATCGGTAGCTCGGGGCGGTTGCTGTATCAAGATTGAGATCAGACGACACTCCAGCTCGACCCGATCGAGGCGGAGTTATCCGAATTCACGCTACATCCGTTGACGGAAGGTCACGTTTTGGCGACGTATCATCTCGTTCAACCGGTATTGAATCGCGAAACACGCCGTAGCTCGATTTGGGTATTCGTGGACGGACGTTGGAAGATGCGATTCCATCAAGGTACGGTCGTCCCGCCAGAGGCAACTTGATTGCCGAACGTCCTCGCCATCCGCTACTCTGACGTGGAATCTAAGCGTGACGAAAGGGGCAGTTTCACATGAACATTTTACTCGTTGGGGCAAGCGGCAGTACCAGGTGAACGGGTCGCCCTCGCCTACGTGAAGAGCGTCGAAGGCGCGCAGACTGGACAGACGTACGAAGTGTATTAACAACGAAGCATCTCTTCAAAAGGTGCTTTTTTCGTACCTTACACTTTATTTTGTCTCCCTCGTCCGGAAGATTCCACTATACTCGGGCATCTTATGCCCGAGAAAGGTTGAAGTTTCATGAAAGACAAAACGCTTCACGCCCTTTATCATATCCCTCCCTCTTTCGTCGAACACCTACTCCAAAAGCGCGTCCTTCAGGCGATCGGTCGTCCTCAGGAATCGATGGTCGAGGTCATCTTCCGCGTCGGTGGATTCGGCACGTATGATGTAAGTACGATCACCTTTTTTGAGAGGGGCACCGCCCTTCGTCACATCGAGCGGTCCGACCGATCCATCACCGAACCCTTTGAATTCGAATACGATGAGGGAGAGGAAGCCAAACAGATGCGTGTGGCGTTTCATCTGCTTGGCACGAATTGGTGGCCGACCATTTTCGAAGAACTCGAAGGTGTTCGAACGCTAGATGGCACACAGTGGAGCCTCAGCGTATACACGAACGGGACACTCATTCACAAGCATCATGGCAGCAACGCCTACCCGTCCGAATGGGAGCAAGTGACAAGCCTGTTCGGTATTGCTTGAAGAACAACAAAGGGAGCATCCGTGGTGGATGCTCCCTTTGGTCAAAGTGCTTGAATCATCTCGACCCGATTGCCGAACGGGTCACGGAACTCGAGCCGGTCGAACCCCGGGATCGGGATGCCCTCGGAATAAGGAATCTCGTTCTCTTGAAGCGCCTCCTTCCAATGAGCTAAATCCGTCACAGCGTACGCGATGTGCGCTTTCGTCTTCTGTCGTTCCACATCGTCCTCTGCCCCGACATGAACGGAACGGTCGCCGACCTGAAGCCAAAATCCACCTCGTCCCTTCAATGAATCCGGCTTCTCGATTTTACGTAGACCGAGAAAGTCACAATAAAACGCCTTCGCCTCTCGCTCCGCTCCAGTTGGAATCGTGATCTGGACGTGATGAATCCCTATGATCATGCCTCATTTCCCCTTCTGATAGGTCAGTCCGATATACTGCATCTTCTCGTTGAACAAACGTGGGTACGCCAGATAGCCGACGAGCGTCGCCGAGATCGAGGCGGTCGTCAAAATCAAGAACAGGATCAGGAGTTGATACAGGACCGCTTCCATCGGGTCGGCTCCCCCGATGATGAGTCCGCTCATCATTCCCGGTAGCTGAACGAGCCCCATCGTCTTTTGCGCCTCGACGGTCGGGATCATGCTCGTACGAATCGCATTCTTCAAGCTATGGTCGATGGCCTTTTTTGGTGTTCCGCCGAGTGAGAGAATAAGTTCGATGACGTCGTCACTCCGTTCGACCTCGTCTTTGAATTTGTTCAAGAACAGGAGCGACAACACCATGCTGTTCCCGATGACCATCCCGCTGATCGGGATGACCTTTTCCGGCTCGAATGGGATGATACCCAGTCCGAGCATGAGTCCCATCGTCAGCGCTTCGATCGTCACGAGCGTCAAGACGATAATCCACACGATGCCCGGAATCCCGTCCCCTTTCCGTCGGATGTTTTGTGTCGCGGCGACAATCATAAGTAAAATCATCAACAGCATGAAAATCGGACTGTCGCTCTCAAAGACGAACGTCAAGATATAGCCGACGATCAATAGTTGAATGATGGAGCGGACGGTCGCAATCACAATATCACGCTCGAGTCCAAGTCGTAGGACGAGTGTCAAGGCGAGCGGGATGACGACGAAGATGAGCGCCGTCGCGAGTTCAATATATGACATCAATCTTCCCCCCTGACGAATCGTTGGATAACAGGGTCGTCCGACTCATCGATGAACGATGCGTCCCCGTACGCAAGTAGTTTCCCGTCCTTCAAGAACCACATGTCGTCACTCACCCGCCGTGCCTGGTCGAGATCATGGGTGATCCAAATGACGGTCACGCCGTACGATTGTTGCAGATTTCGAATGAGTCGCTCAATCTCTTTCACTGTCCGATAATCGAGGCTCGCCGTGATCTCATCGAGCAAGAGCACTTCCGGTTTATTGACGAGCGTTCGGGCGATGGCGACCCGACTCCGTTCCCCACCCGACAGTGATTTGACGGATTGATCGAGGAGTGCCTCACTCAAGTCGACGCGATGGAGCAATTCGGCAGCCCGGTCACGGTCGAGTGTCTCGTTGAAGATGGCTTTCGGGAGATTCAAGTTGTCATACACCGTCCCTTGAATCATCGGCGCACTTTGAAACGCCATCCCGATTTTCTTTCGTAGCTCGAGGATGTCCATCTCCGCGATGTCTTCCCCTTTAAAAAGAATCGTGCCCGTATCTGGTGACAGCAATCCGTTGATATGCTTCAGACACGTCGTCTTGCCGGCGCCGCTCGGTCCGACGAACGTCGTGATCCGTCCTTCCCCGAACGTCCCGGACACATGGTGCAGGATGTCTTGATAACTCACATCTTTGAATTCAATGATTGACATGCTTCTCTCGCCTCCTGGTTCTAGTGTACAAAAATGAGAGGATGAGGTGGTCAATAATGCAGTCTGTAATCGGCTGTCCAAGAAAATCAATCATTAGCAGTTTACTGTTTCGGTATGTACATTTCTAAGGCAGAAATGGTGGAGGAAGGATTTGAGTCATTTCTTCTTTCAATTCCTCTTTGAATCTATTTATTTCACAATCATTCATATAAAAGATTAATTCACGTGGTTTACCTGTCTGGAAACGGACCATGAACCTATAAAGAATTACCTCTTCACGTTCAATTGTCATTCTAAAAATCGGTTCAACAGGATTGAGAATGAATTTGTTCAGTTCTCCGTCTAACATGAGCGCAATTTGTGAAATCAGATACTCATACTCCGATTTCATAAGTAAAGAACCATAAAAATGAAAACTCCCTCTCGATTCGACCGATAACGCTAACGTTGAAAAAATAAATGGATCGTCTTCCTTTTCTTCATATTTTCGAGGAAAGAGTTCAAAAAACAATCCAGCACGCTCTACAATCGCCATTCCTTACACCTTCCTTGCAAATAAAATCTATGCTAGACCATCTTTGTTATTGCTGGAGGATCAGCGGATAGCACTTCAATCACATCATTTGATGTAAGAAAAACATAGTGTTCCACTTCAACTATGCCCTCATACCGCTCCAAAGATTCTTGGGCAAACCATTCCAGATAACTAGAATTTTTCATTTTGAATAACGTCCAATTCCCGTACTCAAGATGTGCATAATGCTGATGCAGATGCTCTAACATCCTCATTTGTGAGCCTTCATCCGAGTTTCGATAAGAAAGTACAAGACCCTCAAACAGAAATGAATATTTCTGCCCCTCGGTTTCACCCCTTAAGATAATTCGCAAAGAATCTCCATCGTCCAATAGTGACTCTTTGTACAGACGTGCCGGCATAGACTCTAACGGAATCCATTTTTCCCATTCATTCATCTAGCTTCCCCCACTCGTCATTCACTTGAATTTATTATCTTCGATTTTTTGAGAAAATTCCCAACCCTAACAGTAAGAGACCCAAAATTAACATACCAACGAATGTAGTTACGGTCATATTTGTCACCTTTCGAATCATGTCATCTGTTACAACATTCGAGTTACATTTTGAAATCCCTTGTCCGTATAATGTGTTCATTTCCTACTCATTTCCTTGATAAACATAGTCAACTCAGAACAAAATGAACATGTTTGTCGTGCTTGAACATGTTCATTCATGCTTAAACATAGTCATTTCTACTCAAAATGACCATATTTCTTTTTGTTAGTTATAATTTGGTTGAGGGCGCCATGTACCCTCGTCCGGCTCACATCGAACTCCTCACAAAGCGTGTACTCGGTCGGAAATTTTTCCCCTTCTTTACTATCCCCGTCTTAATCAACTTGGAAAACGAAGTCGCCAAAGTTTGTCCGGATTCCTGGCTCGTCAACTTCACCAATCCGACGGGTATCGTCACCGAGGCCGTACTCAAGCACTCATCTCATAAGAAGGTCATCTGTGTCTGCAACATCCTGTTCAACATGCGAAACTCGGTCGCTGAGATCCTCGAGACGACTGTCGAACGAGTCGCGATTGAATTTATTGGATTGAATCACTTCGTCTTCGATCATCACGTATGGGTCACGAGTGACGTCCTCGCCTCGCTCAACGCAGGCAACGACTACTTGCCGGCGAACATCGTCGGGCTCAGTTGGAGCGAATCGTTCCTATCGTCACTCGACATGTTACCGAACCCGTATCACCAGTACTACTTCCAAACGAAAGATGTGTTGAAAAAAGACCTCGAGGCGTACGAACAAAACCTCACCCGTGTCGAAGTCGTGCAACAAGTCGAGGCGTTCCTTACGACAGGACTTCCGCTCGATCATCTCGACATCTCGACAGCCACCATCACATGCAGTCCTGCACGACGTCATCATTCGTCTCGCTGAAGAATACGACACGACGTTTCGGGCCTTGACGACAATCGGGTCACGCCGAGACTTGTGGGTGACCGAACAGTTCAGTGATCAATTCTATGCGGACGGCGTCTCCCATGCGACGCTCGACGCCATCGAAGTGATGGTGCATCCGGCCGACCTCGATGATCGTCTTTCGAGCGTCACGTCTTACTTCGAGCCACGCCTCCTCGAAAAACAGGTGTTGGTCGACTATGAACGCCCCCAACTGGTGGGCATGACAAAAGCGGGTTCCCTTTCACGGGGACCCGCTTTTTCATAGGTCGAACGTTTGTTGAATCTGCGCCGCCGTCTCTTCCGGACTTAAGTTCGTGTTATCGATCCGAAGATAATGCTCGACGTCTAATTCCCCCGGACGTGAGTTCAATCGATACATCGTCGCCGTCTGTTTCAGTTCTGCCTCGGACCAAGCGATGTCGCGCTTCGACGGTTTATGCGTGAGGCGGTTCTCCGTCGTATTGCGCGCGAGCCGCTCTTCCATCTCAGCCTCGAGCTCGACATAGTAGATGTCCGCCCCGTGTGACTCGAACAAATCCGTCACTTTCTTCACGTAATCCCAGTCCTCCTGCATGTCAAACGCCCAGACGAACGTGAAAATCATGCCGGGTAGATCACTCTTGGCGACCGCCTCGAACAGTTCTTGACGAAAGTGTTGGACGAGTCGCTTCCCTTCCGGCGTCCCGTAATTGAAGAACGGTCCGACGAGGTCGATCGTCATATGGTTATGGAATAATTTCAGTCCGGTTTTGTCGGCGAGCGCCTGCCCGACCGTCATCTTGCCGACGGCTTGTGGACCAAATAAGATGATGAATTTCATTGGATTTCCCCCTCAATTTCCTATCAGCATAACATACTCGTTTTGACAATGATTCTCTACATCTCCAAATCAAAAATTTGAATAGTTTAATCACTCTATTCTATAATCAAATTAATATTTGTATCGTTTTTGAAATATTCAATTCACAAAACAAGACACAATGTCTGGAGGTGTTAACATGTCGACTTTTTATGAATATTTGATTGAAGAATTTGGATACGATGAACCGATATTGGTTCAAGATGTGGTTATGAAGACAGGTGATTCTCAAGGAACAGTACGACAGCGACTTAGACGCTTAGCTCAAGACGATAAATTGATTCGTGTACAAAATGGAATCTACTTTATCCCATCTAAAAAGTCGAAGTTCGGAAAACCTATTATTGATCCAAAAAAAGTACTGAACAAAAAGTATCTTTATCGTGCTAATCAAGTTTCTGGTTATCAATCAGGGCTTAATTTTGGAAACCGTCTAGGATTGACTACACAAACCGCCTCGGTTCAAACGATTGTGACGAACGAAGCCTCTAGATATCAGCGGATTGTTCAAATTTACAACAATAAAATCATTATAAAAAAACCACGAGTTGCTGTTACTGAGCGTAACTATAAATTTCTTCAGGTGTTGGATTTATTAAACGATTTTGACGATTATAGCGAAAAAACCTTACAATCTTCTAAAGATACAATTGCCTCCTATTTAAAAGATATTGATTTAACTACGGAAGAGCGGAAAGAAATCATTACCTATTATCCGATGAAAACTCAAATTCGCGCCTATGAAGTGGGGGTAACACAGAGTGAAGTTACACAATGATCAGCATCAATTTCTAGAACTTATCCTACAAACCGCAACACATTTCGGATTACAACCTTTTCAAGTCGAGAAAGATTATTATGTTTCCACGTCTGTTGATTAACTAAGTTTTACCAAAAAAAATCAATGACGGTTTGTCAAATTAAGCGCAACACTTCCTCGGTGAAGGCCTCGTGTGCGGTTTTCCAGTTCAGGCATTTTCTCGGTCG
>CABIYO010000033.1 GCA_902362975.1 Caryophanales bacterium
CGCAGCCGATCGTCTTGATGAGGAACTCGGCCTGTGCCGGCGTTGGGTGGAGCCTATATTTATAGCCTTTCAGCATGTCCGTCCCTCCACCCTTCAGAAAATCGTGGATGGTCTACACTAAGTTGGACATAAATGTGGAGGTCAATTAAACTGAAACAAATTATCCATATGAGGAGAGTACCAGACATGACCAAAAGAGCAGCAAGAGCAGCCCGCACTTTCACAGATGTGTCCTCCTCATCCGATACCCACGGAGGGGGATGGAGAATCTGACGGAATCACAAACTTTTGTTCGTAACATCTGTCACAGGGGGGAGAAGACCTTTGGACCGGGCGATTCATCCCCCACCTACGCTGGGCTACGCCCCGAGACGCTTAGAGGAGGGAGAATTCTCGCCTGATTTAGTTAAAAACATCGACGAACAAAATGTATACCGTGAAGTCAGGTGATACGTTGTACAGTATCGCACGGACATACGGAGTCACCGTCTCGGCGCTTGCTGCCGCCAACAACATTACGAACTACAGCTTGATTTATGTAGGACAAGTGCTCATCATTCCAGGAACGACCGTTACACCACCTACGACGCCTGTGAAATACACCGTGAAATCGGGCGACACACTCTACAAGATTGCGACGATGTACAATACGACCGTCGCAAAAATCGCAGCTGCCAATAACATCGCAAACGTCAACTCCATCTATGTCGGACAAGTGCTCGTCATTCCAGGTACGACGGTCACACCACTGACAACTACGGTAAAATACACGGTCAAATTAGGGGACACGCTGTACAAGATTGCGACGATGTATAACACAACTGTTGCGAAAATCGCGGGCGCCAACAATATCACGAACGTCAGCTTAATCAGTGTCGGGCAAGTGCTTACAATCCCACGCTAACCAAAAAAAGTGTCCTCCATTTTTCGGGGGACACTTTTTATGTGCCAAGACACTCGTCGACCATCGCGACCGCGACATGCGCATCGTCAACGCCGTGGACGAGGACTCTTCCATCTTTGAACAAGAGCATCCGGTGATTCCGCCATCGCCATTCCAACGTGAACGGTGTCTGCTTCACGGCGATGTCCGCCCGTTCGAGTTGATGCGCGATTGGTTCCAGACCCTCGATGGATCGACGGACTTGGACGACATCGCGCCCACATAGGATCGCTGTCTGTTGTCGATTCGAAACGAGACTCGGATAGTCATGGGTTTGACAAGACGGGCAAGACACGTCGACGAGCCGTGCGACATCGAGTCGCTGCGACTGATTTTCCCACATGTCTTCAATCAAGAGCCGACGTTCCATCTTTTCAGGACGCCCCGTCAAATATTTCAATGCCTCGACGGCTTGACGGCTCGCCACAAGTTGCACGATTGGAGCCACCACCCCCGCTGTCGCGCACGTCTGACCGGCTAGCGGCAAATGACGCATGAGACAACGAAGACACGGCGCTTCTTCCGGCATCACCGTGTAGTTCATGCCGTATGCCCCGACACAAGAGGCAAACAAGAACGGAATGCCGCGCTCGAGTGCGAAATCGTTCAATAGAAGACGTGTCTCGACGTTATCGGTCGCGTCCAAGACGAGATCAACGGGCGGCAAAGACCGAAGCCAATCCCACGATACGTCGGCGATCTGCGCGTCCAACTCAACGTCTGAGTTGATGGTCCGCAGGCGTTCGAGCGCTGCGACCGCTTTCGGCGTCTCGGCACGTGCGTCCAGTTCCGTATAGAGCGTCTGTCGTTGTAAGTTCGTCACCTCTACATAGTCGCGGTCGACGAGGATAAGTGAGACGCCGGCCCGAACAAGTTGATCGCTCACGGCCGCTCCGAGCGCACCGAGACCGACGACGAGCACTCGTTTCACCATCAGACGTTCTTGCCCGTCCCCACCGATGCCGTAAAACCGGGCCTGCCGCGCGTAACGTTCCGGAACATGTGTCATCGGACGTAGTCCCCTGACTTCCCGCCTTGTTTCTCAAGCAAGTATGTCGGCCCGATGACGATGCCTTTATCGACCGCTTTCGTCATATCGTATACGGTCAACGCTGCGACCGATGCGGCCGTCAACGCTTCCATCTCAACACCGGTATCACCTTTCGTCTTCACGAACGACTCGATGATGAGCTGTGTCTCGTCCCATTCGAATGTTAAATCGACTTTTTTCAAGGCGAGCGGGTGACACATCGGGATGATGCGGCTCGTCTCTTTGGCGGCCATAATCCCGGCCACTTGGGCGACAGCAAGCACGTCGCCTTTCGCAAGGTCACCATCCGTGATGAGCTGTTTCAGTTCACTGCTCAATTCAACTGATGTGCGGGCCCGAGCTGTCCGTGTCGTTTCCGGTTTATCCGAGACATCGACCATCCGCGCCCGCCCTTGGTCGTTCATGTGTGTCAGTTCCATCGTTTATCCTCCGCTCACCATTGGAATGACGGCGACCGTGTCTCCGTCTGCAACCGTATATTCGTCCGTCTCATAGCGCTCATTGACCGCGAACATGAGACGTTCCGCTCCCGACACGCCCCGCTCGGCCAAATCCGCTCGCAAGGCGGCGATTGTTTGTGGAGCCGTAACGGTATAGGACCGGACCGCCAACTCTTCTGCCACGTGGGCAAAACATAATACCTCAATCATGTGTACGTCACTCCTTCCGGGCGTCCTGGGTGTTGTTCTTTTTGATCACCCATCCATTTCGTGCCGTCGGTCCAATGCTCCCGTTTCCAAATTGGGACAATTTCTTTAATCCGTTCGATGGCGTAACGATTCGCCTCGTATGCGTCGGCGCGATGGGAAGAACTCGTCGCGATGACGACCGCTTCTTCCATGATATCGAGTCGCCCAATCCGGTGATGGATCGCCGTCAACGCACCAGGCCAACGTTCCGCCACTTCTTTCGCGATTTGTTCGAGCATCTTCTCGGCCATCGGTACGTATGATTCATACTCCAAGAGCTCAGTCTGTTTGGAACCCGTCATTTCTCGCACCGTCCCGATAAACAGCACGACCGCCCCGACGTTTCGATGCCGGACCGTTTCGTAAAGCGCCATCGGTTCGAGCGGATGTTCATCCACTTGATACCATTTCATTCTCCATCCACCTTTCCACTAAACGCATCAACCGGTCCTTGTCTGCCACGGAATCTCCGCGCGCGATCACGTTCGTCACATCGACCGGTTGTTCATGCCCGTCTCGCACGAGCACCACTTTCGGATAATCTTTCCGTTTGTATCCCTCGATAATCACGATGTCGACGTGCGCCTCGTACCAGTTGAGGAGCAACTCAAACGTGTCGACCGCTTGCCACTCGATTAACGTCCCGTCTTCACCGATCACACTCGATAGCACGGCACCAGCCAACGCGTGACGATGCGAGTCCGTCATCGGCAAGTCGAACGTCCCTCCGTGACCGTGGTGTTTGATGACACCGACACGGAGCCCCGTCGCCGACAAGCGTGCTGTCAGCTCAGAAACGAACGATGTTTTACCGCTATTTTGATAGCCGACCACTTGTAAAATCAAAGCTGATCGATGATTCGACATCGCACCGAGTCCCCTTTTTGAAATCCTCTCGTTCCGCCTGGCAGATGAATCAACGCGTTACACGTCGCGAGTGAGGAGACGATGCCCGACTTGTCTTTCCCGCTCGGATGAACCACCGTCTGCCCGGTCGCATCAATCGTCACATGTCCACGCACGAACCGGTCGAACGGATTCGTTTTCGGGAAATCGACACCAAGTTTCGCCTGGATGACAGGTCGCTCCGCTTGCCCGAATAACGTCTTCATATACGTGCCTACAAACAGTTCCGTTCCGACAAAACACGCCGACGGATTCCCGGATAATCCAAACAACAACCGATTTTCGACGTGCGCGACCGTCGTGACGGACCCTGGCCGCATCCCAACTTTATTAAACAGCACCGTCGCCCCGAGCGCCTCATATACATCTGGTAAATAATCAAAATCTCCGACCGATACCCCGCCTGTCGTGACGACGGCATCACTCGTCCGAAGTGCCTCGTCAATCGCCCGCTTTGTCGAAGCGAACGTATCCGGCAAGATACCGCCATATGTCGCCGCGCCACCGAGTGCCTCGATTTGAGCGAGAATCATATATGCATTCGAATTATAGATTTGCCCATCGGTTTTTTTCTGTCCCGGTTCGACGAGCTCATCACCGGTCGCAAACACGGTGATGTGCGGTTTTACGTATACGTCGACCTGCTCATACCCGAACGTAGCGAGCAAGGCGATGACGCCCGGATTAATGCGGGTGCCTCGGTCAACGATATGCGTCCCCGCCGTTATATCTTCCCCACGATAGGAAATATTGGCATCGCGGGCCGGTCGCTTGAACGTCACGACTCGTTCATCCGCTTGTGCGAGCTCGAGCATGACGACCGCATCGGCTCCGTCTGGAATTTTTGCCCCAGTCATGATGCGAATCGCCTCGCCGGCGCGGAGCGGTTCTCCGACGTGGCCGGCTCCCTGAACGTATTGAATGGGTAATGTCACCGGTTCATCGCGGCTCGCTCTCAACAAATCCGCGGACCGGACAGCAAAACCGTCATACGGAGATTTATTAAATGCTGGAACGTCATGCGTCGCAGTGAGATCCATCGCTAAAATTCGGCCGTTCGCTCGATACAACGGTACCGTTTCCGTCCGACCTTTCCCCGTCGCTTCTTGGACACGGATGACCGCCTCGTCAACGGCGAGCGGCTTACGAAATAGCGTCGACATTTTTTCCATTACTCCACTTCCTTTCCTAGCAATTCTTCATAATCACTCGGTGTGTTCACATTTTTAAACCAGTCCCGTTCAGCAAACGAGACGATTGTTGCCTCTGTCAAATGAGGCATGACCGCCCGTTCACCTCGATGTAACGCTGCTTCGAATTGTGACATCATTGAGCGGGGGTATAAGGCGATGAGCGGATGAATCCGATCGTCTGCGTAGGCGACAACCGGCTGCTTCCCGCGTTCCGTCGCAAGCCGTTCGTAAACAGTCGGCGGCAACAAGGGCGTATCACACGCACAGACGGCATACCAATCAGACGGGACGTGCCGCATGACGGTGATGATGCCGGCGAGCGGTCCCATGCCGCGCCATTCCATGTCATCTTCAAGTTGATATGAGGTCATCGACTGTCCGGCCGGTACGACGCTCCATTGGGACGTCGTCGTTGTAGCGAGTGTCTGTCGCGCCCGCTCTTCAAACGAGATGTCCTCATAACAGGCTTGCCATTTAGGGGATCCGAACCGGTGCGATTTTCCGCCTGCCAAGACGATGCCGATCATCGCGTCGCTTCCCAGACGATATGGGAGAGCTCAGGGAGAATCAAGCGAGTCATCGCCAAGTCGACGGCGCCTCGCGACCCTGGCATCGAAAAGATGATCGTATCCCCGATGCGACCTGCTAAAGCTCGCGACAACATCGCCGCCGGTCCGATATCTTCCGTGAAGCTGACATAGCGAAACAACTCGCCGAAGCCGACCATTTCCCGGTCAAGCAGCGGTCGAATCGTCTCAATGGTGACGTCCCGTTTCGTGATGCCCGTTCCTCCGGTCGTCAAGATGACGTCCACTTTTTCGTCGACCATTCGTCTGACAGCCGCTTCGATTTCAAATGGGTCATCTTTCGTGATCTCACGGTATGTGACCGTATGTGCTTCTTCTTTTAACAGCGTGCAAATATGTTCGCCTGACACGTCCGTATCGAGTGTGCGCGTATCCGAGATCGTTAAAATCGCTGCCCGGACACGCTGTGTGTTTTGATGTACATGGTTGTGTGCTTGCATCGTCTTCATCCTCCGATATAACTCATTTCAATCCGGTTTCGCGTCCGACTCCCAGTTTGCGACCGCTCTTCCGAATAGCGGTCGTCCCGTGCTTCCCATACCATTTTCAGTGTCATGGCAATCAATTCATCGCTCGCCCCATTGCGGAGCAATTCGCGGATATCGGTCCCGTCTTCTGCGAACAGGCACGTGTACCATTTGCCGTCACTCGATAGGCGACCTCGCGTACAAGTTCCGCAGAACGGTTGGCTGACCGAAGAGATGAAGCCAACTTGCGCCCCATCCGTGTAACGGTAACGTTGCGCGACTTCTCCTAGTGTTTCGGGTGCAAGCGGTTCAAGTAATCCATTTCGTTGTTTCAACACCTCAAGAATCGATTCAGACGACACGACATGTTCGACGTTCCATTCATTCGCCGTGCCGACATCCATGAACTCGATGTAACGGAGTGTGATGTTCCGTTCTTTGAAATACGCGGCCATCGAGGCGACTTCATGATCGTTCCAGCCTTTTCGGACAACCATGTTCACTTTCACTTCGAGCCCTTGCCGTTTCGCCTCATCGATTCCTCGTAATACCGTCTCGGGCGACGTGCCGCGTCCGTTCATCATCCCGAACGTTTCGGCCGATAAGGCGTCTAGACTGACGTTGACCCGGTCGAGCCCAGCTTGCTTCAACACTTTCGCCATCCGTTCTAAATAGACGCCGTTCGTCGTCAACCCAATAGTCTCGATGGTCGTGACCGCGCGAAGGCGGCGAATCAGTTCATCGAGATTCGGCCTGAGTAGAGGTTCGCCCCCGGTCAGACGCACTTTTTTCACGCCGTGTGGGGCGATGATGCGAACGAAGCGCTCGATCTCGTCAAACGATAACAACTCATCTCGTTTTAAAAATTGGTGGTGGCGGAACGCCTCTTCCGGCATGCAGTATCGGCAACGAAAGTTGCATTTATCAATGACTGAGATGCGTAAGTCTTCCAACGGTCGTCCCCGTCGATCAGTCCATGGTGTCATCTTGGTTCATCCTTTCTATCCATCAACGACAACAGGGACCCTCACAGTCCCTGCGTCGATTTGTCAGCGAATCGGCTTCTCAGCACCGCTGCGCAAGTAATAATAAATTGTGATGGCAATCGAAATCGCATAGAGCCCTAGCATGACGAACAACGCACCGTTGAACGAACCGACGAGCTCGAGCGACCAACCGAACATCTTCGGAATGAAGAAGGCTCCGTAAGCAGCAAACGCTGCCGAGAATCCGACGACGGCCGGTGTCTTCGTCGCCACGAACACGTGGGGAATCATCGCGAACGTCGCTCCAGAGTTGAGTCCTGTTGCGATGAACAAGACGACGAAGGAGATGAAAAACATCGTCAAGTTGCTGTTCGTGATGGCCATGATGACACTGATCGTACCGAGCGCCATGATTCCGAACACGATTACTGTCACTTTGGCCGCTCCGATCTTATCACTGATCCAGCCCCCGAACGGACGCGAAGAGGCGCCAAGGAATGCACCAAGGAAGGCGAGCGCCATCAAGTCCGACTCAGGGAACTTTAACTTTAAAATCATCGGGAACGCTGCGGCATATCCAATGAAGGAACCGAACGCCGCCGTGTAGAGCAACGTTTGAATCCAAAAATGTTTGTCTTTAAACACGCTCGCCTGTTCACGAAGCGATTGACGCGCGGTCGGTAAATTATCCATGAACAAGTATGCGCAGACCGTCAAAATAATGGTCGGCACGACCCAAATGAGCGCGGCGTTTTGAAGCCAAATCTCTTCGCCGGTCTCGGTCACGAGGGCGTTCCCGCCGATGAACCCGAAAATACTTGTCGTGATGACGAGCGGTGTGATCAATTGGACGAGCGAGACGCCCAAGTTCCCGATGCCTCCGTTAATCCCTAGCGCCGTCCCTTTTTTCGCTTTCGGATAAAACGCGCCGATGTTGGCGTTTGATGACGAGAAGTTTCCGCCGCCTAGTCCGCAAAGTGCGGCCAAAATCATGAATACCCAATACGGCGTATTGACGTTTTGAACGGCATAGGCGATGCCTAGGAGCGGCAACAACAAAATCGATGTCGAGAAGATCGTCCAGTTCCGACCGCCGAATATACTGTTTGCGAACGTATAGAAAAAGCGCAACGTCGCCCCGACGAGTCCAGGTAGGGCGGCCAACGTGAACAACTGGCCTTGCGTAAAGCTAAACCCGATCGAATTCAAGTGGACGGCCGCGACCGACCACATTTGCCAGACGATGAATGCAAGCGTCAGTGCCGGGACCGAAACGAGCAAGTTCCGATTGGCGACTTGTTTTCCCGTCTCTTCCCAGAATCCCACATCCTCTGGCTTCCACTCCGCGAGTGCGTGTGACCCTTTGTCTAATTGTTGCATAGTCTATTCCTCCTCTTAACGGTCCAATTCGTACCCTAATCTCATCCTATCGGCCACCCCCTAAAAAAAGTGTGCCTTCTTTCACACTTATTTCGCATCTTGCGTTTTTTTCTCACCCTGTCATCAATCTGTGACAAAATCGCCTATCTTTTGTTTCTGTGACTTTGAACACAGAAAAAACCTCCCCGATTCCTTACGATAAGGAATAGAGGAGGGATTAATTTGTCACATCTCATTCAAATCCACTGTGCGCCCGAAGTTCGCTTGGCGCTACAACCATATTTCTTCAGTCAAGACGGGGCCCACGTGTTCCGTGTCTTCGGCGTCGCAATCGCCGAGGCTGCGTTCACCGAGACGGGGCTCGATATCACATTCCCACTTGAAAGTCCGTTAGAAGAACTAGAAGCGCTGCACAACTTGCTCGTTCGGATCGACACTCACCATGACGTGACGATCGATGATACCCAAGCAGTTATCGGTTACTTAGGGGACGGGACCGCGGTCACCGTTTATCGCCATTTCAAACGATGGCTCGACTTTTTATCTGCAGCGCGTGTCCGCTCGATGGAAGGTGTCGTCGTCGAGGTCCGTGCCAACGGGATCAAGCTAGCCGAAGGCGTGCTCCGGTCTTATGAATTGATGGAAGATGGCGAGTTTTATGTATCGGCCTGTACAATCGAGGCCGATGGATTGGAGCATTTTGAAGGCGAGCTATCGCTTGCTGCCGTAATGTGATCAATCGATGACACAGACCGAGACCGGACAGTCCTCACAATGGTTGAGCAGTTTCAACCGGTCGAGGTCATGGATAATGATTTGACGGGAAGGGAGTGAAATAATCCCTTCTCGGGCGAGCTCGTTCAACATGCGATTCACGCGTTCACGCGATGTCCCGCAATAGTTGGCGAGCTCTTGGTTTTTCAGTTTCAAGTCGATGAGAATGCCGTCTTCGACTTCTACCCCATAGCTGTTCGCCATACGAATGAGCGTCGAGTAGAGCGCCCCTTTTTTCCCGTTCAGCACCAAGTCTCTAAATTTCGTATGCTGTTTCCGCATATGTTCGTTGATCATGACCATGAACTCGCGGACGAATTCCGGGTTCGACGACAAAATCATCGTTTCAATACGCTCGATTTTGACCGCGTAAACTTCACTATCTTCTAACGCCTTGGCGTTAAATAAATATTTTGGTTCATTTGCGAATAACGTCAACTCTCCGCAACAAGCCTCAGCGCTTAAACAACGTAACGTCAACTCTTTTCCATTTTCCGTCAATTTCGAAATTTGGATCAGTCCACTCTTTACAATATAAAATTCAGCTGCATCTTCTTGTTCTCGGAACAGAAAACCGCCTTTTGGGACATGAATGATTCGATGTGCCACTTTTTTTGTTTCCTCGAGCACCATCGCTTTACTTGAATGAGCCATTTCCACCGACCTTCCTTAAAATACGTTGCGCCATATGAAAGCTTGCCTTCATTTTAAACACAAATCCCCTCGAAACGCAATCAACATGTAGAAGCGTTTCAAGGGGAGGACTATTCTTTCGTACGATATTCAATTTTTTTCCAATACCGATATAACAAGCCGATCAATCCGACATTGATGACGGCGATGATCATATACAGTCGCATCGAGGCATAATCATACACCATGTAGCTCTCGATTGTATATTGCAAGAGTATCATGTTCGTCGCGAGCAATATGACCAATCCGATTAAACTCCAACCGTTACGCCCCATGATGAATCTCTCTTCCGACCGCAAAAATCTTCCCGTTCTCGATTTCAAGCACGATTTTAGGGAGTTCCCGCTGTGGCGGACCGGCCTGTGGTTGGCCGTCGACACCGAAGTAACCACGGTGGCACGGACAAAGAAGAACATCTTCTTCCTCCACATAAAACACTGGGCACTGCAGATGAGTGCATTTGTTGTTATAGGCGACGAATTCACCATTCTTTAAATGAACGAGCAACGCTGGTTCCGTACCCGGATATTCAAATTCGAGTGATTTCCCGCGCTCTAGTGCCTCGACCGTCGTGATGAACTGACGGTCGGTTCTCGGCTCGCTTCGAACGAAGGACGCGATATTGAACGGGATGGTCGCGAGACCGAGTGCGATACCTGCGCCGAACGTTGATTTGATGAACGCCCGTCGATTCAGTTTCACGTCATCGGCCCGACTCAAGTTGTCGACGAGTTCGGATAAGCGTTCCCGGTCTTTTGATTCATTCGACATAAGTCATCTTCCTTTCCATCTCAATCGGAATAGACGCCAAAGAATTCAGGGACGTAATTCCATTTATCGTCTTGCGAAGGCTTTTTCCCTTCGATCATGTTCATTTGGACACGTTGACGACGGAGTTGCATCATCTCGTCATGATCGATGAAGCGAATCGCATCCGACGGACAAACCGACGCACACATCGGCGCGATATCATGTTTGGAGCGGTCGTAACACATGTCGCACTTATACATCTTATTCTTTTCAAAGTCGAACTTCGGAATCCCGAACGGACAAGCGAACGTACAGTTCCGGCAGCCGATACATTTTTCTTCTGAAGCCGATAACACGACGCCCTCTGGCGTGATTTGAATCGCATTCGCTGGACATACTTGAGCACAAGCCGGATTTTTACACTGCATACAGATCATCGGGAACGTCTGACGGTTCTCCGAGAAATCGATATAATCCACATAGTTGCGCTCGAGCCCCTCGTGGTCCCCGCATTCGCGGCAAGCTGCCTGACAGGCCCGACAGCCGATACAACGTTCAAACTCTAAATACATGACCTTATTCATTTCGTATGAACCTCCTCATCCATGACGTGACAGCTCGTCGCAATCGCATGGTCCGCCATGAACGGCACGCTTGATCCGAGCGGGACCGTCAACGGATTAATGTGTAACGGGGTGTCGGCCGGTAACTTTTTCATTTGTACCGCACATACCTTGAACTCCGGCATGCGTGATATCGGATCGAGACACGGGTTCGTCAATTGATTGATGGCAAGCTCCTTGCCCCAATGATAAGGGACGAAGACCGTATCTTTTCGAATCGCCTTCGTTAAACGTGCTTCGACGACTATCGACCCGCGACGTGTGCGAAGCTCGACTTTGTCGCCCGTTTGAAGGCCGTAACTTGATGCTAACTCCGGATGGATCTCCACGAACGGCAGTTTTGACATCGTGCTCAAGAAGTCGATACGGCGCGTCTGATTACCCGATAAGTAATGGAAGACGACCCGACCTGTCGTGAGCGTGACCGGATATTCTTCATTCGCATATTCACCGGCCGGCCGATATGTGACGACAGGCAAATTTGCTTTTCCATTCGCCGTTCCAAACCGTTCTTTGAACATCGTCGGTGTGCCGGGATGATCTTCGGACGGACATGGCCAAAAGACACCATACTCGTTGTCGATTCGTTCCCATGTGATCCCAGAGTAGTCAGCCGCTCCACCTTTCGTCGCGATGCGGAACTCTTCCCAGATGTCACGCGCCGTCTCATACGGGAAGTACTGTCCGCGTCCCATTCGCTCAGCGATCCGCTTCATGATTTCCCAGTCTGGAAGCGACTCCCCGAGCGGTTCGCGCACTTTCCGGATCCGAATGACTCGTCCTTCTAAGTTTGTCGTCGTCCCTTCGTCTTCGGCCCACGAACAAGCCGGTAAGACGACATCAGCGAACTCACAAGATTCCGACATGAAGAAGTCACTAACGACGAAGAAATCGAGTTTGTTGAAACTGTCCCACACGTACGGAAGGTTCGGTGCCGAAACGGCTGGGTTCGAACACATGAGGTGCATCGCCCGAATCGTTCCCGCTTGAATCTCATCGAACATTTCGAACGCGGACACACCTGGTTTTGGCATCTCGGAAGGATCGATGCCCCAAACCCCGCTCACATATTCAACGGCTTTCGGATCAGTTAATTTTCGGTAGCCTGGTAACAGGTCTGCTTTTTGTCCATGTTCTCGTCCACCCTGCCCGTTCCCTTGCCCCGTCATCGTGGCGACGCCCGAAGCAAACTTCCCAATCATGCCTCGTAAGAGCGCCATCGACGTATAGAGCGAGACATTGTCGACGCCTTTTGACTGTTGTTCGACGCCGCGAGCGAACAACATGACCGAACGTGGGCTCTTCCCATAAATATGACCGGCCTTCTCGAGTTTTTCGATAGCGACACCGGTCACCTCACTCGTCCGTTCGAGCGTCCAGTCTCGGACTGACGCTTTCAACTCTTCGTAGTTATCGCAACGCTCATCCACGTACGCTTGATCAACATAATCGTGTTCGACTAAAAAGTTGAGCAGTCCCATCGCAAGCGCCGCATCCGTCCCTGGCTTCAAATCGAGATGGACATCGGCGACGCGCGCCATCGGAATTTCACGCGGGTCGGCGACGATGATTTTTGCGCCTTTGTCTTTCGCCTTCCAAATATGTTGCGTCGTCGTCGGATGACATTCGGCGATATTCGAACCGGCGACAAAGAATGTATCGACGTGCTCGAACTCCGTCCATGGAAGCGTCGCTCCGCGGTCAATCCCAAGTGTCTTCAAGAAACCGCCGGCAGCTGACGACATGCAGAAGCGACCGTTGTAATCGATGAACCGTGTGCCGAGTGCGACCCGGGCATACTTCCCAACGAGGTAACATTTTTCATTCGTCATCGAGACGCCGCCGAAGACGGACAGCGCATCTTTCCCATGCTCTCGTTGAATGCGTTTAAAGTTCGCTTCGATCACGTCGAGCGCTTCTTCCCATGTCGCTTTCTCAAACTTGCCGTTCCGTTTGATGAGCGGAGTCATGATGCGGTCCGGATGTTCGATCGTTTGATAGGCCGTGACGCCTTTCGGACAAAGTTTTCCTTTGTTGACCGGGAAATCGTAGCGTGGTTCAACGCCTTTGACGGCCCCGGTTTTCTCATCGACCCGGATATGCATGCCGCACTGCATGCCACAGTAACAGCAATGGGTTGTAATCAACTTTTCACCCGGTTTGATTAAATTCTGTACTTCTGGCGACGTTAAAAAGTCACTCATCTTCTTCCCCTCCATAGAACGTTTCCGCTCTTCGTTTTGAAAATCCACTGACGTGATAGCCGTTAATCGTTTGAAGCGGATAATGCATCCCGTCACTTCCGGGCCGTCCGAGCGCCGAATCGAGCCGGGCCCGACGACGACAGGCGTGACAGAGGTCTTGGACCGTGTGCGCCGCATCGACTTTCACGAGTTGGTCCGACCCCTCGAGCAATTGTTTCACTTGTTCAATCTCTTCAAGCGTGCCGGTCGGTTCGCCGCACTTAACGCACAGATGTCTCATCTTTTGCATCACCTTTCGCCTCCTTCGGTCGGCCGAATCCTGGCATCGACATGCCCGTGTTCGTATCGACCGGGTGTGTCGGTAACTGTCCGTTCATCAAGTTCAATTGCATCTTCACACGCATCAAACGTCGACACGGTTGGCAGTAATCGGAGAGCTGGGTCCCGTCACTGAGCCCGAGCTGGATCGTCTGTGCTTGCAAAATCGCTTGGACGTCCTCGACTTGATTGTCCGTCGCATAACGTGTCCCGCACCCGGCGCAGACACGGGTCTCATCCGCTTCGACTTCCCGGTAGTTCATCGGGACGCTGGCCGCCATCGGTCGGACCGGCAAGTGGAACAGTTTACCGAACGGGAAGTAACATAAAAAGATGATGACGGTCAATTGATGGAACAAGGCGAGCTCGTGATGGAGGAAGCCTCCGAAGAATTTATACGAAACGGTCAGCAACAACCCCGAGACAGTGACGATGAGCAACATGAGAAGCGGTAATATATCAAATTCGAACCGCTGTGTCACTTTCACGTCCTGGTCATTGATCCGGCGATAGAGCGCCATGAGCACGCCGACGAGCAACATGAGCGCGGTGATGTTCAAGCCGTTATAGACGAGCTCCGCGAACAATCCGTTCGCGGCCATCTTAATGGTCGGGATGTTAAAAACGACAATCTGATACGTATCGATATCAATCAAATCAAACCGCATCCATTGGAACGTCAGCCCGAATGTGATGGCAAACGACCCGAGACATCCCCAGGCGATCAACATATGTTGGGTCCAACGGTACCAACCTCGTTCCCAGATGAATTTCTGTAAGACGATGTTATTGACGGTCGTGGCGGCGACGGCTTTGCTGGCGCGTTTTTTTTCTGCCTTCATTTGTTTGAGGCTCCGCTTCAATACTTGTGAAGTGGCCGGCCGTGCAAAAAATAACGTCAAGCGGACGACCATCCCAATCATGAAAATGACGGCGGCGATATAGTAGCCGAACAGCGCCATGTCTACGTGCTCAAATCCTGCCGAGGCGATCCATGTCGAGAGCACCAAGATGGTGATTCCTACGAACGACCACTTTGCGGCGGTCGAATAAAAATAACGATCGGACATATGTGTTCCCCCTTCTCTTTCCGAGCGACTTCATAGTTTCATCATAGAGATGATATCTCGACTTAACTGTTACTTTTTTCACAGATAAGCGATTCGAGACGTGACAGAATAATGAACGAAGGAGGCGTTCCCTTATGAAATCATCGGTTAAAATCATGTTATTCCTCACCATCGCGGTCATGCTCGTCGTCTTTTCCATCGGTTTCGTCTTCGCCAATCGAGCGACGACCGAACCAGATGTCGAGGGGTATGTGATTGAAATAAATGAATCTAACCGCACCGCACTCGTCATCAGCGGAATTACAGCAGAAGAGGCCATGCTCTCTCCTGACACTTTGTTCGCGCAAAGTGAACCGGAAGACGTAAGCTGGTTCAAGTTTCAAGTGAAAGCCATGTTCAAGCAAATCTCTGTCGGGGACCACGTCCGCATTTGGAAAAAGACCGGTCCGAGTATCTTAAATACTCCGAACCGGTCTTATGTGAAAAAAATCGACGTGATCGACTAATATGAACGCTTGCCGTAACGTTCACTTAGCCAGAGGACTAAAAACGTCAAACCAACTAACCACCCGCTCCACACGAGTGCCTGGGTCATATCACCGTTGATTGTCGCCACATAAATCGCTGTGGCGAGCGTCATCGTCTCGCCCGGGATATTTCCGGCAATCATCATCGTGATCCCAAACTCGCCGATTGACCGTGCGAAACCAAGGACAAACCCACTCGTCAACGCAGGTAACAGCAGCGGAATCGTCACGTAGGTGAACAGTTGGCGCTCTGACCCACCGAGCACGCGTCCGGCCTCATACCATTCCGCATCGAGTTGTTTAAGACCGAGACGAATCGTTTGGTAGATGAGCGGAAACGCGGCCAAGGCGGATGCGATGATGTTCGCTTGTTTCGTGAACAAGATCGTAATCGGTAACAATCCGCCGATTCCGTTGTTCCCGAGGACAATCAAGGCGTATAGTCCGATGACTGTCGGCGGCAAGATGAGCGGCAGTAAAAACACCGTCTCGAGCAGCCGCTTTCCTTTGAATTGACGGTGATGCATGAAATAAGCTGCTCCGAAGGCGAGGACGAAGGCGCTCACCGTCGCCATCATCCCGACTTCGAATGTGAGTTGAAGTGGATGTTGCGTCATTTAGAAAATCCTTTCGCTAAAAAGTGAGCTTGGATATCATCGTCAAACAAACGCGCGTACACATCGCGCACGTATGGGTTGTCCGTCAACCGGACCGCCGGATACGCGATCGTACCCGTCGCTTCAAACGGGACCGACTGAAGCGACTCGACGTCCGTCGTCAGTTCCGTCTTATAGACGAATCCCGCATTGGCGTCGCCTTGTTCGATGAGCGTCAATACTTGTCTCACATTCTGGGCGAATATGATTTGTGGTTCCACTTCTTTCCACACGCCTTCCACTTCTAGCGCCGCTTTCGCGTAGCGACCGGCCGGGACATTGACCGGGTCACCGATGACGATCCGAGCACATGCGTTTAAGTCGTACCACGTCTCCGCGCACGGTTTCCCTTTCGGGGTCACGAGCCACAGCTCGTTATGCAAGAACACATCCCGCTCTAGAATCGGGATTTGTAGTCGGTCGACATCATCAACGCTCGCGGCTAAAAAGATATCTGCCGGAGACCCGTGATCGATTTGTGCTCGCAAGGCGCCGCTCCCGTTCGTCACGACTCGAACATCGATCCCATCGAACTCTGCTTCAAGTTGTCGCTCGACCGCTTCTAAAGCTGGGCCTAAGCTTGCCGCCGCCAAAATGGTCACGGTGTCCTCCGAATCTGAACTCGACCAGACTTGACTTAGTAATAAGGCGACCGTCACCCCTACGATGACTCCACTCACCCGTTTCATGATTAATCACTCCTTTGCCTCCCCTTTATCGTAGTGCTTGATTTGCCTCCCATCTGTATCAAACGTCACAAAAAGACACCCCTACGTAAGTAGAGGTGTTCCACTGCTTAAGCGAACGCGCGCGCCCGCGGGAATAAAATGTTGTTTTCGAGATGAATGTGTTCAAACGTATCCGATTCGAGCGCTTCTAACCGTTGATAGACAAGACGATACGTCCCACACGCTCCTTCAGGCGGCGTATAGTCGTTTGTGATGTGACGCAACTCTTTTAAAATGTCCCCAACTGCTGCATGTTCTGACTCGAGCGAGGCCAAGATGTCATCAAGCTCCCGTCTCGTTTCAGCTGTCGGTGCGGTCTCGTGACGAAGCAACGTCGGGAAGTCTTCTGTCTCTTCTTTGATGATATGTTGTTCAAGTTCCACTTTCAATTGATTGAACAGTTGATGAATGCGTCCGAGGTGCGGATGATTTTGTCCGTGGACCCGGAACACTTTTGTCACATATGGTGTGAGCTGTGGCAATTCGTCCGTCAAAAATTGGTGATGCTTATAAATGATGTGCTCAATCAATTCCGAAGAAGAAGCGGCATCCCAATCGATGCTCTTCTCGTTCATCTCTTGCTTGCGTTGATAGAGCGCATTAACTTCTTCTAAAATGTCTTCCGTCGACCGTTTCGATTTGTCAGTCGCTTCGGCGAGTGGTCGGTTGCCGCCACAACAAAAATCGATTCGGTTCCGTTTGAAAATGTCTGCCGCTTGCGGGCATTGTTTGACGATTTCAGATACGTGCGTATCGCCCGTGAATATCTGTGTCATCTGTCATAACCTCCATATTCATTTTGACATGTTCAGCGTAGCAAGAGTTCGACAACAAAAATGTGAAATACGTCACATTTAAGTGAACAGGATGCAGGTGTTCCAAATTCGGACACAAAAAACCCCTCTTGTCGAGGGGCATCGCTCAATGCAACGGTGTTTCAAACTGTTCAGTCTCGGTCGAACCTGCGAGCGCTGTCGTTGATGATTGTCCACCTGAGATGACGAGCGAGACTTCATCGAAGTAACCCGTTCCGACTTCACACTGATGACGTGTCGCCGTGTAACCATGTACTTCAGCCGCAAATTCTGCTTGCTGTAACTCCGAGTAAGCCGCCATGCCACGATCTTTGTAACCGCGTGCGAGCTCGAACATGCCGAAGTTGAGCGCGTGGAATCCAGCGAGTGTAACGAACTGGAACTTGTATCCCATTGCGCCGATTTCTTGTTGGAACGTGGCGATCTCTTCGTCTGACAGCTTCTTCTTCCAGTTGAACGATGGCGAGCAGTTGTAAGCGAGAAGTTTGCCTGGATACTTCGCATGAATCGCTTCGGCAAATTGACGTGCCTCTGCCAAATCTGGTTCGGACGTCTCACACCAGACGAGGTCTGCATACGGTGCATAAGTGAGACCACGAGCGATTGCTTGCTCGATACCAGCTTCCGTACGATAGAAGCCTTCCGGCGTACGCTCTCCAATGATGAACAGATGATCGATTGGGTCGATGTCGCTCGTGGTCAAGTTCGCCGCGTGCGCATCTGTCCGCGCTACGATGATTGTCGGGACACCCATGACGTCTGCCGCAAGTCGAGCCGAAATTAAGTTTTTCACAGCCGTCTGCGTCGGGAGTAATACCTTCCCACCGAGGTGACCACATTTCTTCTCAGACGAGAGCTGGTCCTCGAGATGAACACCGGCAGCCCCCGCTTCAATCATCGCCTTCGTCAGTTCGAATACGTTGAGCACCCCACCAAAACCGGCTTCCATATCCGCGACAATCGGTGCGAACCAATGCGTGTCGCCTTTCCCTTCTGCCGTTTGAATTTGGTCAGCACGTTGAAGCGCTTGGTTGATTCGTTTGACGACACTTGGCACCGAGTTGGCCGGATATAGACTCTGGTCCGGATACATGTGACCTGACAGGTTCGCATCCGCCGCTACTTGCCAACCACTCAAATAGATGGCTTCGAGTCCTGCCTTCACTTGCTGAATGGCCTGGTTCCCTGTCAACGCACCGAGTGCATGGACGTAGTCACGTTCATGCATCAATTGCCACAGGCGTTCCGCTCCCTTTGTCGCAAGCGTATGTTCAATCACGATAGACCCTCGTAATTTCATGACGTCTTCTACAGAGTATGGACGTTCTACCCCTTCAAATCGTTCTGACTTCCAGCTGTTCAACAATTCTTCGCGTTTTTTCATCAACAAACACTCTCTGTATTATATTAATTTCATAAAATTAGATTTGTTATATGACAGATAATGCAAATGAAATGATTTAGTCGAGGTAAGCGCAGCATTCCAACGCTGCCTTAAACGTCGAATGCTCCATCCCGCAGCAACGGCAAACATTTTCTTCGTCCCGATCTTCCGACTTGCGGAAAACGACAACTTCATCGATCGGCTCTTTCATGATTTGGAGCGAACCGCCTGCACGATCCAAGACGAGGCGCATCAAGTCGTTGCCGTAGACGAATGCCGTATTCGCCAAAGATGCTGTCGATTCTCCAGATACGATGCGGCGGACTACCCAACATTCAATCAACTATTCGCTTTCCATTTTTTTCGTTGTCATGATGGGGTTCCTCCTTTGATTGAAATACAGAATATTATATAGCAGTTTTGCAACCCATTTTTTTAAACTTTTTATTTGAAAACCTGTGAAGACGGGTTTACCGTACATTGTGTGACCCATCAATGATTTGAGGAGGGGATGTGTATGCGAGATTCTTGCTCGCTCCGTGATCAAATTCTCTATCACATCATCAAGGTACAAAAAGAACTGGGACAATTATTCGACTCTGAAATGGACGGGCTCAGCTTGAGTCGCTACGACATTTTGAGCAACCTGTATCACGTCGGTCCATTGCGGCAACGTGAATTGCAACAGCGCGTCGATATCGACCATGCCGCCATCACCCGACACCTGAAACAATTAGAGACACAAGGACTCATCACGCGGAGACGATGTGAACAAGACAACCGTGTCATCTATGTCGAGTTGACAGACGATGGTCGTGAGCAAATTGCACATTGGACTGAGCAAAAAGAGTGCTTAACGGACCGACTTTTTGTCAACATGAAGGTAGAGGACCAACAACAGTTATTAGCATCCCTAACGATGTTACAAGATACTATTGACCATGAAAGGAAGACTACAATATGAACACTGCTACTCAAAAAGACTTTATGGAGATTGTCAAAGGACGCCGCTCGATTCGTGTATACGATGAGAACGTCAAAATCTCAAAAGAAGAAATGACACAAATTCTTGAAGAAGCGACAACAGCTCCTTCATCACTTAACTTACAGCCATGGCGCTTCGTCGTCATCGATAGCGCAGAAGGAAAAGAAACACTCCTTCCACTCGCAAGCTTCAACAAACGCCAAGTGGAAACATCTTCAGCGGTCATCGCCCTCTTTGCCGACTACCAAATGGCAGATTACACAGAAGAGATTTTTAATACAGCGGTAGAGCGCGGTATGATGCCGGCTGAAGTCCGCGACCGTCAAGTCGACATGATCAAAGGCATCTTCAAAGATGCACCGAAAGAAATGATCAAGGACAGCATCATGCTCGATTCAGGTCTTGTTGCGATGCAACTCATGCTCGTCGCACGTGCACACGGGTATGACACAAACCCAATCGGCGGATACGACAAAGCGAACATCGCTGAAGCGTTCGGTCTCGACAAAGAGCGTTACCTTCCAGTCATGCTTCTCTCAATTGGGAAAGCAGCAGAAGAAGGGTATCCATCAGTCCGCTTCCCAGTCGACCGCATCACAGACTGGAAATAATTTAAAAGAGTCAATCGCCGAGGTGATTGACTCTTTTTTTCATCCGATATATTTGACGACCTCGTTAAAGTCACGACGTGTTTTCGGCGCGAAATCGCGCGCTCGATACCCAAATGCGACCATGACCGAAAGTGACCATTCGCCTCGTTCCATCACGCCTTCTGAGATGAGCAACTCATCGATTTCTTCTTGATTGAACCCTTCAATCGGGCATGAATCAATCTCGATTTGTGCAGCAGCCGTCATCATGTTTCCGAGTGGGATATATGTCTGACGCTTGATCCATTCCTGGAAGACACGCTCATCGTCTAAGAGACGGTAGTCGTTCTCTTGGAACTCTTGTACCCGTTTCACGCGTTGTGCGTATTCTTCTTCCGTCCGGCCCTGTACACCCGTCACGATATGACGAATATAGTCCGAATCGTAACGCATGGATTTCGGTGTTCTTGCGAGGATCAACACAAAGTGACTGGCAGTCAGTGCTTGACCTTGCGCTCCCCATGCATGATCTTTAATCTTTTGGAGTAAATCTTCCCGACGCACCACAACGAATTGCCATGGCTCGAATCCGAACGAACTCGGCGAAAGACGTCCCGTCTCTAAAATGAACTCCATGTCCTCTTCTTTGATTTTACGATCCGCATCGAACGCTTTCGTCGCTTGACGCCAACGATACGCTTCTAAAATGTCTTTCTTTTTCATCGTGCTCACTCCTTCATTACCAAGATGACTCCATCATATCAAACCGATAAATCAAAAATCGCTCATGAAGATTCTTCAGCGGCAATCGCACCGTTTGTACGTACTGAAAAGGCGTCTCATCATTCAAATAATGGAGGTACTCATCCGCCGGATAATATAAAATCACATCGACCGGACGAGGATCCGTTTCAACAGATTCGATGATTTTGGCAATCACTTGGCGGAAAACGTGCACTGAGAACGGATTAAAGAAGTAGAATCGATTCGCATCCGACGGAATCGTGAATTCCTCCGCGAATCCCCGTTCCAATTGAACACTTCCCCGATTACGATGTCTCTTCGTATAGCTCACCCAATTCTGGAGTGCCTCCTCGTGAAATCCACCGTCCATCTCGACACCGATTGCCCGCACACGAAACGTATACGCTAAATAGAATGGCAGACGCCCTTTACCCGAACCAAAATCCACAATCGTATCTGTGGACTCTAACGGATACGCGTCCCGAAGCAAATCGAGTGCCTCGTAAGGAGTCGGCTCATAACGATGATATTCGGCCGAGGAGGGGAATCCTTGCTGAGGTTTGGCCGTCTCGATTTGCAGGAGTTGTTCATATTGCTGTTCGTTCATGATGAACCTCTTTCTTGAATAGATTGGAAGAATGGATGCCGCTCCATTTCTCTCGTGAACGACGTCTGTTCCTGATAGGCGACATACAACAAATAAATCGGGACCACTAGTTTGAACCAACTCGGGAGAAGAATCACGCTCGTGACCCCGAGCAGAATGAGTCGAAACCACAGATTCCGATGACTCGGCGTTCTAAAGTACATAAGGATTGCCATCGTCCGCCTGACGGTGCCGAAGCGGTTCGGTCTCGGTCGATACAGGGGACGTTTCCGCTCACTCGTCTTCTCGATGGCTCCTGACGTCGTCAGCAGGACACGGTCGAATGAGGCACGCTCACGTTCCCCGATTTCAATCTCCCGACCGATATTCGGATGTTTCGACACCCATCCTTCCCCTACGTATACCGCAAATGTGACCATCATGCTTCCGATCAACACACTGAGTAATACTGAATCAATCAATAACGCATACACACCTACAAAAGCAAGGAGTACAATCAATACTCGCTTCATGAGATGGGCGTGTCGGAGGCGAAATTGATACTGAATCCATGCATGGCACCAACCGAGTAGAAATAGTACAGCCCCAAACGTGAGAATCTCGCCAACATTCCTACCCTTTATGTATAGAATTGGGGCAAGCAAAAGCAAATAACATCCATATTGAATCACGTGTTGCGTAAAATGATACCAAAGCGAATACCATTTCAAATCCCGAATCATGCTTTGGTTTGACACAAGGATGAGATCGGCACGCTCAATCCAGACAAACATGCGATCTTGCCACATGAACCATCCAATCAGAAGTGCCCAGAGAAAATAAGGGACGTCACCTAACCAGGGAAAGCTCCCTTCCCAGACTTGCCAGTAGGAATAGCCAGCCCATATGAGAAGAGGAAGGACACCGTATAAAAAAATCGTCCAGTCGACAATCAATCGGACCGTCTTCCACTGTTGTTTTATATAACGGGAGACACGCATCCAAAACAATCGTTTCGCAATCATCGGAGCGCCACATCTTCCATCATATCGAACAAGGTCATCCCCTCTGTTTCGAGTGCCTCACGAATCTCTGCTTTCGTCCCACTCGCCAGCAGTTGCCATCATCGATCCATACGAACCGGTCACACAACCGCTCGGCCGTATCAAGAACGTGTGTGACTAATAAGACACTTGCCCCCCTCGCACGCTCCGTTTCTAACAGTCGAAGTAACTGAATCGTCGTCGTTGCATCCAATCCGATAAACGGTTCATCGACAATTAATACCTGCGTTTCTTGAATGAGCGCCAGTAAAATCATCGCCTTCTGTTTCATCCCTTTTGAAAAAGAAGAGAGATACCGGTCGGTCACATGATTGAGTCGGAAAAGCTGTAGCAACTCCTCCGTTTTTTCTTTTGAATCGACTCCCGTTAATTCTTGGACGAGTGCGATATGTTCAGACAGCGTCAAATAATCATAGTAGACCGGTTGTTCCGGGATGTACGCATAGCGTTCCATCTCGACCGTTCCCTTCATCCAAGGAATCGTTCCGGTAAGACAGGCGATGGTGGTCGTTTTTCCCGCACCATTCGACCCAATCACCCCTAAAATCTCACCTGCCCGTACATCAAACGAGATGTCCTGAATGACCGGCTCGTTACTCTCATACCCTGCTTTGTCGATTGATACAATCATCTCATGTCCCCCCTATCCAAAACGAAATCGAGCGTATTTCCCTTTATTATATTCCAGTATAACCCAAACAATCTTTACGGTTGAGAAACGCTCTGGTTGAAGCCGTTTCTTGATGTAACGCCACAATTATTTTTCCTGAAGATTGAGTTAGATTCGTTTACTTTATCGTGGTAACGTGAAATGATAATGATAACAACTCTTTATAGTGAGGTGACGTTGTGTCTACCACAGAGCACGAACAAGCGACATCTATTTTGCATCACCTCTTTACCGCCTCTTCTTTTGTCGGAATCGATTTCGGTTCTGGTCCAAACCATCATCTTCTCTATTTCAGTCGTCAAGGACTGGAATCTTGGATCTCCATCGAGGGACCGTGGCATGTCCATGCGACGCAAAATACGTTTGAACAGCTCATGCGCTTAAGAAGAGAGCGCATCCATCAAGTACTCCTCGGTGACGAACACCCCCACCTCGAACTGGAATTTGAATCCGGATCCCTTCTCTTCATCAATGGATATCAAGAACACTTTGAGTGCTGGCAAGCAGGGGACGCGAGACCACTTGGTGGAGACGCCTATCTGTTGGTCGCGATGCCACAAGGGGAGCTTGCAATCTTTGCGGATGGAGACGACGAATGAACACTTGGATGGAAATTATCTTGTATATGTTGATTGCTGGGGGCATTAGTCTCGCGATCATCTTATTGCGAAAAATCACGAAAGCATGAAAAAGCGGCCGCGGCCGCTTTTTTTAGTCGAACAAAATCCGTTGCATCCGCTCTGGCGCATCCAAATAGTCGCGCATGACCTTTACATGTTCAAGATCGTCGAATGCAGTCGGAGTAAGTCCCGTCTCCACTTGTAAAATCATCGCACCTGGATACGACATCAAGATCGGTGAGTGACTCGCAATGATGAATTGACTGCCGGACTGGACAAGTTCATGCATGCGTGCGAGCATCGTCAGTTGACGCATCGGTGACAATGCGGCCTCCGGCTCATCCAAAATGTAGAGCCCCTCTCCACGGAATCGATGCAACATGAGGGAAAGAAACGCTTCCCCGTGCGACTGTTCGTGAAGGGAACGTCCTCCGTATGCTTCATAGAACCGCTCCATGTCAGGTCCAAGTTTCGCCATCTCATCTACGTAACTCGACAACTGATATGCCGTCTCGGCGCGTAAGAAAAAGCCGTCTTTCGGACGATACGGTCCTCGAATCGGACGTAACGCTTCATACAACGAGCTATGTGTCGACTCTGTTTCGAATTGGAAGGACGGCGCTCCGCCTTCTGGGTTGAATCCAGCCGCCACCGCCATCCCTTCAATCAACGTCGATTTCCCACTCCCGTTCTCTCCAACAAGAAAGGTGACAGGATGATGAAACGTCAGTTCATCGAGTGTCTGAAAGATGGGTAACGAGTACGGATAACCCGTTGATTGGATGCGGTCTTTCTCTAACCGCACTCCTCGTAAAAATAAAGTCATGTCCATCCGATCCAAAACGTCGCCCCCTTATCTGAATCGACTCCATATGAAAGTCCTTGTGCATCAAGAAGTAGTTTCGTGATGGCGAGACCTAAACCATGTCCGTTCGAACGGTCCCCTTTCACATACATATCCCATATCGCATGCTGAATGGAAGGATCAACCCCGTTTCCTTCGTCGGTCACTTCTAATCGCTTCGGGGTTAGCGTGATGGTGATTCTTCCCCCGACAGGGCTCACCTCATACGCATTGCTTATGAAATTCGAGAGCACTCGTTCCATCGCCAATCGATCAGCTTGGATTGATACCGTTTCGAGTCGGAGGTCGAGTGTCACGTCTTTTTGTCGGAACCACTCGGACATCCGTGAAGTCAACCGACGAATCAAGTCATCTAGTTGAATTAGTTCCATCTCAAGAGGAATCGAACCAGCGGACAACTTCGAGTATTCCAGCATCTGATTGACGAGTCGGTCAATCCGGTCCACTTCCTCGGTAATGCTTTTACCGGTCGTGGTCATCTCTGTTTCATGGACAACACCAAGCTCTAATAGTTCCGCCTCGTTTCGAACGATAGCGAGCGGTGTACGCACATCGTGTGTGATCCCAGAGATAAATGATTTTTGAAGCGCCTCTTTTTCTTGAAGTGATGTGTTCATTTGTCCGATGGTGACGGTCAAATCTCCAATCTCATCGTTCGTCACGCTCGGCAAGCTAATATCGTGTCGCCCCTCTATAATGGATGCGGTCGCTTGTTTCAACTCGACGAGCGGTTGCGTGAGCCGACGACTCATCCAATACGTGACAGCGATGGCGACAAGTAGGGCTAGAATAAACCCACCTGCTAAGATGAGGTAGATTTGCTGGAATTGTGGATTCGAGAACGGAACGGGGCTATACGTCACGATTTGAATGTCCCCTTCTTCTTGTAGATACGTCAAGAAGCGGGTGCCATTTACACTCACTTCGTCCTGAACCGATAAGTCATACGGGTCGAGGCTGATCGGCATCATGCGATGCATCCGTCCGCCTCGTTCGAACTCGATCCGCTGCCCATTTTGGAATACAAGCACGTCAAGTTGCCCCGGGATTCCACGCCCCTCTTGAATGGCCTCATACACAATCGCCGCCTCACGCTCTAATTGTGCGTACGTCTCACCTTCTGCGAAGCGTCCGATCAATAATGACGTGAGTCCGAATGTTAAGAGTGCCATCACGGCAAGTGGTAGAATGGCCGTCCAAAGTAACTTCTTCATTAATCGATTCATGACAATCCCTCTAATCGATAACCGACCCGGTGCACAGTCTTCAACTGTTCTTTTAAGGTCGGCGATTTGTCCCGCAGTTGTTTAATATGGGTGTCGACCGTTCGTGTATCTCCGACGAATGCGTAGTCCCATACGTCGTCGAGCAAGCGGTTCCGGTCTAACGCCTCCCCGACATGTTTCCAAAGATACAGTAGCAATTCATACTCTTTATTCGTCAGTCGAAGCGGATGTCCGTTCTCTTGTACCATTCTCGATTTGACGTCGATGGTGAGCGCCCCGAACTGAATCATATCCGTCTGTTTCACGAGACGCTTCAATCGAATCTCCAATTCTTTTAACACGATGGGTTTGACTAAATAATCGTCTGCGCCAAGTTCCAATCCGAACACGCGGTCATCCGCCTCACCGCGGGCCGTCGTCAAGATAATGGCAGGTGTAGGATGTTGGGCTTTCAATGTCGGAATCAAGGTCCAGCCTTCTCCGTCAGGGAGACGGACATCCAATAAGACCGCATCAAACCGTTGATGTAACTGTTGCTTCGCCTCACTCAAGGTCATCGCTACGGTCACCTCAAATCCGGCATATGTTAAAAAGCGGGACATGCCATCCGCCAGTTTTTGCTCATCTTCCACAACGAGTACGTTCATCTCATATCGCCTCCACCTCCATTATATCGCACCCATCGAACGTCCCACCGTTTCCCAAAGACAATTTGCAGAAATCTTGCAACTCCCTCACAACTTCCGAAGCCTTCAGTCCTACACTTGAAGTATCAAAAGGAGGAGATACACATGAAATCAACAAAACTAGCAATCGCCTTAGCCGGTCTTTTGGCCGTCTCAGGTACAGGCGTATATGCCGCGACGAATGACACGACGACTGATGAATCGACAACGACGGAATCCACACAATGTGAACGTGGTGAACGAGGTCCTGGTATGTTCGGTGACCGGGAAGCAGGTCATGCCGCTCTCATCGAAGCGCTCGGTTTAACGGAAGATGAAGTGGATGCGGCTCGCGAAAACGGGCAATCTCTCCCTGAACTCGCAGAAGAAAAAGGCATTTCAATTGAAACGTTCATCGACGCCATCTTGACGTCGCATGAAGAAAAACTCGCAACCGCTGTGGAGGAAGGGAACTTGACGCAAGAAGAAGCCGATCAAATTCTTGCGGATCACGAAGAACGGTTTGCCGATGTGACAAGTTACGATGACTTGGAAGATATTCGTGGTATGCGCGGTGGACGTGAAGGTGGTCGCCATGGACATGGGCACGGTCCACATCATGACGATTCATCTTCTTCAGATGATGATGCTTCAACAGAGAGCGACAGCAACGTAGAAAATCAAAGCAACAGCTTATAAGTCAAAAGGCAGTCACTCACGGTGGCTGCCCTTTCTAAATGGATTTAGACATCTCATTTTCGGTTAGATTGCTCTTGTTTCTTCCTTTCCCGAATCTCTTTCTCTACTCTCCGTAACGCTTTCTTCGACCCCCGGGCAAAGTCGTGAGCCTCCTTACGTTCCTGATACGTCGTGAACAACGTATCTAAATCATAGTCAGCCGGATAAAGCTCTGTCGCGCGTGCCTCAAGACGAACGCGGCGGCTCGGCAATTCTACATATTCCGCATCTACGAACACGCGGACATGTCGACGCGATGCATCAAACGAATAGACAAGACCGACTTGATTCGTCTCTAACAAGCGGACACGGTCCCCTGTTTCAAAGTGCTCTGCCTCTTCAAGTGGTACCATTTCCACTTCTCGCGTAATTTTAGAATCATCGACTTTCGTCATGTCATACGTTTTCTCGTTCATGTAACGGGATGCCTGTTTCAGAATCGATTCCGGTAACTTCATCTTACGGGCGATAAAGAGGGCGTTGCTGTCGCCAGACTGTCCCCTGAGCAGCCGATATTGCGGTTCAAGCGTTTCCGGGTCAAACTGCATCGCAGCGTTCATAAAATCCGGATGTGCTTCAGAATACGATTTGATTTCACCATAATGCGTCGATGCCACAACGATTGAACCCCGTTTATATGCCGCTTCTAAGATGGCAATCGCAAGAGCGGCTCCTTCGTTCGGTTCCGTCCCGCTTCCGATTTCATCGAATAACAAGAGCGACCGTTTTCCAGCGGTCTGCATGATCTTCGACACGTTGTACATGTGTGCAGAGAACGTACTGAGTGCCGATTCCAAGTCTTGATTATCTCCGATATCGACGAACACCTCATCAAATGTCGAAATGATTGTATCGGTGTGAGCCGGGATATGCAGTCCTGTCATCGTCATCAGACTAAGGAGTCCTATCGTTTTCAAGACGACCGTCTTCCCGCCGGCGTTCGGTCCCGTGATGATCAAGCCGCGATAGTCTGTACCGATAGCAAAATCGAGTGGAACGGCGCTTTCTAAAAGTGGATGACGTACTTGCTTCAATCGGATGCGACCGCTCGCATTGACGTGTGGTGTCACGCCATCAATCGACTGGCTGTACTTCCCTTTGGCGAAGACCATATCGTACTGGGCGATGACATCGAGCATCGATTCGATGTCAGGAAGTACTTCTGTCACCGCTCCCGTCAACGTCGCTAGTACTTGATACACCTCTACCGCTTCTTCCGTACGCTTGACGACGAGTTCAGCATTTAACCTCGCAATCGCTTCCGGTTCGATAAAGACCGTCGTCCCTCGATTCGATGTATCCACAATCGTCCCTGCCACTTTATGCTTATAAGAAGCTTTGATTGGAATGGTGAAGCGGTCCTGTTTTTTCGTGACGAATCCGTCTTGGATCATCTCGCGATTGGCCGCGCTCTTTAAGAACTTGTTCAATCGTTCCTCGATTCGTCCTTGTGAACTACTCGCCACTTATTTGCTTCGCAAATTGAAGGGGGAGCTTCTTGGGAAGATCGTACTTTTATTAGCCACGATTATTTACCAAGCTCGTCGGGTGGTTCCCACCCTGAAGGAATTCGTTTTAGTTTGCCAACATCAACAGATTGGTGCTCGCGTTGATGTCTCGATCATGATGAACACCGCAATGAGTGCACGTCCATTCACGGACATCCATCGCCTTCTTCTCGCCTTTTGCTCCGCAAGAAGAACAGATTTGAGTCGATGCGAACCATTGATCCGCCTTGATGAGCGTCCGTCCGTAGAAGTTTGATTTGTATTCTAGCTGTCGGACGAACTCGTACCAACTGACATCTGCAATCGATTTGGCGACCTTGTGGTTTTGCATCATGTCCTTCGATGTCAATGTCTCCACGACGATGACTTGGTTCTCATCAACGATCCGTCTCGACAGTTTGTGAAGGAAGTCCT
>CABIYO010000034.1 GCA_902362975.1 Caryophanales bacterium
CATTTCGGACTAAACAGAAAAGAAGGGGTCCGGCCACCGAAAATCGGTGACCGGACCCCTCTTTTTATCAAAAATCTTTAAAACCGTCTAGTTATGTCCCAACCCCGTCAAGCAGCTTCGTTCAGTTGTTTTTGTTCGTTCCGTCCGTTCATGACGTAATACAAGAAAATGGTAAAGAGAACGACGCCTGAAAGAATCAAATAAAGGGTCGAGAAGCCCGTCAACGGAATCAACAACCCGATGAAATAGGGGCCGAATCCTAGACCGGCATCAAGTGCGATGAAGAAGGTCGATGTTGCCATCCCCATTCGGTGGGGTGGAGAGGCCTTGACGGCGATCGCTTGAGTCCCGGATTGGATATTCCCGAAGCCTAATCCGATTAACGCACCGGCAAGTAGAAGCATCCAACCGCTATTCGCCTGGCTGAGCACGAGCAGACCGATCGCGAAAATGGCGATTGCCGGATACATGACGACATTCGCTCCGCGCGCGTCCATCAACTTTCCTGTGATCGGTCGTGATAATAGGACTGCGACCGAATAGACGAGGAAGAAGATGCTCGCCGCCTCGATCAAGTCGAGTTCACTCGCATAGAAGTTGATATAGGACAAGACACTCGAGTAGCTTAGTGCGGCCATCCCGATAATCAAGGCGATCGGTAGCGCTTTTGGTTCGACGAACGATTTTAAAGAGAATCCACGCACGACTTCCGGTGCGTCGACTTCCGGTACATTCACAAAGAACGTACTCGCCAAACTGATGACCCCGATCACAAAACAAAGGCCGAAGATGACGGTGAAGCTCGTGTGTTGGCTGAGGAGTAATCCGACGAAGGGCCCGATGGCTGTCGCCAGAGTAGAACTCATGCTGTAGTAACCGATCCCTTCACCTTTTCGAGTCGCGGGAATGACTTGCGCGACGATAGTTCCAGTTGCCGTACTCGATAATCCCATCCCGAGTCCGTGTATGAACCGTGTCAGCAACAAGAAACCGATACCCCAATGGACGAAGTACAATAAAATCGTGGCGGTGAAAAAGATGAGCCCGATATAAAGCGTCTTCTTCCGACCGATTGAATCGATCAGTCGACCGATGAACAAGCGTCCGGTCAGCGTCCCGATGATGAAGATGCCGGTGACGAGTCCTGCTTGGCTCGTGGTCGCCCCGTACGACTCGACGGCATGCACCCCGATAGTGACCATCAATAAGAAAAAGATGAGCGTCAAGAAGAAGTTGATGAGCGAGATGATTAAAAAGTCTCTCGTCCAAAGTTTTTGAATAGGTTGTTGCATCATACGTGACGCCTCCTTTTCTTCAAATTCGAATAGTTAATAAACATAACTAAAAAAGTATACCAAATCAAATTAGGATTGTCCGAGATGATGCACTGCATGCAGTGCATGACAGACATGAAAAAAACTCGACTCGGGAATCGAGTCGAGTCAAGTAACATCGTTAGGCACGGTCCCAGAAGCGGGCAGTCGCAATCCCATCGATGAACGCATTGAATCCATCGAGGTTATGCTCGTCAAACGTGAAGACACCAGGCTGATCTTGCTTCACGCGACATGTGGCGAGTGCCTCTTTATGGTCTACGTGTAGGGCGAGCGGCTTATAGTGTTTGTATGTGTTCTCGATAAATTCGAGCACATCATCCTCAATGGTAGTCGCGGCGCTCACTAAGAAGGCGGCATCGAAAAGACTCGAGTCGACCGTATCGTATGTCTCCTTCACTTTCAGGTCACCAAGCATATACGCCTTCTTACCGACGAGGCTGTAGTTGACGTTGTGATCGGCGAGCGTCTGCACCCATTGTTTCACCTGGTTCGCATCCACATCACCAGCGAGGAGAAGGGCGACGCTCTTCGTATCGGGCTTTTTGATTGTGTTCGCCATCGAGAGGGCAGGGGACGTCTTATCGGACTGGACCTCATTGTTCTCTTCTGGCACATGTACTCCTAAGTTGTCGGCGACGACTTCAGCGAGATGACGATCGATGCGGTTCAATAAATCGACGGCATTCTCTTTCACCATGTCTGACTCACATTTTCCGAGCTCAAAACTGCAGGCATCTTGGATGTGTTGTTTCTCGACATCGGTCATGCTGTTATAGAAGAGTTTCGCCTGTGAATAGAAATCAAGGAAGCTGTCGCTACGTCCCCGAATTTTATGTCCATCGATCTTCTCTTGATAGTGCTCAAATCCACCTTGATCGGCTGGCACAGGTTCCGGCTGATTATGGTTGAGCGCATTTTTATGGTAGCTCGTCTGACCTTTGTGGACGGCCATTTGATGCATCCCGTCCCGCTGGTTGTTGTGGAAGGGACAGACGGGCTTGTTGATTGGGATCTGGTGGAAGTTTGGTCCACCGAGACGTGACAGCTGCGTGTCCGTATACGAGAACAGACGACCTTGTAAGAGCGGATCGTTCGAGAAGTCGATTCCTGGGACGAGATGACCCGGGTGGAAGGCGACTTGTTCGGTTTCCGCGAAGAAGTTGTCGACGTTCCGATTAAGTGTCATCTTTCCGACGAGTTTCACTGGAATCTCTTCTTCCGGCCACAGTTTGGTCGGGTCTAAGATGTCGAAGTCATAGTTGAACTCGTCTTCTTCCGGGATCAGTTGCAGGCCGAGCTCCCATTCAGGATAGTCGCCTTTATTGATTGCTTCATAGAGATCGACACGGTGGAAGTCAGCGTTTTTCCCGACTGCTTTTTGGGCTTCGTCCCATACTTGTGAATGAACCCCGAGCTTTGGTTTCCAATGGAATTTGACGAAATGGGCTTTTCCTTCCGCATTTACGAGACGGAACGTATGCACCCCGAACCCTTCCATCATGCGTAGACTACGCGGAATCCCCCGGTCACTCATCGCCCACATGATCATGTGAGCCGTTTCATGGTTTTGTCCGACGAAATCCCAGAACGTATCGTGCGCGCTTCCCCCTTGCGGCACTTCTGTATGGGGTTCAGGCTTCACGGCATGAACGAGGTCCGGGAACTTGATGGCATCTTGGATAAAGAAGACCGGAATGTTGTTTCCGACTAAATCATAGTTCCCTTCGTCTGTATAAAACTTCGTCGCAAAACCACGGACGTCACGTACCGTATCCGCGGACCCGCGTGAGCCTTGGACGGTCGAGAAACGGACGAATACGGGTGTCGTCTTCGAAGGGTCATTCAAGAAATCCGCTTTTGTGAACTCGGCGAGCGGTTCATACACCTGGAACTCCCCGTGAGCCCCGACGCCGCGCGCGTGGACGATTCGTTCCGGAATACGTTCATGGTCGAAGTGGGTCATCTTTTCGCGAAAATGAAAATCCTCGATCAATGTCGGACCACGACGTCCTGCTTTCAGCGAGAATTCGTCTTCCGCCATCTTCAAACCTTGGTTTGTCGTCAAGCCAGCTTGTTGTTCGTTATCAATCGTATGTTGTTTTAACTGCTCTTCTTTTTTGTTCCCCATGTGATTGCCTCCCTTAAGTATGACTGACCGTCGTAAGTCATCTTTTGACCTACTGTATCGGTGTTCCCTAACGCCAATAAAAAAATCCCTCTTTTTCAAAAAAAGAGAGATTTCACACAAACATTTATAATGCGGCCCATATATGCTGTTTCAATACGATTTGTTGTACCACTTTAAGGTCGAGTTCGTATTTTGTGGCAATGATGCGTGTCACTTTCGCTTTCGCATCGGGGTCATCAGGATTCTGCTTCGTATATTGATCTTGCCATGACCTCCAAATTTGAATCTCTAGATCGGTCAATTGGGTCGTCCATTCTTTTTCTCGAAGTTGCCAACCGAACATCATCTCGTCTGTTTGACCGGGTTCCACCCAGTCTGCGAGTCCATAGTCGCCTTCCGGAGCGAATACGGCTTCACCGAGTGGCGGTTCCGTCCCGATATAGGCAGCATCATCATAAAATCGTAACAAGGCGGCCTGGAATTGATCTGACTGTTTTACGTCATCGATGACGTCATGGCTGACAGATTGAAGCTCATCCGCACTCGGTTTCCCATGCACGACGATATCATATTCATATCGAATGACATCATCTTGTTCGATTGGTGTACGTTCTTCAATCGTATATATTTCCTCAGAAATGGAGGCTTGTTCAAACTTCAACTGCGTCGTAGGGACGGATTCTCGGGACCAAAACCAGATGGCGCAGCCGAGAGGGACGAGGAATACGGAAAGACGACGTAGTCGGTACACCCTGTTTGATTTTCTTTTTTTCTTCAATCCAAAAACACTCCTTCAATGATGTAACAATCCCCAAAATGTCGGGGATTACGTTCGATCTAAACGAACGAGGTCCGCATCGGGATGCGACTGACCACGAACGAGAGCACTCAAAATACGAGAGCCAAGCATGCTATACACGGTCCCATTTCCCCCATATCCGAGCAAGTAAAACAAGTTCGGTCGATTCGGGTGCTCCCCGATGAACGGGAGTTGGTCCACCGACTCTCCGAACAAGGCGACCCAAGCATAATCGACTTCTAGGTCATACATCGGGAAGAGCTCGGCGATTTTTTCTTTCACTCGTTCCGCCCGGTCGTTCATGAGTGCCTCGTCGTGCGGCGTCTCTGCCTTGTCTTCGTCAAGTCCACCCGCGATAATCCGCCCATCTGGAGTCGTGCGTAGATAGAGATATGGTCGTTTCGTCTCCCAAATGAGCGCGCGTCCTTCCCATTCGCTGAATTCGGCGATTGGATTCGTCGCGATGGCGTATGACCGATTCAAATCGATCCGATGGGAGTCGAGTAGGGGAGCTGGCCCATAACCTGTCGCAAAGATGACTTTATTCGCTTTAAATGTCCCGTTTGAGGTGAACACGATCCATCCATCACCATCAGACACGACCTCATCCACCGACGTCTCTTCAAAAATCGGGACGTGTTGTTTCGATAAATGCCGGATGATTTGACGACTGAGCGTGAGCGGATTGACCTCGGCATCGCCTTTTGTGATGAGGGCCGCCGGTTTTTCGAATGGGAAGCGTTCACGTAGTGCCTCACGATCCAACCACTCCACGTCAAAACCGTGTTTGGATAGCATCTCATACTCACGTTTCAATTTGGCAACATCAGCCTCTTCGCTCGCAAAACAAAGACTGTCCCGTCGAATATATATATCGGAAGCATCGACATCTTTCGCCACCTGGTCGAGCGATTCGACCGCTTCGAGACATAATTGATAAAAGCGTACGGCTGCCGCTTCTCCAATTTTTTCTGCCAGTTCGTGTAACATGATGTCATTTGAATATTGAATTAAACCGGTATTTGCTGATGTGCTTCCGGTACCGACTTTTCGCCCATCGAGCACCGCAAAATCGACGCCATCTTGTTGTAACGTATAGGCCGTTAACGTTCCAGACATACCGGCTCCGATGACGAGTACGTCGTAATGTTCTTTTTTGTCAGGTTTCTCTAACACGACGTCCTCTGATTCGGTCGTTGGCCAATATAAATCTCCGTTATACAATTCCATCGGTCTCATCCTCCATGATATTCAGTATCTTCCTCTTTATCCCCGCTTCAAGAGAGGTGAAACCAAAAAACCGCAGACGATGTGTCTGCGGCTCGACATGTTATTTCTTGATGATGATTGATGAAGGAGAAGCACCTTTCGCATATGTGATGCGCTGGACGTTTTTTGCCCCGCGAATCTCGGCTAGATTCTTCCCGTCAACAATCACTTCTTTCACCGTCGCGCCTTTGAAGTCGATGATGGAACCGGCTTCTTTCGGCTTCACTTGAACGACGACATTTTTCAATGGGTCTCCTGTCAATTCCGTGTATACGCCACGAACGAAGATGCCGTTTTTGAAATTCGTTCCTTTTCCGATTGTCACGCCGATGTAATCCTCTTGAAGGACGAGGCGAGCAGCTTTATGGTTTTCTACAGTATAACGCGTCAATTCCACTTCTGGTTCCGGTGTGAAGTCGATCTGCGCAAGGACTGGATCGTGGTCACTCGCACGGCCTGACATCTCGGTGAAGTCCGAGTTGACGTGAATCATGTCAATCTTCGTAGAAGCGGCCAAGCGGTTCGAGACGAGGATGTGATCGAGTACTTGTGAGTTCCCTTGATACACATACGAGTAACGGTCGACAGCCGGGACTTTTTCGACCATGTTCGTCATCAAGTCGCCTTTGAAGATTTGGAGCGCATCCGAGAATTCGAAATCGTTGAAGTCCCCGAGTGCGACGACGTTCGCTTCTGGATTCTTCGTCTTCACGTCCGCCACGAAGTTGTGGACGACTTGTGCGATTTTCTTACGTTGCACTTCACTTCCGAGTACGACCGGTTGTTGTGACCCGAAGAAGCCAGTGTCGCCACCTTTTGAGTTCCAATGGTTCGCGATCACGATGACGTTCTCGCCTTGGAAGTCGAATTGAGCAGCCAATGGTTTACGTGAACGATCGAACGCTTCGTTCGTCGGATCGATACGTCCCGGATTGTGCGTCAATTTCCCGTCAGCATATCCGACGGCCGTCGTCGCGTCACCGGCAGGCATTCCCTCCGTCAATGACACGCGCTCAGGATCGTACAAGAAGCCGACACGGATGTTGGCATCTGGGGCGCCTCCGTCTTGGTTGTTCTCTGGGTCGATGTTGACGTATTTATACGTCTTCCCACCGACAGCGACAATGTTATCGATTAAGCGCTGATAGCTCTGGTCAGCGGCAGAACCTGCCCCTTTATCCTGTCCATCGTTGTCTTGTACTTCCGTCACACCGATGATGTCAGGGCTGTTCAATTCGTTGACGAACGCTTTCGCCAGTTTGAGTGCCTTTTCATCTGATGTTTCTTTGATGTTGTTCGAGAAGTTCTCTAAGTTATACGATGCAATCGTTAATTGATCTTCTTCTGCCTCGATGAATGTCTTCTCACGCTGCGCATCTCCTTTGACGAAGGCAGCTTTCATGTCTTCAAGTGAGGCTTGAATCTTATAGTTACCGAATGAATAGCCGACGACACCGACAATTGGTCCGTTGAAGCGGTCGCCCGTCGCGACATCGAAGTCACGCGCTTCCGCGTTCGGCTCGAGACGGAACTGAATGCGTTCTGGGTTCGCGTCGTTCTTTTTCAATAAGACGCCGCCATTGTATGTCTCTGTTGGCGTATCTTCGAGAACTGTGACCAAGTCACCGTATTCTTGTGGTCCGACCGATTTCAAGTTGTTCGTTTGAACGCGCATTCCTTCAAGGCTCTCCCAGAAGTCGATGGCATCCTTCTCCGGATTGAAGACGGCGAGGTTGTCGCTGTCGATAAACTCGGTCGGGAGGTTTGAGGCATCGATTGTGATTGGAGTCGGAAGGGTGACACCACTTGCGACGACTTCGACTTGTCCATTACGCGTATCGATTTGTGTCATCTTCATATCTGTCTGTTGACGGTCGCTGTATCCTTCAATCGCATACTCGCTCACTTTTCCGTTCACTTTGACGAGGTCCCCGACTTGAATGCCAGCGATTGAACGCCCACCGTAAAGGACAATTCCTTCAGATGTCCGTGCATCGTCATCGGCTTCGGCGTCAGGAGTCTGAATGAAGTAATACGTCGTCCCGCTCGAGATGAACATAGACGTGACGATTCCTTCGACCCCTTCAACCGTCTGTCCGTCCATCGGAGTTGTATGGTTCGCACCTTGGATGTCGTGAATGCGAATCTTGTCTGTGATCTTGTAAGAGAATGTTGAGACGGCGCTGAACGAGTCTCCCGTTTTTACGACCGTTTTCAATGTCGTTGAGTTTTCAATGCGGATTGGGTTTTCGTAACGAAGTCCATTCTCTTTTGGATCAGAGCCGTCGAGTGTATAGAAAATCTCAGCGTCTGCTGTCGTTGTTGAGAGCGTCACGTCTTGTGGTCCAACGAATGTACCGGCACCTGGTTTCGCGACAGCCGGACGAAGAACGGACGTATCGATAACCGTGTCCGACGGGTCACGAGGGATGATTTGGTACGTATCGTCAAACTGTTGAACGATTCCTGTGATCGATGAATAGTTCACACCCGTCTGTAAATCGAGGATGCCCCGTTCGTCACGAACGACGAACTCCTTCGTTCCGTCCGTTGCCGTCAAGTTCTGACCGCTACCTGTGAGTGTGACATTTTTGATGGTAACGAGTTCGGATTCGACGTCCTCATTGATTTGTGCCCCTGTCAATACTTGAGCATTCGGAAGTGTTGCTGCTTGTTTTGAAACAACGACAGCGCTGTTCAATTGAAGAAGCTCACGGTACGAACCGACGACGCCTGTGACAACGATCTCATCTCCGACGTTGACGGCAAGAGACGTCGGACGGATAGACAGACCACCTGTCGCGTCTTGGATGGAGATGGTGTTCGCTAATTTAGCCGTGACGACTCCTTTTACAGTGACCGTCTCATTTTCTGCCTTTGTCCGTGCGTCAGCAATGGAAATCGGTGTGATCGGTGCAGGAGGTTCTGTTGTATCGCCATCTCCGTATTCAACGCCTTGGAACGTATGTAACCCGAGATTGTCGAACGTGTCTTGTGGTGTCGATGTCCATTCGATAGCCGGGTCGAAGGCATCACTGCCATCACTGTCTCCCTTTGTGACCGTGTCTTTACGAATGAGCGATTGGTCAGCAGTCGCAACGGTCGTTCCCCATTTTGTTCCTGGGTCGAAGCCGAGTTGACCGAAGACATCAAGAGCCGTGTCCCCCTTTTTCAAGACGATCGTGTCATCCCCGTTGAAGTTCGTCACGGCGCTCGTCGTATCCGATTTCGCTTTCAATGCGTCCGACGCACTGCCATTGACAATGACATATGTAGCCCCTGGTGCGAGAGTGCCCGTCAAATTTAATGTGTTGCCGGCCGTCGTACCTCCGTTTGAATACAGTTCAATTTTGTAAGCGGAAAGGTCGATTGTCGCGTTCGTTCCATTGAACAACTCGATGGCTTTGTTGTTGCTCGATCCTTCTACGTACTCGGAAATGAAGAGGTCTGATGCGTTCAACGTCTCGGCGTGTACGTTTGCCGCGAGCGGCGTCATACTGCTGACGATGAGCCCTGCTGATAAGGCGAGGCCAGTGACTGCCTTAATTGATTGTGTTGGTTTCCCCATGTGTAAGTCTCCCTTAGATGTAATGGTTTAATCCGATTTCCCCAACTCGTGTCGTTATAAATAAGTGAATTTATATCCTCCCTTTTCAAAAAAACGACATGATAGCGCTTACATTACTTTTCTTGGACGAATCTCTTGAAAAATTATTCGTGTATTGTCAAAAATGGCACGTTCATTTCCCAAGTTTTTTACTACGTGTTAAACATAACCAAGCAGGCGTCAGAACTCAATCCACTAAATACGAAGTTATGATTACATTTTGATTACAAGGTAAATATAGTCGGAAGAACTTGACGATTGGCTTGAGAACTCTTACACTCTTCTAATACGAATTAATTGTATCGGTTAAGTTGGAATTGAAGGAGGCGCTAATGAAAACAGTCAATTACTCAGTCATCCCTGGAGCAGGCGCATTTTATTATGAAGGAAACGAGATCGGTATTTTGCTTTGTCACGGCTTTAACGGGACACCTCAAAGTGTACAGGATGTCGGAATGGAGTTGATGAAGCAAGGGTTCACGGTCTATGCCCCGCGCTTGAAAGGGCATGGGACACATCCGGAAGACTTTCGATGTTCCACGCATCGATGTTGGTATAAAAGTGTGACGAAAGGAATCGAGCGATTACGCGAGTCGTGTCAGACGGTCATCGTTGTCGGTCAGTCAATGGGCGGAACGTTGGCACTCAAGGCTGCCCTGGAAGGGAAGGCGGATGCGATTGTGACGATCAATGCCGCGTTATCGGTACCGGGATATGCGTGTCATGCGTCGGATACCGAGTGTCGATTTATCGACGAAGACGCGCCCGACATCTTGGCAGACGGTGTATATGAGATTGTCTATGACCGTGTGCCTACAAGAGCGATTCGGGAATTGCTTTCGCTGATTGACGAGGTGCGCCCGCACGTCGGAGCGGTTGATGTGCCGACGTATGTCATCCATTCTGCTGTCGACAACGTGGTGCCGCCTTCTGACTCCATCTGGTTGTTTGAGCAGTTACAAGGAACAAAAGAATACGCAGTGCTACCAAACTCGTATCACGTCGCGACGATGGACCATGATTGGAAGCATTTGTCGAAGCTGATTACGACCTTCTGTGAGCAGGTTGGGGCGCGCCATCAAAATGCAGTGTAAAAACTGCATTTTTTTGTGGACTGATTCTTTGCAAACGCTTTCACTAGTGCTATGGTAGATGTGAATCATACCTTATTGTAGGAGGCACGGTGCCGTATGGAGACGTTGTTCAGCCAAACGAAACAAACAGAAATCAGTCGTGTATGGTGGAAAGAGGCCATCGCCTATCAAATTTATCCACGAAGTTTCAACGATTCGAACGGGGATGGAATCGGTGATCTTCGCGGAATCATTGAAAAGCTCGATTACTTGGAAGACCTTGGAATTGATGTCATTTGGATTTGTCCGATGTACAAATCGCCAAACGATGATAACGGATATGATATTAGTGACTATCAAGACATTATGGATGAGTTTGGGACGATGGAAGATTTTGATGCTTTGCTAAACGCAGTACATGCAAGAGGGATGAAACTGTTGCTCGACCTCGTCGTCAACCATACGTCGGACGAACATCCATGGTTCCTTGAATCGAAAAGCTCGAAAGATAATCCGAAACGGGATTGGTATATTTGGCGAAATGGGAAAGATGGGATGCCACCGAACAACTGGGCGAGTATCTTTGGTGGGTCCGCTTGGGAATATGACGAACCGACCGATCAATATTACTTGCACGTCTTCTCGAAGAAACAACCCGATTTGAATTGGGAGAATCGTGACGTTCGATCGGCTGTCTATGACATGATCAACTGGTGGCTCGATAAAGGGGTCGACGGATTCCGTGTCGATGCAATCAGTCATATTAAAAAGATGCCGACGGAGACGATGCTACCTTCTCCGGACGGAAAGCCGATCGTGACAGCTTTTTCGATGTACTCGAACATTGACGGAATTCATGAATATTTACAAGAGATGAAGCGAGAAACGTTCTCCAAATACGACATTATGACCGTTGGGGAGACGAACGGCATTGAACCGGAAGAAGCCGACCAATGGATGGGGCCAGAGAATGGTGCGATGAATATGGCCTTTCACTTTGATCATGTCGATATCATGCGTCGGTCACGTCTTGCGCCGCTCGATGTCGTCGAGCTGAAACGAATCTTCGATAAATGGCAGCAGGGGTTACGTGAAACCGGGTGGAACGCGTTATACATTGAAAATCATGACATGGTTCGAGCGGTCTCGCTCGTCGGGGATGAGCATCATTATTGGCGTGAAAGTGCCACGGCGCTTGGGATGATGTACTTCTTCATGCACGGGACACCATTCATTTATCAAGGACAAGAGATTGGGATGAAGAATGTGCCGCTCCCATCCATTCATGACTATGATGATGTCGCGACGAAAAACGAGTACTTCGAACGGATCGCGAACGGGATGAGTGAAATCGACTCGATGCAACAAGTATGGGGGACATCTCGTGATAACGTCCGGACACCAATCCAGTGGGATGCCTCACCTCATGCTGGTTTCTCGACGACGACCCCGTGGATGCCGATTCATGAAGAGTATGAGACGCTCAACGTCGAGGCACAGCGAAACGACCAGCATTCGATCCTGTCGTTCTATAAGGAGATGATCCGTCTTCGTCGAGCTGAGGAGACGTTTACGTATGGTCGTTATCGTGACGTCTTGCCTGAACATAAGCAAGCTTTCGTCTATGAGCGTACATTTGAAAACAACCGCTTCTTCGTTGTCGTCAACTTGACCGCCAATCCGGCAGAAGTGACCGTTCCGGAAATTGCAGGCGCTACGCTTGTCATGACGAATGAGATTGACCCGGAAACGATTGATACGGAAACGTTTATGCTTCGACCATTCGCAGCACGGTTATATCGTTTATGATAGAGAGGTACCTTCCTAGGAGGGTACCTCTTTTGAATGAGGGGTGGGACGAGGATGCATACGATTGAATTTTCCAATGACAACGAGGTCGTACGCATGGTCATTGATGGTGCCGATCGCGAACGGTTGGAATTGATGATTGATGAGCGACGCGTTACGATTTACGTGAAGACGTATCTCGATTTTGGAGAGGCGTTCGCCAAGGCATTTCATTCGTTGAAAGGGACGGCCGCACTCCGTGATGGGGAAGGACGGCATGTCATGGATGTGACCTTTTCGCATCGAGGGGTCAGCGTTCGATTGTATGATCCGTTTCCTGAGAAGACGCTTCAGACTGATCAAAGTTACATGACAGAAACGATGCGACAAATCGGCATCTGGAATAGGCTGTGACAAATGAGGGAAAAGAGCATATGATAGAGATTGACTAAATGGAAAGGGGTGTCGGGTATGGATGGAACGAAACGTGCTGACATTCGCCCAGGACTCCACGTCCAAATCGTTTTAAAACAAGATCAACGAAGCGGAAAGCTGACGAAAGGCGTCGTTCAAGATATATTGACGAACTCGCCACGTCATCCGCACGGAATCAAAGTGCGTTTGAGCGATGGACAGGTCGGTCGTGTGAAAGTGATCGAAGCTGGAGGTGAGTAAGATGAGCGAGAAGAAATTATCTTTTCAAGAGGCGATGAAACAAAAGCTGGCAGAGAAGAAGCAAAATCAAACAAAGGTTCCGACGGGTCTACATGGTACAAAACAGAAACCGTTGACGAGCCAATTGACGAAAAAACCAAATAACCAGAAGAAACGTACTGGTATTTAAACTCGCAGCTACTCGAAAAGAGTGGCTGTTTTTTTGAATATCCATTTCACTATTGTGAAGTGGTGAAACGAACATCGAATTCATCAAGAAGAGCAAAGGTGCAGTCCTCGGATTCCGTCTCGCGACAATGGCATTCGTCTTCATCGGAGCGGTCGCAAGCCTTGGATTCGTATGGAGCCTCGCTGACCTCTTCATGGCAGGGATGACATTGATCAACATCGCAGCAATCACATTGCTCGGTGGCGTTGCCTTCAAAGTTCTTAAAGATTACGAAGAGCAACGAGCTCAAGGTCTAAATCCACGCTTCTCGGCTCGTAAACTCGGTATCGAGAATACAGAGTGCTGGGATGTGGGAGAAGACGAAGTGGCACAAGGTACTGTTCAAGCAGCAGCAGCCGACGCTTCAAAATCATAATTCGTGAAATGTAACAAACAGGGACCCTGCTAATCGGGGTCCCTGTCTTTTTATGCATGATGACGTATCGGTTTGACGGCTTGTTCCGTCTCCGATTTGTTCAAATACAAGTAACTTCCGGCGACGAACAACGCCCCACCGACAATATTACCGAGTGTGGCGAAGAATAGATTGTAAAGGGCACCGCTAAAGGTGACGAGGTCCGACGGTACATAGTGAAGCGCGAGAGCGAAAACGCCCATGTTCGCAATCGAGTGCTCGAATCCAGCGGCGAAGAATACGACGACCGGAAGCATCGTTAGCATAATCTTCGCGACGTCATTGTTCGTTTTGAGTGGCATGAAGATGGCTAAACAGACGAGCACGTTACATAAGATTCCTTTCAAGAAAATAGCAAGGGCGTCTCCACCTGTTTTCTTCGCGGCAACGACAGCAAGCAAATGGTCGCCCGTCACGTCACCCATGCTGTGAGCTCCGATGACGAGAAACGATAGCAGGACGGCACCAATCGTTACCGACCCAACTGAGTCCCCATATTTTTGCGAGGTCGAGCCAAGCGACACGTCCTCGTTTTGCACCAGTGTAGAGATACATCGTGTTGCTCGTGAACAACTCTCCCCCCCATCCAGACGATGAAGACGAGTGCCACCGAGAAGCTGGCGCCTGCAATCAACATCGTACCGGGGACATCGATGAACATGTTTCCGACGGTGAATGAGAAGACGACTCCAATCCCGATTAAAAAACCGGCAATCGTTAATCTTAACATATATTGAGGAAATGAATGTTGAAGCAATGATGATTTCTTGAATGCGGCTTCTTCCATATAATTGACGACTTGCTTTTCCATGAAAAGACCTCCTTTAGGCCCTTTCAGTCTAGGAGGTCAATCTCAAGTTTGCAATTGTTTTCACAAACTTTCAAGGAGTTCTCAAGAAACCGTTCACATCGTTGCCACGAGTTCAACTTTGATGCGGTCCGGGTCTTCAAAAAATAGTGCTGCATAATTCGGTCCACCTGCATGGGGGAAGCGATCCGCGTATAATTCGCGAAACCCGTGTGATGTGAGCTGTTGCCGAACTTCTTCTAGTTGTGCAAGGGAAGACGCATGAAATGCCAAGTGATTCAGACCAGTCTTTTTTCGGTGATAAGGTGGGGCAAGGTAAGTCTCTTCCGTTTGAACGAATACGAAATATGTCTCGCCGTAACGATAACTCCGTCCTTCTGGCCATGATTGATAAAGCGTGTACCCAAGTTGTTCACAGAGGAGCCATTCCCAGGCACGAATACTGTCATGTAGGTTTGAAACGTAAAGTTCGACATGGTGAAGCATGAGAATCATCCTTTCGATGGACGTTTGAAAATGGTCCGTTCGGTATAATTGAACTATACAACGAACGAGGGAGGAAACGTATGGATCGGACAGGGCTCGTCTCAAATATTTTAATTGCCGGAAAGACCGGCGTCGGAAAGAGTGCGTTCATCAACTATATATATGGACATGACGTCGCCGAATCGCGTGCCGGAAGCCCGGTCACCGCAGAAGGGCTTCACGAATACGAGTATTACGATTTAGAACGGGGCATCTTGTTTCGTTTTTTTGATACGTGGGGGCTCGAGGCAGACCGCTCTGAAGAGTGGCACCAAGCGATTCTGTCCATCGTCCATCAGCGTGAAGGCGCGCTCGATATCGCAGAGTGGTTTCATACGATTTACTACTTGTTGTCGGTGCAGTCAGGACGTGTCGAGGCGTATGAGCTCGAGGCGATTTTAAAGCCGTTATACGAGCGGGGGAGCAACGTCACCCTCATTCTGACTAACTTCAACGAAGACGACCCGATGAGTGTGCAAAAGGTAGAGGCGATGGAACGGGTATTGTTACGCGAACTGCCCATTGAAGAAAAGGACATCATCCGTGTCAACAGTGTCGAAAAGAAGTTACTGACAGGGAAACTCGTCCCGGTAAAAGGGTATGAAGAAGTATGGAAACGGAATCGGACGAACCTGTGGAAAGACATCGAACAAAAACTCCCCATCAACCTGACGAATCATCTTCTAGAAGAGTTAGAGGATTGGCGAATGCGGAGTATCGCTTCTGCAGAGACGATTCGCATGCTGACCCCGCAAGCGATAATCAGTTGGAAAGCTAGAAAAATAGAGAAAGATTTAGAAAAGACGCTCGAAGAATCCGCTTTGACGACGGAAGAGGCGATGGCAGAAGGGGTACGTCATTATATACAACTCATGCAGCGGTACCCGCTCGTCGGAGAGCAAGCAGATCTTTTGTTTAGAACGAGGCGAGTTGAGCTCGGATTTGACTATTCGTTCGGAAAAACTGTTCGAAAGATGGTTCTTGGAATGATTCCTGGGGTGCATTTCATCTATTGGGCATTCAAGCGTCGAACGGCAGAACGGGGAATTAAAAAAGCGATTGAACAGCAATACGCAACTGTAAGACAAACGATTGAAGAAGAGATTCGACGCGGCTTTGAGCGTGAGATGCGTCAGCTTGGTCGCACGCTCAACTCATAAGGGGGAAACGTAAATGGAATCGACGAAACGATTTAATTTTACAGATTATGATGTAAAGGCAGAGCTCGAGCGGCTACGGGGAAATGTCAAAAAACCAAACATCCTCATCGCGGGAGCGACGGGAGCAGGAAAGAGTTCTGTCGTGAACTACGTGTTTGGACGTGATTTGACGAAAGTGGCAGCCGGGGAACCGGTCACAAGAGGAATTCATCAGTATACGGGTGATGATATTGCAGTCACCTTGTTCGACAGCGAAGGATATGAGATCGGGAGTGCGCGGCAACAACATTACGAAGAGGAAGTCATCGGGTTTGTAGAGAACGCAAAGCGGCAAGAAGCATCCAAACGAATTCATCTTGTCTGGTATACCATCAACGCTGCGACAAAGCGTGTCACACCACTCGACAAGGCCTTGATTCGCCGTCTACGTGAATCGACCGCTATCGCTGTCTTATTCACACAAATCGATCAGGTCGATTTAGAGGAACTGACGGCATTACGGAATGAACTGAATGGAATCCTTCCGGAAGAAGCGATCTTCCAAGTCAGCATTTCTTCGGGAATATTGAACGATGAAGCGTTGCGTCAATATGTGGATTGGGAACGACTGATTGCGTGGTCGGTTGAACAGCTAGACGCTTCCTTGCAGGAAGGGCTCTTGATGGAGATTCATGCAGAGAGTGAAGCGATGCTCAAGTTAAAGCGTAAAAAGGCGAATCGAATCATATCAGGCTATGTCGCAAGTGCGGGAACGGCTGCTGCGGTTCCGCTACCATTTGCTGATGCCGTGGCATTGACGCCGATTCAGGTGACGATGAGCGTCCATCTATTTCGTTATTGGGGTGTCAAAGCGAGTGATGATTTGTTGAAGACGCTCATTGGGAGTACGATCATTCCACAAATCGGTCGCACGTTATCGAAAACGATTCTCTTGAACGTCATGAAGTTTTTCCCGGGAGCGAACGCCGCGGCCGGTGTCATCAATGCGACCGTCGCATCAGGGATCACGTGGGCCATCGGACTCGCCATTAACGAAGTCGCTTATCGAAACGCTATGGATTCTTCGAAAACGATTGAACAGTTGTTAAATCAAGAGTTCGGATCGCTGTTTGAACAGTTTTTGAAGCAAAAACCGAAGTCGGATCAACCCTCTTAACGCTTTCCATTTGTTAGACTACAAGTAAGTGTAGAGAGGGGGAGAAAAATGAAAAAACGAATCTATATTACGCGTCGCTTGCCAGAAGAGGCAGTCGAACCGCTTCGCGATCAATACGATGTGCGCATGTGGGAGTATGAAGGAGAAAGTGTGCCGCGAGAGGTACTGTTAGAAGAAGCGTCATCTGCGCATGCACTCTGGACCATGCTCAGCGACACGATTGACCGTGAAGTGTTTGAACGTGCCACACATTTAGAGGTCGTCTCCAATTTGGCGGTCGGATACAACAATATTGATTTGAACGCAGCGAAAGAGCATGGCGTCATCGTCACCAACACACCAGATGTCTTGACAGAAACGACAGCAGATTTGACGTTTGGTCTCATGATGATGACAGCACGACGTCTCGGAGAGGCGGAACGTGACTTGCGAGCCGGGAAGTGGAAGTCCTGGTTGCCGATGGGCTACGTCGGGATGGACCTTTATCAAGCGAAATTGGGTATCATCGGCATGGGTCGAATCGGTGAAGCAGTCGCACGTCGGGCAAGAGGATTTGATATGGAGGTGCTATATCATAACCGGACACGGCGTCATGAGTCGGAGTCGATGTATGGCTTCACCTATGCAGAACTCGATGAACTGTTGACACAATCCGATTTCGTCGTCGTTCTCGCGCCGCTCACGGACGAGACACGGGGCATGCTCGGGGCTAAAGAGTTTGCCAAGATGAAGGAAACATCCATTTTCATCAATGTAGCTCGTGGAGAAATCATCGATGAACAGGCGCTATATGAAGCACTTAAAGCGAGGAAGATTTGGGGAGCGGGATTAGACGTATTCACAAAAGAACCAATCGACCTCGATCATCCATTATTGACGCTTCCGAACGTGACGACATTACCGCATATCGGGAGTGCAACGATTCGGACACGTCTGGCGATGATGGCATTGAATCGTGATGCCATCGCCAATGTGCTCGAAGGGAAAGAACCGAAAAATCGTTTGACGTAAGAAGAGCCTGACGCACCCACGTCAGGCTCCTTCTATTAGAAACGTCGAATATTATCCGGGTCTTCTACGTCATTTCGATAAGCACGATCATCGAGACCACGTAGTTTTTCCTCGCGATCTGGATTCTTCGTTTCTTGATCCAGTTTATCTTGCTCCGGGTCAACGGGATGGCTTGGGTCGACGGTCTGAGCCTCACGGTAAGGTTTTGAGTCGATTTCCAATCCATCGTCAGTATGACTACCGAGATGAGTCGAGGATGCGTCTTGATATGGTTTCGAATCGACTGTCACCCCGTCCTGATGACGACGTTCAAAGTCTTCATCCACATAAACGAGGATTTTCCCGGCCTCTACATCGGCATAGTGACGTTTTACTTCCTCTTCGCTCAGCCCCATGTTTCGTAGACCGGCATGTACGTCCTCATGACCGCTAAGGAAGGCCCGAACCTTATCGAACCAGCTCGCTTGATGGGTCGTTTCCGTATGAACATCTGTATCACGTCTCAAAATCGACACGTTGTCTTCATGTTTTGTGACGACATAAATGTGTGAGTCTTCATAACCTTTCGCTCGCAACTCCTCGATTTTCCCAAGTGCTGCATCCTGCGTCTCGTGCATACTGATAAATCGTTTCTCATTCATAGTCGTTCCTCCTTATAATCGGCGATGGTCTTCTAATCCAGAATGACCGCGTACAATCGGATCATCCTTTGTGCCACGTGGATTCTCGTCGTGATCGTTAAATGGTTTCGCGTCAAAGGCGATTCCATCCGCTTTTTCCCCTTTATCATGATCGAGCTCACTGTCTTTTTTATACATGTTCGGATAGCGGTCGTACGAGTGTCGATCGATGTAGAGTAAAATCTGTCCTTCATCGATTGCATCATAATACTGTTCCGCTTCGGCATCGTTGAGCCCCATATTCCGTAACTCATCACGAATGCGGTCACTTCCGTGTAGGAATGCTTTGACACGGTCAAGCCAATTGACGTCACGGATACCGGACTCGGCATTTACATCCGTGTGGTCACGTAACGCAGAAATTTCCCCGTCCCGCATGGCGACAACATGCATATTTTTTTCAGCTTCCCCTGCAGCTTTCAGCTCTTCCACTTTGTGCATTACTTCCTGTTCGGTCTGGAACAAGCCAATCATTCTTCGATCTGACATCGAATAACCCCCTTTAGAATTTCCAATCTAAAACAAGCGTCACAATAGGAGTAATTTCCGTTCTCGCCATAATCGAAACAAAAAACGCCATCTCCTAAGAGGAGTGGCGTGGTTAGTAATAAAGCATAAGCGTATCGTTTCCGAGAGAACAGCGTGTGCTCTTCCAGACGAACTCGATTAATGTCCAGATGGCCATAAAGCCACTGATGGCCATTAAAATGATCGCATAGAGTGGGGTCAACTGAATGACGAATGACCAACCGAGTGTCATTAAGAAGGGTTGAATCAGAAAAATGGACGTGATGTAGACGACAACGATGAGTAAGGCGAACGCAATCCGCCGACCGAGCGTCTGGATGTGGTGTCGAAAACGGGTCAATATACCAAAGATGGCACCGGTCACGAGGACGGGTAACAGGAAGGCCAAGTAATCGATTGGATACGTCGACATGGGGGAGGTGAATAGTCGGCCGCTAAAGACATCGTCGATCACGAGCAATAAGTTGGCATAAGCGAATGCCAAAATTATGCCGAGTAGCCAGCCGAAGCGGTTCCAAATCGTATGCGACGATTTGAGTGCTTCGATTTTTGTGTAGGCGAGGAAGGCGAGGTCACGCACTTCGATTTCTTTTAACGAAAGTTTGGCTTCGTCTAATTGATTGACGACCCAATCGAATTCCCGCTTCGCTTGCGCTTTTTCGTGAGGTTTTAATTCATCCGAGGCATCGATCAACACGTGATAGCGTCGACGATATTCTTCATTTGTTTCAGGTTGTTCAATGAGGAAACGAGCGTATTCCTGAGGATCTTGATTTAAAAGGTTTTCGAGCGACTGGCCACTTTTCTCGGCATGCCGGATGTAGCCAGCGAGTGCGAGTAGATGTCGGTCCGCTTCCGCCTCATTTCCAAGAAGTTCGATGAGGCGCTGGCGCACGTCGTTAAAGAACTGTTGGACGTTCGGGTCGTGAATCATATTCGGTTCCAGGGAGATTCCTCTCCTTTCTTGGTTTATCATGGTCAAGCGGGCGGTTCGTCATTATGAGAGAGTTTAAGTGACTCGAAATCACCTTGCTCGATACTTCGAATCAAAATTTCGCTTCCTCCCATGTTCGTCGAAAGTGGGATGGAATAGACGTCACAAAGACGCATCAAAGCGCTCACATCCGGTTCGTGAGGTTGAGCAGTTAATGGATCTCGGAAAAAGATGATCATATCCATCTCCCCGCGTGCGACGGCAGCACCGATTTCTTGGTCCCCACCAAGCGGTCCTGATTGGAAGCAATGCACAGGTAAGCCAGTCGCTTCTGCAATCCGCTTACCGGTTGTACCGGTCGCAAACAACTGATGCTTTTTTAGAATATGCGCGTACGTTTTAATGAGGACGATTAAATCGTCTTTCTTTTTGTCGTGAGCCACTAGAGCGATATTCATCCTAAATTCCTCCTAACATGATGTCTCTTGTTATTCGTATCATACTTGACTTCATTTGGCACGATTTCTCTCTTAACTAACGTACCCATTTTCAATGAATCGTAATAGTCATGTAAACGAATTGACTTACAATTCAGGTTTGATGATTTTGAAATATAGGTATGTATGAAATAGTACTGTTAAATAAAAACAATCATTTCATGTGAAAAAGGAGGAAGATTCAATGAACAACACAACGTATAACTTCAATACGTTCATGTCATGGCTACCAGAGCTCTTGCTGGCAATTGTTATTCTTGTAGTCGGTTATATCTTGGCAAAAGTATTGGAAAACGTGACACGTAAAGCATTGAAGAAGGCACGACTCGATGAGCGGGTCGGTATCAAAAAAGATGGGGAGAAAGGGGAAAAGTGGACCCCTGAACGCATTATCGGGAAAGTCGTGTTCTTTGGGGTATTACTCCTCGCATTCCTGATTATCTTTGAATTCATGAACGTTCCAGCCATTACGGAACCATTCAGTCAGATTTATGAAGGATTCTCTGGATTGATTATCGGTGTCATCAAAGCTGGATTGATTTTACTCGTTGCCTGGGTCATCGCTACCCTGTTGAAAAAAGGGATTCAAATGGCGGGACATCGTTTGAATTTGAGCAAGTTGATGGAAAAAACGGGGCAAGAGTCGACAAGCGTCAACCAAACGAAATGGGTCGACACGGTCGCGAACATCGTCTTCTATCTCGTGCTCTTATTGGCGTTACCGGCTGTACTTGACACCCTTGGACTTCGTGGGGTCAGTGGACCATTCGAAGATTTATTGAACAGTTTCCTCGGATTCATTCCGAAACTTGTCGCAGCAGCGCTCATTTTCGCAATCGGCTATGTGGTGGCGAAGATTGTTCGCGACATTTTGACGAAATTCCTCGAAGCTGCAGGACTAGATCGCTTGGCAGAGCGATTCCATCTATCTGATTACGTGAAAGGATCGAGTCTTGCGAAAGCGCTTGGTACAATCGTCTTCATCTTCATCATGATTCCGGTCACTATTTCGGCACTTGAGGCGCTTGATATTCGAGGAATCTCGGAACCAGCGATTGCGATGCTCAATAATGTCCTTGTCATGATTCCAGACATTCTCGTTGCAATCGTCCTCGTCCTCGTCGGGGTGTTCGTTGCAAAATGGTTAAAAGGGGTCATTGTATCGCTTCTTGAGAATCTTGGCGTCAACTCGTTGGCTCAAAAAATGGGCTTCGGGGAACGTGCGTCTTCGATGTCGATCGCTCAAGTGGTCGGTGTCATTGTACAAGTAATCGTGATCTTGCTCTTCGTATCTGAAGCGCTTCAAGTCGCGAATCTTGAGTTCATGGCGTCTCTCGCAACAGCCATTTTTGCTTACTTGCCGATGGTCATTGCAGCACTCATCATCTTGGCAGTCGGATTCTGGTTGGCGAACATGGCAGAGCGGTTGGTCGGAAGTGTGCTTGTTGATGGAGCAGGACAACCGAGTGTGCTTCGCTACGTAGCGAAGTATGCGATTCTCGGACTCGTCTTCTTCATGGCAGTTAGTCAGCTCGGCATCGCACCGATGATTGTCAATACAGCATTCCTTCTTATTCTTGGATCTGTTGCCCTCGCCTTCGGTCTTGCTTTCGGTCTTGGTGGTCGCGAGACAGCGGCACGTTATTTGAAAAAGGCAGAGCGACGCATTGATGAAACGGAAGTTTCAAAAGAAGGGCTCGAGCAGGAGAAAGAGCAGATGAGCCGCGAAGCGGAAGCGGCAAAACAACAAGCGAAGCAAGGTGTGGAGCAGTCGAAACATGAAGCGGAACAATCGAAACACGAGATGAAGCGAGATGTTCAAAATCCGAAAGTTGACCATGTTGATGGACCGGAACCGAATCCATTCCATGAGAACATCACTCCGGATCAGGACAATCGATCACTTGATGATAACGATGGTCCGTTGCGTCCATAATTGATGCTTGAACGGGTCTCCCATAAGGAGATCCGTTTTTTTGTGTTCAACTTAAGCGTAAATCTGGTCTATAGTAAAAGAAAAGAGTATAGGGGCGAGGGAACGTTTGAACGTTTTCAACGGACGCTCGTGATGAACTATATCATCGGCTCAGGTTTAGCTGTTTTTGGAGTGGGCGGTGTCTTTATTTTTCAAACGCTTGACCTGTCCATTCGAGAGATTTTACTACTGTTGGGCATCATGTTGGGATCGGGGATGGCTATGATTTTCTCAGAACTACTCTTATACCGTCGTCATATTCGACCGATCCGACAGCTTTTTACGACCGAGTCCCTATCGATTGACGAATTGACGTCGGCATTCGAACGAGCGAGTCGATTCCCGATTTTAACGGTGCAACGGATTTTAGGTCCTCATTTGTTTGGGTTATCCATCCCGTCAATTGGTTTGACCGCCGTTTTCATTCAGTTGGGGTGGATTGACTTACCGTATCGTTTGATTGGTCTCGCTGCCATTGGAGCCGTCATGATTGCAGTGTTACATGCATTGATTGAGTACTTTTTGACGATTCGTTCGGTCGAGCCATTTCTTGTATACATGAAAGAAAGGCACCTCGAACTTTATCATCTGCCTATTCATGCAACGTATCGATCATTTAGTGTCCGAACTAAATTTTTGATCAGTATGATCATTACGGGTATTTTTTCCCATCATGTTGTTCATGTTGGCGTCGAGTGTCCAATTGTCGACTTCGACTCGAACGGATACGTATTGGAATTGGGCGCTCGTGATTCTTGTCATCATTGTCGGAATTGCGGTGTTATGCAGTTTCTTACTCTATGACAATATCAAACGTCCGATTGGATTTTTGATGTCCGGCATCGAACGGATGGAGTCGGGACAACTTCAGAAAATCGAGAATCCGTACTTAGATGAGTTCGCCCAACTGATTGGGGGATTCAATCAAATGGTTGAGACGGTAACTGCTCGTGAACAAGAAAACGCACAGCTGTTAGACAGCCTCTTCATTTTATTCGCAGCAACGCTCGATGCACGTGATCCCTACACAGCAGGTCATTCGGAGCGTGTCACGATGTATTCCGTTGAGCTGGCTCGCGCCATCGGCTTACCGCATGCACAAGTCGATTTCCTCAATAAGTCGGCACTTCTTCACGACATCGGAAAAATTAGGATTCGAGATGACGTCCTACTAAAAGAAGGGAAGCTGACGGACGAAGAATTTTCTGAAATTCAGGAACATCCGACCATTGGCATCCATATTTTGAGTCAAATTCATTTACCTGTATCGCTTCAACCAATCTTAGCCGGGGTTCGGTCGCATCATGAACGAGTCGATGGCAAAGGGTATCCGGACCGCTTACATGCGGTCGATATTCCATTGTTCGGAAGGATCATGGCGATTGCCGATGCGTATGACGCCATGACATCAGATCGACCTTATCGCTCTGGCATGCCGGTGGAAAAGGCACTTTCTATTTTAGAGAACGGTCGTGGAACGCAATGGGACGTAGAATTCGTAGACGTATTCGTCCGGCTTCGTCGTCAGGCCATATCGGCATAAGAAAAGGAGCAACACCTCGTGTGCGGCTCCTTTTATAATAGGGTCTGGAAGACATACACCCCGAATATGGCTCCTATGACGACAACGACGAGATTGACCCGGAGTAGCGCAAGCGTTGTAGCAACCACTCCTCCGAATAAGGCGGACGAGGTGGTGGTCGTGGAGGAAAGGATCCCCGGAAAAATCAAACTAGCCAATACCGCATACGGGATAAAGGAAAGAAATCGTTTCATATATGCTGGTAACGCCAATTCCTTTAGCCAGAGTAGCGGGACGAGGCGAGGGAGGTACGTGACCAGTGCCAATCCTAGAACGAGCAAAAACAGCGATATCATGTGACCTTTTCCTCCTTAAATAGAAAAGCACCGAATCCAGCTGCGACAACGGTCGCGACGATGATTCGAATCCCGTCCGAGATGGGAAAGAGCGGCGTAATAATCCAATGAAGTATGGATTGAATAATGATAGCTAAACTTGCGACGATGAAAACAGGACGAGTCGTTAATGATGGAACGAGTAATCCGATGAACATCGCATATAGTGCAATCCCCATGCTCGCCTGTAAGGTGCTCGGGAGACCGAAGGCGAGGAAGACCCCCATCCATGTCCCCACATTCCAAGCAAGAAAAGCGATTGTATTTAACCCGAGCACAAACATACCGGAGCGGGCCTCTTGACGAGTAGAGGCGATACTGAACGTTTCATCGGTCACACCGAATGCGATGGCAGCCAATAGTTTTCGAGATGTACTCTCAATCCGTTGGGATAGTGAGGCGGACATCAAAAAATGACGAGAGTTTAGAATGAACGTCGTCAAGATGATTTCCCAGTACATTGAACCGTTCATCAGAAGTTGTATAGTAATGAACTGACTTGCTCCGGCAAAAATCAAAAAGGACATCGATAATGTGATGGCGTTCGGTAAATTAAAAGATTGTGCCAAAAGACCGAATGCAATCGCAATCGGGATATATCCGATGGCAACGGGAATGCCGGCCCGTAGTCCTGCATGAAACGTGGGTGGCGGTGACACGGGTGATGTGGAATGAATCGACGACGCCATGATAGCCCTCCTTGATCATTAAGGTGATTTCTATGTCATTCGGGATGAATGAACAGTTTCCTGCTCAAACGATAAAAAAAGAGGGTATATATGTATCGTTAAGGAGGGTGGTTACATGAGTCGTGCTGAAGAATTTTTGGCATCCTATCATCGAATCGAGGATTACTTGAGTCGAGAGATGAGAGATGGTCAACATTTCAGTTTTAGCAACATGGTGAATCGGTTAGCGAAACAAAATCCAATCATCGATCGGTATAAAGATGATTTACATCAGATGAGTCAACTACGAAATGCCATCGTCCATGAGCGGCGGGAACCTGATTTTATTATCGCAGAGCCACACGAGTCACTCGTTGCATTGATTTTAGAAGTGGAACGTGAACTCCTGCACCCACGTCTCGTCATTCCGTTATTTGCGAAATCGGTGGTGACGTTTCAGTCCGAAGATTTTTTGACGGAAGTACTCCGGGAGATTCGAGATAAAAATTATTCGCAATTCCCGGTATATCATAACAATGGGTCTTGGCGCGGACTGTTGACGAAAAAAGGAGTGACCAGTTGGCTAGCCGAAACAATCGACGGGACCAACTTGTCACTCAAAGGAGTTCGGGTGAAGCACGTCCTTCACCACGATCCGCACATACGCCGGTATCGATTCATTCGAAAGGATGCGACCGTAATCGAGGCGCAGCAATGCTTTACCCAAATGAAAGAGGGCGCACGATATGACGCCCTTCTCATTACAGGGACCGGAAGTCCAGATGAACCGCTGCTCGGCATCATCCGTCCTCAAGATTTATTGAACGCGCTCCGTTGAGGTGATATGTTCAATGGCAACCTCATATTGGGTAACGGTGTTGCCGAGGACGATTGGTTTCACTTCTGAAGTCCCGTCATCACGTTTCTTATGGGCGTGCTTATAGGCATTGCTGTCACGCCACTTCTCAAAGCTGTCTGCATCACGCCACGTGGTCATGATGACGACGTGATCCATCGCCGCATCAGACGTATCGGTCAACACTTGCATGCGAACGAAGCCGTCCATCGTTTCAATCCCTTTCGTTGTTTCGAAGCGTGCTTTGACCGCGTCGGCTTTCCCTTTTTCAACGTCTAATTTGTTCATCACAATCCACATTCCACATGTCCCCCTATACGAATAAGATGACTCCATTATAACGTGAACAGGGAAATGCCTGAAAAAGGATGCTCACTCAACGACTGCTCCATCATTCTTCGAACGCCTAGTTTTTCTGCTTCATCATCGTCGCTTCAGTGACACCGACATAACGCAAATGCCAAGGTTCGTAATTGTATCCCGTAATTTTCTCTTTTCCTTTTGAATAGCGGACGACAAATCCGTAGAGATGGGCGTTTTGAAGCATCCATTTCCCTTCGGACGATCGGTCGAAGGATTCATATAGCTCTAGACGCATGCGTTGACTCGTCATATCAACGGCGAGACCCGTTTGATGTTCACTATGACCGGGCCACATATTTTGAAGCATATGCGCCCCCACGTGTATTGACGTAACAGGCATAAAGCGATTTTTGTGTCGAGTACGATCGATAGGCGCTAAGGGCGTATAACGTATGACCTTGCTTCCGACCGGCGTAATACAGTTTAGCCAGAGCGTAAGCTGCTTCCGCTGTCATCAAGGTCCGTTCACTCCCTTTTTGATAAACAGTTGGAATGGTTAACGTGACAAGTTGTGGGGAACGGTAAGTGGACGGGAGTGTATTCGCCTTGTTGACTAGTCGTAAACGGTCTGCATTCCGATATAGACGTTCGACCAGCTCCGGTTATAGGTCGTGTAGCGGACCGGGACGTTCGTTCGTAGCGTCTTAAGAATTGGAGAAGATTGCATGGCACGACCGTACAAATACGTCGTTTTAATCGTATAACCTGGTTGTGGGGACGAGGATGTCGCTGTCACCGGCGACACTTGAAACAACAGCAGACAAATGACTAAAATACGCAAGGACTTCATGGCAAAACGCCTCCTCGAGAGTTAGATGATGTTCCTTTTCCCTTTTTTCTGAAAGAGTGCACATCTTTTATCCGCCTACAGGTCGGAAGAGGATACGGCTTGGGCCCGATGAAGATGGCATGGAATCCGTTACAATGAAAATAACGAATGAGATCGTAGAGAGGAGTGAGCGAATGGAAGCTTTAATTGGGTTACCGCTCTTATTGCTCGTCCTATTCTTTGCCTTTTTATACTTTAATATTAAAGGGCTATCGAATATGTGGAAGGACTATAATCGAACGAAATCGATGATTCCGCTTGGTTTTTTCATCGTCGGGATTATCGGGATTTTCACAGGAGTGTGGACGTGGCTCGTCATTTTGATTTATTACGTCGTCCGACCGAAAGAATAAGAGGCTGGGACATAACTAGCCGGTTTTAAAGCCTTTTTGATAAAAAGAGGGGTCCGGTCACCGATTTTCGGTGGTCGGACCCCTTCTTTGCACTTCCGCTGATGCCATTGGCGATGAACTTTCGTAGGTTCACCGCCATGAGGGC
>CABIYO010000035.1 GCA_902362975.1 Caryophanales bacterium
GGGGCGCCGGACGTTCGGGCACTGGGAGCTCGACACCGTCGTCTCCGGACGAGGGAAGTCGAAGGCGTGCGTCGCGACGTTCATCGAGCGGAAGAGCCGGTTCTATCTCGCCCTGCCAATCGCGGACCGCACCGCGGCCTCGATGGAGGGGGCGATCCATGCGGTGCACGGCGCTTCCCGGACGGCAGTTCGAGACGGCGACGACGGACCGTGGCAAGGAGTTCAGCGGTCACGAGCGCATCCAGGCGTCACTCGGTGTGCCGATGTATTTCGCCGACCCGTACGCATCGTGGCAACGGGGAAGCAACGAGAACGCCAACGGGCTCCTGCGCGAGTTCTTCCCGAAAGGAACGGACTTCGCGCAGGTGGCGCATGACGAACTCGCGGACGCGCTCGCCAAGATCAACGGGCGACCAAGGAAGTGCCTGAACTGGAAAACCGCACACGAGGTCTTCACCGAGGAAGTGTTGCGCTTAATTTGACAAACCGTCATTCAAAAAGTGTGAGACACAAGGTCCCACACTTCTGATTAGGCGTGCTCCAATCGAAACTCTTCCCAATGATCGCGCGCCTGGTTCTGGATGCGCTCCGATACTTCCTTGCTGCTTAAGAGAATCCCGTACCAACGACGCGCGTCCTCGTAGTAGTCGAGCGCGGCCGACAAGTCGGCAATCCGCAACATAAGTTGATCGTAAGGTAATCCGGTACGAATCGGGTCTGTATACGCTTCTTGCACCTCATTGTATTTATCGAGCGTCCGCTGCATCCATTCCTTCTCAGACGCTGTATCCCCAATCAACCGATACATCCATACGATCCGCATCCCGAGCATGGCGACGACAGAAGGTTTTTGTCCGCTCAACTGGGCCGTCATGACGGCGAACTTATAGAGGAGGATGACGTGCTCATACGAACGGTCGCCTTTCAATACATCCGGATTCACTTGATTGAAGTAGTTCGTCTCGAGTACTTCCCGATTATGTTTGCGCACCTTGTCGAACGAATCGTGGAAGACGAGGTGACAATGGTCACAGACGGTCGGTTCGTATAAATACGGGTTCGGTCCGTCATACGTCGTGTAGCCATCCTTCTCGACCTCGAGCGGACGGATGTGACGTGATAAGACACGCTGGGTCTTACTTTCCTGTAAACAATACGGACATTTGACTTTCTTCAAAAACAAATGTTCTGCCATCTCGACACCTCACACATAGACGTTGACGAGCAGTCCGCGAATTTCACCGACCTGGTCGAGTAGGGAGAGGCGGGAGGCTTCTCCTGAGATGACCTGGTCCGTCAGCGCGAGGAGTTTTTGGTCGACTTGTTCGACGACCTTATAGATCTTCGCGCGCCCGCGACGATTGAATCCGCGTTTATCTTCGAGACGGAGTGCCGCGTCAACGGCCTCTTTCATAAAGTCTTTAATCATTTGTTTGTATTCGGCAAGCGCTTCGACGGTCTGACTTTCGGCGAGCAGCTCTCCTTGTTCATGAATCGCGGCGATTTGACGTTGGAAGCGTTCATGTTCCCGGTCTTCGCGCTTTTGACCGATCACGTTTTGGAAGGAGACGCCGGGTTCGACTTCGGGGCGCTTGGCCTTACTTGAGCCGAGGAGCGATTGCGTCTCCATGATGCGACGAATGTCCATAGGGGCAACCGTCCTTTCTTTAGGTTAGTTCAATAATTGTAACACGCCTTGCGGCAATGCGTTCGACTGGGCAATCATCGCCATGCCGGACTGATTCAAAATGTTTAGACGGGCGAAGTCCATCATTTCACGGGCCATATCGGCATCACGGATTCGTGACTCAGACGCCGTCAAGTTTTCTGAGCCGATGGCGACGACGCTGACGTTCGCCTCGAGCCGGTTTTGGATGGCTCCGAGTTTTGAACGTTCGAGTGACACACGGTTTATGGCCGCATCGAATTTCGAGATGGCATCTCCAGCATCCGCCGGTGTCAATACGCTTAGCGCGTAGTATGTTTCAGACGCTGTCGCCTGATCATTGTCGTGATCGACGGTAGGGAGTTCTCCGCCACCCGGTGTCAACGTCGTGATATCGAGTGCGTGCGCCCGCATATCTTGTACGTTTAAGATGACGGCTTCGTTGCTGCCGGCACCGATTTGGAAGAATAACATACTCTTCCCTTGCATGTATTCGCCATTCATAATTTTCTTCGAGTTGAATTCCGTCGTTTCGGCAATCCGCGTCACTTCGGCGGTCAATGCGTTAATCTCTTCCTGGACGGCTTTCGCGTCGTCCTCGCTGAGCGTCCCGTTCGCCGCTTGGACGGACAGTTCGCGCATGCGCTGAAGAAGAGAATGGGTCTCATTCATCCCACCTTCGAGCGTCTGCGTGAGCGAGATGCTGTCGAGCGTGTTGCGCTCTGCCATCGAGAGCGAGTCAAGGCGCATCCGCATCTTCTCTGAGATGGCAAGACCGGCTGCATCATCCGACGCCTTATTGATGCGGATCCCGCTCGAGAGACGGTCCATCGTCTTCTTCATCGATGCCTGATTCAGGGAGAGCGATGAGTAAGCTTTTAAGGCTTGTACGTTATTCGTAATTTTCATAACGGTTTCCTCCAGTCGGGACAGGTTGAGTCTTGGCACGCGTCATCGCTTCACTCCACGTTTGATCGAGGTCGCTCGCGAGCGTATGTAGTTCGGCGATTTTTTCCTTATCCTGGTCGATGATCGCTTCGACGCTCGCGTTCGCCATATATAGATAGATTTCATCGAGTTGAGCCGCGATGATTCCGCCGCCGTCATGGAGTCCTTGGTGGAGCTTGACCAACAGCTCCCGGGCTTGGCGAAGGTGGCGGTTCCGTTCGGCGATCGTCGAGTCTTGGGCACGTTCATAGTGATAAACGAGTGCATGAAGCATCGCTTGCGTGAGTTCTTCCGGCCTCATCTCATATAATTGGGTTGGATTCATCTTTGTTCTCCTTTAATCGAATCAAGTTCTTCTATCAACAACAACACTTCGGCCATCACGTCATATAGTTGGGGTGGGATGGCGTCTCCTAGGTCAAGGTCGAGCAGGTGGCCAAGCAAGGAATGGTCGTTCTCGACCGCCACTCCTCGGGCACGTGCTTCCTGTAAAATCTTTTCAGCGACGGCGCCGGTCCCGCGGGCGACGACGACGGGCGCTTTGTCCGTCGTTTCGTCATAGCGTACGACCGCGGCCGTCTTTCGTTTCGTCAAATCCATGCGTTGGTACATCGGGACCTCCTAAATTCTAAAGTCATAACCGGTCGTCGGTGCGATCGTTGGCTCTTCGATGACGCGCTCCGCCTTCGTGAGCGGTTTGAACTGGGTCGTCACATTCTTATATCCGATCGTCTCGAGCGTCTGTTCGATCTTTCCGAGAAGGGGACGGGCAAGACGTTCGACCGTCGCATCGTCATGTTCGAGCGTGAGTCGGAGGTTTCGATCTTTCGCTTCGAGCTTGACACCAATTTCTCCAAGACGTGGCGTCTCTAAACGAATGTAGAGGACACTGTTCTCCCAGTCGACAACGTCCCCTGCCTCCCGGTTTTGGATATGGACGTGGATTCCGGTGTCAATTTCCTGTACTTTTGCCGGTAGGGCGAACAAGAGCTGATGGAGCTGACCGCCATCAAGGCGGTTGAGCGTCTGTTGGACTTGGAAGAACGAGGCGAGGCGTTGCGCCTCGGGGTTCGTCGTATCTCCACGTAATGATAGAGCTGATGTCGGCGTATTGGACGTCGCTTGGGCGAGCTGTGCCTGTGTCTGCACACGTTGCGCTACTTCTTGGATGTGTCGTCCGGATAATGTCGAATCGAGCTTGAGTGGCGCGACGGTCGGCATCTCACCGGCGCGTATCGCCCCGTGCGGGATATATTCGATACGTGCCTGGTTCGGCGCATAGCGGAAGTCATTCAGTGCCGCTCGGACCTCTTTGACGAGCGTCGCACTCTCTTGCGGTTTCGTCGCGAGCAACGACAATGCGACGTCAAGTTTGGCCGTCATGGCGACCAGTTGCTTCTCTTGCGTCACGTCGGTATGAAGCAAGGCGTCCGTCTTTTGGACGAGTTGTGTCAGGCGGGTCGAGACGGTCTCGAGGGCAGGGCGTGCCGCATGCGGATTCGTCTCGATCAACGCAGCGACTTGTCCGAGTTGTTTCGTCACCGTCGCCTGCTCGTTTCGGAACGTGTTCGTGACGGTCGCGAGATGTGACGTCACTTCCTTCACCATCACTTGTTTCCCGTTGAATGGAGGGAGCGGCATCGCCTGGCGCGATTCAGATTCAATCGGACGCGGTGATGTCGGTGTCGTCGGCGTGAGGTCACGGATGACCCGGTCAATCGTCTCCGGTGTCGGCGTGACGCGTTCACTCACAGGGCGTGACAGATTGACGAGCTCGACGTACCGTTCCTTTTGTGGGTACGGAGCGTTCGGCGCCGGCGGTGTGATCTGTTGTCTCGCTTCATTCAAAGAGAGGACGGCGATCTCCCGAGCCATCTCCCTGGGAACGGCCTGCGTATCGAGTGTCTTCAAATGTAGGATGACGTCCCGCATGTCCCCTTTGAACGCCGTCTCGAGCAGGCGTACCGTGTCTTCGTTCATCGGCAAGCGTCCGGATTGTAGCAGGCGGCTGACCGCGCTTCGTACTTCAGGTGGAAGGGAAGCGAGGAGCGTCTGAATCTTCGCGTCAAGTTTTGACGACGCGGGCGCAGGTGGTGAGGATTCAAGTGTCTCTTCCTTTGGAGGAACGACGGTCGCCATCAAGACGCCGTCCTGTTCGGCGAGCGTCACGTGGAACGGATTTGTCTTCGGAAGCCCGTCTTTAAATGTGACCTCGACTTCTTCCCCGTTGATCTTGACGATCGCAGAGTCGGGTCCTGTCTGTTTGACGAGCTCGGCCTTGTACGTCCGGTTCGTCTGGATGCCTGGTAAGACCGAACTGACGGCGGTCGCTTGGGCTTGAATTTGCATGTTTGTCACCTCGACCATAATATCGACCTCTTTTTAAAAAAATGAAGCAAAACAATAGAAAAAAACCTTCCGTCTTTTCGACGGAAGGCGTGTCAGGACTCGAGCACGGGGCTCGCGTTCAATTGTTGGAACCGGGCGACGAGTTCGCCTGTCGCTTTCAGTTGGTTCCGAAGGACGTACGGTGTTGCGTTCGTTTGGATTTGATGTCCATCGGTCGTGAGGACGAGACCGTTCGGCTCACCCTCAATGTTCAGTATGTCTCGAATATGGGACCAGGCATACCATTCACAATCGTCTCGTTTTGGAGACTTCGTCGGGAAGAAGACGAGTCCAGTTGTCGGTTCAATCACGACAGGGACTTTCCCTTTTACGCCGGCGACGCGTTTGGCGATGAAGATTCTTTCCTCGATCGAGCTGTTGTACTGGCGGCAAGAAAGTTGCAACAACTGGTACGGCCGGAGCGGGGTTGAAATCTCGGTGCCATCCTCGAGAATGATCCGTGACTGCTTCATGATGTCAAAGCAAGGGAGAATCGCCACGGTTCGCTTTGTGATGCGATATTTTTCCTCAGAATAGTAGGAGCGCATACGCTGCACCATCCTCCTCGTATTAGATTTTCAGGATCGGCTAAAGACAAACGGCACAAACCTAAATCATCTCTTCAATGATATATCACAAAAAATGTAAATTCAACAAGACAATATGAAAAGTAGGGAAATAGAATTCCAATGAAAGCCAAATGACGAATCGTTTACAAATATTTGAGAAAGTGTTTGTCACGCTTACAAGAAGGTGGTAAGATTAGCCGTAGAGGACAACCCTCTGTATTCTCCAATGGTGAAAGGAATGGATTTACACATGGTAGGTAAAGTAAAATGGTTTAACTCAGAAAAAGGTTTTGGATTCATCGAAGTTGAAGGCGGCAAAGACGTGTTCGTACACTTCTCAGCAATCCAATCTGAAGGCTACAAATCACTTGACGAAGGTCAAGATGTAGAGTTTGAAATCGTTGATGGCGAGCGTGGCCCACAAGCGGCTAACGTTGTAAAATTATAATTTCAAACCACGAAGCCGGCTTCCTCGGGAGTCGGCTTTTTATTTTGTCTACATAATAAAAAATGGCGTTTAAAAAAGAGTGGAATGGGTATTTTCTTTCTATACCTTTCGCTCGTTCTAGGAAATGTTGAATTCGGAACAAAATTGTCATTATTTTCTGATGATAACGTTTTCAATTGTAGCGTTTTCGGGGTATAATATGAATGAGCCACCTGGTTCCCCTTTCTTTTTTAAGAAATGAAGCAGGAGATTCCGTCTCGTTCGACGAATCATTGGTTCAAGCGGTTATTTCTAAGGAGGAGTTCAGATGATTTATAACATTCGCGGCGAAAACATTGAGGTCACACCAGCAATCAAAGACTATGTCGAGAAAAAGCTGGAGAAGTTGACTCGGTATTTCACAACTCCTATGGATGAACAGATGGTTTACGTCAACTTGAAAGTGTATAACAAGGAACAAAAAGTGGAAGTGACGATCCCGATGCCGAACTTGTTGCTCCGTGCTGAGGACATCAATTTTGACTTGTATGCGGCAATCGACCTCGTCGTCGATAAATTGGAACGTCAAATTCGTAAACACAAAACGAAAATCAACCGTAAAGGACGCGGGAAAAAAGGTGGCGCCGGCGAGTACTTCAAGTCTTTAGAAGGACCTGATGATACACAGGCCGTCCACGATGAGGACGAGGCAGGACTCGAACTCGTGCGGACGAAACGCTTCACGTTGAAACCGATGGACACGGAAGAGGCGATTCTTCAAATGGAGATGCTCGGTCACAACTTCTTCGTCTTCTTAGACGCAGAAACGGGCAACACGAACGTCGTCTACCGTCGTAAAGATGGGAAGTACGGCTTGATCGAACCTGAATAATAAACTTGACACGACACGACCTCCCGGCTTCCGGGGGGTCGTTTCCTTCTGCCTTTCCTTGAAAGGTGGCACCACTTCGGTTAAACTGTATATTAGGGAAAAAACATGCATTTTTTAGTGAGTGCAGAGGAGATATGAGTATGGCGAACTTTTTGAAAGAGTTATTTGCTCCACAGAAACGAATATTGAAAAAAGCAGAGAAAGCGGCCGACTTGATCGAGTCGTTCGCCGAACCAATCAAGGCATTGTCCGACGAACAGCTTCAGGCGAAGACGGAAGAGTTCCGGGAACGTCTGGCGAAAGGCGAGACACTTGACGACCTCTTGCCGGAGGCGTTCGCGGTTTGTCGTGAGGCATCGGAGCGTGTGCTCGGCATGCGTCATTACCGTGTCCAGCTCATCGGGGGTTATGTGCTCCATAACGGCGACATCGCCGAAATGAAAACCGGTGAAGGGAAGACACTCGTCGCGACACTTCCTGTCTACTTGAACGCGCTCACTGGCCGTGGCGTACATGTCGTAACGGTCAACGAATATTTGGCGAAACGAGATAAAGAACTCATGGAGCCGCTCTACTTCGCGCTCGGTCTCTCGGTCGGCCTCAATGTGTCGAACATGGACCGTGTCGAGAAACAGGCAGCCTATAACTGTGATATCACGTACTCGACGAACAACGAGCTCGGGTTCGATTACCTGCGTGACAACATGGTCCTTTATAAGGAAGACCGTGTTCAACGTGAGCTCTACTACGCGATTGTCGATGAAGTCGACTCGATCCTCATCGATGAGGCGCGTACTCCGCTCATCATCTCGGGATCGGCTCAAAAGTCGACTGAACTCTACACACGCGCGGATGCGTTCGTCCGTACGTTGAAAGAGGGAGACGATTACACGGTCGACGTGAAGACGAAGTCGGTCCTCTTGACGGACCAAGGGGTCGACCTCGCCGAGAAGTTCTTCGGCATCGACAACCTGTTCGCAATCGAACACGTCGCCGTTAACCACCACGTCGGGCTCGCCCTTCGTGCGAACGCGGTCATGCATCGCGATATCGATTATATGGTACGTGAAGGGCAAGTCATGATCATCGACCAATTCACGGGTCGTGTCATGGACGGACGCCGCTACTCGGAAGGTCTTCACCAGGCGATCGAGGCGAAAGAAGGCGTCGAGATTCAACGCGAATCGATGACGCTCGCGACGATCACGTATCAGAACTACTTCCGGATGTACGAGAAGCTTGCCGGGATGACCGGTACGGCGAAGACAGAGGAAGAAGAGTTCCGTAACATCTACAACATGCAGGTCGTGACGATCCCGACGAACAAACCGATTCTTCGCGAGGACAAGGCAGACCTCATCTTCAAATCGATGGAAGGCAAGTTCAAAGCTGTCGTCGAGGAGATTTCGGCAGTCCACGCGACGGGCCAACCAATCCTCGTCGGTACGGTCGCCGTCGAGACGTCTGAATACTTGAGCAAGCTCTTGACGAAGAAGAAGATTCGTCACGATGTCTTGAACGCGAAGAACCACGCCCGTGAGGCGGAAATCATCGAGAACGCCGGTCAAAAAGGTTCTGTCACGATTGCGACGAACATGGCCGGTCGTGGTACCGACATCAAGCTCGGAGAAGGTGTCATCGAGCTCGGTGGTCTTTACATCATTGGGACAGAGCGTCACGAGTCACGCCGGATCGACAACCAGCTCCGTGGTCGTGCAGGTCGTCAAGGAGACCCGGGTAAATCCCAGTTCTACTTGTCGCTCGAAGACGAGCTCATGCGTCGCTTCGGAACGGATAGCCTCCAAAGCATGATGGAGCGTCTCGGGATGGATGACACGCAACCGATTGAGAGCCGCATGGTCTCGAAAGCGGTCGAGTCAGCGCAAAAACGTGTCGAAGGAAACAACTACGATGCGCGGAAGCAGCTTCTCGGTTATGACAACGTCATGGCGGACCAACGGAAGGTCATGTACAAGGACCGTTCGAGCATCCTCGAGAACGAGTCGGTCACGGATATCGTCCGTTCGATGATGGCGCAGACGGTCGAACTCGGTGTCGGCCAATACACGCCGATCGAACTCGTACCGGAAGAATGGAACATCGACGAGCTCGCGCACTGGGCCAACCAGACGCTCGCGCTCGAGAAGACGGTCGAAGGCAAAGACTTCTACGGCAAAGAGCGTGAAGAAATCATCGAGCTTCTCATGGAGCGCGTGAACGAGCAGTACGAGGCGAAACGTGAACTCGCGCCGCCGGAACGCTTCAACGAGTTCGAGAAGATCATCGTGCTCCGTGCCGTCGACTCGCACTGGATGGCGCATATCGACCATATGGACCAGTTGCGTCAAGGGATTCATCTCCGCGCCTACGGACAGAACGACCCGCTTCGTGAGTACCAAGCGGAAGGGATCAACATGTTCGACGCGATGAATGCGGCAATCGCAGAAGAAGTGACAAGCCTCGTCCTTCGTGCCGAAGTCGGGGACAACCTCCGCCGCGAGAAAGTCGTCGAAGAGGAAGTCGCCGTCTCAGGCAAGAACGATGCGCCGGTCAAGAAAAAGCCGGTCCGTCGTTCGAAAGAAGACAGCATCGGCCGGAACGACCCGTGCTGGTGCGGGTCTGGTAAGAAGTTCAAGAACTGTCACGGTAGACAACAGGCTTAATTATTGAAGAGGCGGGTCCGCTCGCCTCTTTCCTACGGAAAGGTGAATCACACTATGGAAATTTCAGATATTCGGAACGAACTAGAGGCGATGGCGAAACGCCTCGAGAATTACAGAGAGTCTCTCAACTTGACGGAGAAGGAAGCACGCATCGCCGAGCTCGAGAACGAGATGACGTATCCTGACTTCTGGGACAACCAGGAGAAGGCACAAAAAGTCATCGACGAGTCAAACGGACTCAAAGCGATGGTCGATAAGTATCAAGACCTCGTGAACCAACATGAGGACGGCGAACTGACGCTCGAACTCATCAAGGAAGAGCCGGACGCCGAGATGCAAGAAGAACTCGGGGAATCGATTCAAGCGCTCAAGAAGGAGTTTGATGACTTCGAGCTCGAGATCCTCTTGAACGGACCGTACGATGCGAACAACGCCATCCTCGAATTGCACCCGGGTGCGGGCGGTACCGAGTCACAGGACTGGGCATCGATGCTTCTTCGGATGTATCAACGTTTCGCTGATAAACAAGGCTGGAAAGTCGAGACGATCGATTACCTCCCAGGTGAGGAAGCGGGCGTCAAGTCTGTCACGCTCCGTATCATCGGTCATAACGCATACGGCTACTTGAAGGCAGAGAAAGGGATCCACCGGTTGGTCCGCATCTCGCCGTTCGACTCGTCAGGCCGTCGTCACACGTCTTTCGTATCGTGTGACGTCATGCCGGAATTCGATGACGACATCGAAATCGAAGTACGGACAGAGGACCTCCGTATCGACACGTACCGCGCATCAGGTGCCGGCGGTCAGCACATCAACACGACGGACTCTGCCGTCCGGATCACGCACGTGCCGACGGGCGTCGTCGTTTCGTGTCAGACCGAGCGCTCACAGATCAAGAACCGTGAGTCGGCGATGAAGATGTTGAAAGCGAAATTGTACCAACGCGAACTCGACGAGCAGCAACGCAAACTCGACGAAATCCGTGGGGAGAAGACGGACATCGGTTGGGGTAGCCAAATCCGTTCGTATGTCTTCCACCCGTACTCGATGGTCAAAGACCACCGGACGAACTATGAGGTCGGAAACACGAGTGGGGTCATGGACGGCGACATCATGCCGTTCATCGATGCCTACCTTCGCAAAACAAATATGTGATGCATGTGGCTCAAAGACACCCGTCTTTGGGCCATGTTGTGTGTAAAGGAGACTTTCTTTAATGAAGCAAATCGTCAAAGACTATCTGTATTTGTTGACCGGTTCGGTGTTCGTCGCCTCGGCCTTCAGCCTTTTCTTGTTGCCGAACAATCTGGCATCGGGTGGAGTGAGCGGGATTTCGGTCATCACGTATGAACTGTTCGGCATCTCGCCGGGGGCGTTCCAGCTCGTGGCGAACGTGTTACTTCTGATTATCGGCTGGGCCATCCTCGGTCTCGGCTTCGGGGTGAAGTCGCTCGTCGGCTCCATCTTCTTACCGGGTGTCATTCTTTTCTATGAGGCAATCGATGCCGGTGCGGCCGTGGACGATACGCTCCTCGCGGCCATCTTCGGTGGTGTCGGCGTTGGGGTCGGACTCGGGCTCATCTTCCGGGGGCGCGCCTCGACAGGAGGGATGGACTTGATCGCGCAGGTCTTACATAAGTTCACGCACATCCCGCTCTCTCTCTGTATCGCCATCCTCGATGGCATGGTCGTCTTGACTGCTGCCTTGACGTTCTCGTTCACGACCGGACTTTATGCACTCATCGCATTATTCATCACGGTCAAGATGATCGACTTCGTCCAGCTCGGGTTCACACAGGACAAGATGGCTTACATCATCTCGGAGAAGCGGGACTTCATCGTCCGTGCCGTCTTCGAGGAGCTTGACCGTGGTGCGACAGAGATCCAGGCGATCGGAGCATACTCACGTCTCGACCGTCCGATGCTCATGATTGTTGTCCGTCAGAGCGAAGTGAGTCGATTGAAGGAAATCATCCGTCGGATCGACCCGGAGGCATTCCTTGTCTTCAGTGAGGCACATGAGGTACTCGGACAAGGGTTTACGTCTGATAAGCGTTACATCAACGTCCCGTAAGTTGTGGAATCTTTGTGTAATTTTCGTGAGATTAGGTTAGAAAGCATACGTTAACGGCTATAATGGTAAATGTAGGTCATTTCTACAACTTAGGAGGGGAACGTGGTTATGAAAAAATGGATGATGGCCATCGGCCTCGGCGCCATGCTGACACTCGGCGCATGTGGCGGCGGTGAAGAAGAGGACACATCGAGCAACGGGGATTCGGGCTCGAACACGGCATCGGTTGACGCGGAAGCGGTATACGCACAAAACTGTGCGGCCTGTCACGGTGCGAACCTTGAAGGAATGAGTGGTCCGTCACTCGAGCAAGTCGGTGCTCGTCTGTCGGCAGAAGAGATTGAAGACATCATTCGAAACGGTCAAGGCGCGATGCCTGCGAACGTCATTGAAAAAGACGAAGAAATCACAGCGGTCGCTGCTTGGCTCGCTGAGAAGAAATAAGATATGACGGCATGAGGTGTGTTCTACCTCATGCTTTTTTTATAGTTCCTTTGATTGAAATGAGGTGATACAACGAATCTTGAATCGATCAAATAGGCTGAAAGAAAATCGACCGTTTATAAAGAATCACGAGGTTGTACATTTTGAAGTGCGGTTTCAACATTCTCTTGGGGAATAAGGAAGCAAGTTTCTTCGCGACATTTTCACATCGAACTCAATCGAACTGAAACAATCCTGTAATGGTGTTTTAAAAGTCGGATTGATATAATTGTAGTCGCTTCAACATACGCCCTAGCTGATTTTTTACCAGGCGAACATAAAAACACGACACCTTGACAGAGAGAGTCGTTTCCTGTAAAAAAGACTCTAGGCGAAATATACAGTAACTAAAACAATCGATTCGAATTCGTCATAGATGCTTAAAAATAATTTAAAAAGGGTAGGGAATACGTTATGATCTCGATGCAAAAAGTCAGTAAAGTATATCCGAACGGCGTCGTCGCCGTGGATGACCTCGATATAGAGATTCGCGACGGCGAGTTCCTTTATGTCGTTGGGCCTTCCGGCGCCGGAAAGTCGACGTTCATGAAGATGATTTATCGTGAGGAGAAACCGACAGCCGGTCAATTATTGATTGACGGACTTGATGTCGGGAAAATTAAAGACCGTCATGTGCCGAAGTTACGCCGTCAACTCGGTGTCATCTTCCAAGACTTCAAATTGTTGCCGACACTTACGGTATATGAGAACGTTGCGTTCGCATTAGAAGTTGTAGGGGCGGACACGTCGTCCATTCGGAAGCAAGTCATGGATGTGTTGAACCTTGTCGGATTGAAGAACAAGGCGCGCAACTATCCAGACGAACTATCAGGTGGAGAACAGCAGCGTGTCTCAATCGCCCGAGCGATCGTCAATAAACCAAAATTAATCATTGCCGATGAGCCGACAGGGAACTTAGACCCGGAAACGGCATGGGGCATCATGGAAGTGTTTGAAGAAATTCATCGCCGTGGAGCGACAGTCGTCATGGCGACACACAACCGTGACATCGTCGATAAGATTCGTCACCGCGTCATCGCGATTGAGAACGGGAAAGTCGTGCGCGATGAAGAGAAAGGAGCATATGGCTATGATATTTAAGACTGGATTGCGCCATTTGCGTGAAGGATTCAAAGGAACGATTCGGAATGGCTGGATGTCGTTCGCGGCCATCAGTGCCGTAACCATTACGTTGCTACTTGTCGGTGTGTTCGCACTCGTCATGTTCAATATTAATGAAATTTCAGATAACGTCGAAAATGATGTCGAGATTCAAGTGTTCATCACCCGTACAGCGGACGAGAATTCGGTTGAAAAACTCGGAGAGAACATCGAACAGGTGCCAGGCGTCTCGACGGTCACGTTCAGCTCGAAAGAAGATGAGTTAGCGAAGTTCCAAGACCAGCTCGGCGATGATGCGGCCGCATACGGAACGGTTGAAAAAGACAACCCACTCCACGCCCGTTATATCGTCAAAGCACAAGACCCGACAGAACTAGAGGAAGTGGCAAAATCGGTCGGTTCACTCGATAATGTGGACGATGTGAAATACGGAAAAGACTACATCGATAAAATGTTCGCCTTCTTCAACGGGATTCGCATCGGCGGACTCGCGTTGATCGTCGGTTTGACATTGATGGCAATGTTCTTGATCTCGAATACGATTAAAATGACAATCTTCTCGCGTCGTCGTGAGATTGAAATCATGCGTCTCGTCGGAGCGAAAAACAGCTTCATCCGCTGGCCGTTCTTCATCGAAGGATTGCTCCTCGGAATGCTTGGAGCTCTCGTCCCGATTCTTGTCATTTATTTCGGATATGACGTCGCATATAGTGCTTTACAACCATCGCTTGATCAATTGAATAGTGATATATTTAAGTTGATTGATCCATCGACGCTAACGGTTCAAGTATCGCTCGTCTTACTTGCACTCGGTGCGTTCATCGGAATCTGGGGATCGACGACGTCGCTCGGTCGTTTCTTGAAAATCTAACTTAAATAAGGAGGAGTTGGCGGATGAAACGTTCGCTTGCGCTAGGGTTGTGTGTATCGTTACTTGCCATGCCGGTCATGGCGACAGAGAAAGACACGTTGAAAGCTCGACAAGATCGACTGTCCAATGAGTTGGAGGAGTCGAAAAAAGCGCAGGCCAAGACGGATGCCGAACTTGAGATCACCGAGGCAGAGCGTGATGCCGTGAAGACGGAAATACACGTCGTCGACGACCGATTGAATGAATTGAGCGAACAGATCGCCATTCAGCAGCATGAGGTCGATACAGCCCGGGCAGAACTCGAGTCGACCCGCCAACAACTTTCCGTTCAGGAGGAGTACTTGGAAAGCCAGAAGGAACTCGTGAACGAGCGCCTTCGCGTTTTGCAAGTACATGAAGACACCTCCTATCTACAAGTTGTTTTTGAGTCCCGTTCCTTCGGCGACTTCGTGACACGGGCCATGACGGCCCGCACGATCGCTGAACAGGACCGGGAGCTCATACATAATTATATGAGTGAGATGGAACGTTTGGAGTCGCTCGAGTCGACACAACGTACTCAACTCTCTTTCGTCAAGCAAAAAGAGCGCGAGCTCGTCATCACCAAGCAAGACCTTGACCGGACGGCCGAGAAGAAACGTGACCTGTTGGTTGAACTGAACGAACAAGTAGAGCAGCTCGAGCTCGAAAAGATGACGCGCAGTGAAGAGCAGGCGATCATGGCTGAACAGAACCGCATCATCAGTGAACAACTCGAGGCGATTGCGACTGCTGAACGAGAAGCTGAGGCGCGTGCCGCTGAAGAGCGAGCAGAAGCGGAAGCGGAAGCCCGTGAGTCGGAGGTCGAGGAGGCACCAGAAGTGACCGCATCAACCGAATCACCGACGAATGTGTCCACGTCCACCGGATTCGTTCGTCCTGTGTCCGGTTATGTGTCGAGTCCGTTCGGTCCACGAGACAACCCGTTGACAGGTGTGCCGGAGATTCACAAGGGCATCGACCTCGTCAATGCGTCTGGGACACCAATCGTGTCAAGCGCACCAGGTGTCGTCATCAAGGCGGCGCCGGCGACCGGATATGGAAATGTCGTCTTCGTTTCGCATGTCATCAACGGTGAGATTTGGACGACTGTCTATGCCCATTTGAATGCGATCACGATCGGAGCCGGTCAACAAGTGGCGGCGGGACAGACGGTCGGAACGCTCGGCAATACCGGCTGGTCGACCGGTCCCCATCTTCATTTTGAGTTACATCGAGGAAAATGGGCACCGGGACAGCCGAACGCGATTGACCCGGCCTCGTATATTGGATATTGACAGAAGCGGACGCGTCCCAAATATGTGGAACGCGTCCGCTTTTCCTCTAGTTTTTGCTATACTAATGAAAAGACTTACAAAGAGAAATGAGGGACCAACCCGTGAAAAATTCAACCGCAGGACTACTCGCAGGCACAACGTTCGTGGCTGGGGCCGGTGCAGGCCTTGCGACGATGGCGTTTACAGACACATCGCTTCCCATTCAAACGAATGCGGAAGGCTGGGATAAAGTCGACCAAGTACGTGATTTGATTAAAGAACATTCATTACAGGACATCTCAGAAGACGATTTATTGACCGGCGCGCTCGACGGGATGACCGCAGCGCTCAACGACCCGTATTCGGATTTCTTGGATGCGGAAGAAACGTCACAATTTACGGACTCGATTGAATCGAGTTTTGAAGGAATCGGCGCGACTTTGGAGAAGAAAGGAGAGGACATCTTAATTGTCGCTCCAATCAAAGGCGCTCCAGCTGAAGAGGCGGGACTTCGTCCTGGCGACATCATCACAGCGGTCGACGGAGAGTCGATCGAAGGGAAGGATGTACAGGAGGCCGTCCAATTGATTCGAGGCGAAAAAGGAACGACCGTCACGTTGACGATTCGCCGTGGCAGTCAGACAGCGGATTATGAGATCACACGGGACACGATTCCGATCGAGACGGTCTTCTCTGAAGTAAAAGAGAAAGATGGCAAAAAGATCGGGTATCTCCAAGTCACCCAATTCTCAGAACCGACCGCCGACGAGTTTCTCGAACAACTCGAGCAACTCGAGTCAGAAGAGATCGATAGCTTGATCATCGATGTTCGTGGAAATCCAGGAGGTCTCTTGCCTGCCGTCATCGAAATGGCTGAAGGGTTCGTCCCGACATCAAAACCGGTCGTCCAGATCGAGAATGCGGACGGGGAACGTGATGCACAAAACGGTCGCGCCCGTGAAGCAAAACCATATGACCTGTTCGTCTTGACGGATGAGGGTTCTGCCTCGGCATCTGAGATTTTGACTGGTGCGATGAAAGAAGGAGCAGGCGCGACCATCATCGGGACGAAGACGTTCGGAAAAGGTGTCGTTCAGACGGCGTTCGACCTAGAGGACGGCAGTAACTTGAAATTGACGACGAGCAAATGGCTCACGCCGGACGGGAATTGGATCAACAAGAAGGGGATCGAGCCGGACATTGAAGTGAAGCAACCGGACTACTTCAACGTGACTCGTGTCCTGACAGAAGAAGAGTCGCTCCAAGTCGGAGATTACGGTGACGCCGTCTCGAACTTGCATAAAATTTTAACTGGAATCGGCTATGAGCCAGGCGGTCAGCCAGGATATTACGGGGACACGATGGCGGACGCCGTGAAAGCATTCCAGACAGACAATGGTCTCGAGGCTTCTGGAACTGTCGATGAAAAGACTGCCTCTGCACTCGAAGCGAAGTTGCTCGAAGCGATTCAAGATGAGGCGAATGACGCCCAGTTGAATCGTGCGCTTGAAGAAGCCGCAAAATAACGTTGTATAAAAGAAAGGGTTGGACCGCGTGGAAGTTGTACGAATGAGTGTTACGGCTTTATTAACGTTGTTAGGTAGTCCGCTGTTTTGGGTGACACTCGTCGCCCTTACATACATATCGCTGACACGGGTCAAGCGAGAACGAGCCCTGTTTCGTTCGAGACGTCGCTCGCCGAAGTCGGAATGGAGACATTTCATCTGGCCAAGTCTTCTGTTAGCGGTCCTCTCATCGACCGTGACGATTTTACTGGAGACGACCATCACGTTTGAGTGGGCCGTCTCGTTCACGGTTCTCTATACACTCGTCGTCTTGACGATGCATCCGCGATTCTTTAATCCGGTGTTGCCTCTTCTCGTGTTGTTCGGGGTCGTCCTGTTGCGTGATGTCGTTGCATATGGGGCGCTTCGTGATTGGGTAGAATCACTCGCAGAGGTCGATTGGACGGTCTATGCGCTCACATTCGGTCTCGTCACTCTTGCGGAATCGATTCTCTTACGTTGGAACGGATCAAAAGAGACGTCCCCGACCTTGATCTTGTCGAAACGGGGACAGTTTATCGGAGGGCATGTCGTCAAACGGATTTGGTTTTTCCCGCTCGTCGTCTTCATGCCACCGGTGTTCGGTCTCGACTGGCCGATGGTGCCCATCATTCTTCCGATTCCGATCGGGGTCAGTTTATTGTCGACCGGTGCATTACCGGGGACGCTCCTCGCGCGACTGAGTAATTATCGTGCCGGACTCGCTTTGATTGCCCTCGGTCTATTTGGTCTCTCGTACGCGTTTGAGATTCCGTATATCGACTATATGTTACTCGCGTTGTTCGTTCTTTATGAACTTGGATTGCAATGGATCAAACGCGAGAATCGAGGAACGACACCTGTCTTCATCAATGGAAACCGTGGGGCGGTCATCGTTGATACGCTGCCGAACTCACCTGGAGAGGCGATGCAACTCATTCCGGGTGAATCGATTTATAAAGTCAACGGGACGGTCATCACCGAAGGGCATAGTTTTTATGAGGCCCTCCAGCAACATAAGCCATACATCAAGCTGGAAGTGTTGAATCTGAACGGAGACATCCGATTCGTTCAACGGGCGATGTATGAGACCGATCCACATGAGCTCGGGATTTTGTTCGTCGGGGAACCAACGAGCCCGAGAGTCCGCTTGCGTAAACTGTAAGAGTATCCGTCTTGGATACTCTTTTTTGCATACAAACAGGGCACCCGGAAGGATGCCCTTTTGTCTTATACTTCAAGTTTTGAAGGTTTGAATGCCATTGTGGCTTCGACTGCGTGTTGCCATCCTTTGTAGAGAGCTTCACGATGAGACTCGTCCATGTTTGGCTCGAATCTCTTGTCGAGTTTCCATTGGTCTTTGACTTCGGCTTGGTCTTTCCAGAATCCAACGGCGAGACCTGCCAAGTAGGCAGCACCGAGTGCAGTCGTTTCACTCACTTCAGGACGCTCGACCGGAACATTGAGAATGTCCGATTGGAACTGCATGAGGAAGTTGTTGCTGACGGCCCCACCATCGACGCGGAGCGTCTTCAAGTGGATGCCTGAATCACTCTCCATCGACGTGAGGACGTCACGTGTCTGGTAAGCGAGTGACTCGAGTGTCGCACGGACCAACTGTTCTTTCTCTGTCCCACGCGTGAGACCGAAGATGGCACCACGGACGTCAGAGTTCCAATACGGGGCACCGAGACCGACGAAGGCCGGAACAACGTAAACACCGTCAGTTGATTCGATTCGTGTTGCATACTGTTCCGATTCTTTCGCTGATTTCAACATCCGCAATCCGTCACGGAGCCACTGGATTGCCGAACCGGCGACGAAGGTTGATCCTTCAAGCGCATATTCTACTTTTCCGTTATAGCCCCATGCGATCGTCGTCAAGAGACCGTGATCGGATTTGACGGCTTCTTCTCCTGTGTTCATGAGCATGAAGCAACCCGTTCCGTACGTGTTTTTCGCCTCACCTTTTTCGAAGCACGTTTGTCCGAACAAGGCGGCTTGTTGGTCACCTGCTGCTCCGGCGATTGGGACTTCGAATCCGAAGAAGTGGTATGGGGTCGTGTTCGCATAGACTTCACTTGACGGTTTGACTTCAGGAAGCATTGATTTAGGCACTGTCAAGATGTCGAGTAACTCGTCATCCCATTTCTGTTCGTAGATGTTATACATGAGTGTACGTGATGCGTTCGAGTAATCGGTCACGTGGGCTTTTCCACCAGAGAGTTTCCAGATGAGCCATGTGTCGATTGTCCCGAAGAGGAGTTCGCCGTTCTCAGCTTTTTCACGTGCACCCTCGACGTTGTCGAGAATCCATTTGACTTTCGTTCCTGAGAAGTAGGCATCGATGAGGAGACCTGTTTTGTCGCGGACCATATCGGAATGACCGGCTGCTTTCAACTCTTCACAGATGTCGGCAGTTTGGCGAGATTGCCAGACGATAGCGTTATAGACAGGGCGTCCTGTTTCTTTTTCCCAAACGACAGCTGTTTCACGTTGGTTCGTGATTCCGATTCCAGCGATCTCATTCACATCGATATCAGCAGAACCGAACGCTTCCGCCATGACGGCAAGGACAGATCCCCAAATTTCATTGGCGTTATGCTCGACCCAGCCTGGCTTTGGGAAGTATTGATTGAATTCGTGCTGTGCGACTGTGACGATCTTTCCATCATGATCAAAGATGATTGCCCGTGAACTTGTCGTTCCTTGGTCTAATGCTAAAATATAACGTTTTTCTTTCGCCATATGTGTTTTCCTCCTTCAAAATTATCAAAATTATGTGTTAAGGGACGAGAATGCCATAAACGAGTGCGGCGATGACAGCACCGATAATTGGACCGACAACTGGAATCCATGAGTAACCCCAGTCTGATGTGCCTTTTCCTTTGATTGGAAGCACGGCGTGTGCGATACGCGGTCCAAGGTCACGTGCCGGGTTGATCGCATATCCCGTCGTACCACCGAGCGAAAGACCAATCGATACAATCAAGAAACCAACGATGAGTGGATTGAGTCCGTCTGCGAATGTGTTTGCCCCGAATGACAACAATGCAAAGACAAGGACGAATGTTCCGATAATCTCACCAATCAAGTTGTACGGCGTGCTTCGAATACCTGGAGCTGTCGAGAACGTCGCCAGTTTTAAACCAGGATCGTCTGTCGCATCATAGTGCGGCTTATAGTGGACATAAACCAAACATGCCCCGATGATGGCTCCAATAAACTGAGCGAGGATATAAAGTGGGACATCAGCCCATGGGAATTCGCCTGCTGTCGCGAGACCAATCGTGACGGCAGGGTTGATGTGAGCGCCTCCGTAAATTCCGGCTGCGTAGACCCCGACCATAACGGCAAGACCCCAACCCATTGTGATGACAATCCAGCCAGAGTTTTCCGCTTTGGAATGGCGGAGGACGACGCCGGCGACGACACCGTTACCGAGCAGAATCAATAGCATCGTACCAATAATTTCACTGACAAATGCTGACATGTGATACTCCCCTTTCTCCCTTATCAAATTGACTTGCCACTTCATTATATATCAAAAATGTAAGCGCTTTAAACATTTTTTTTTAAAATCCTACTTTTCTCCTACAAATGTTCACATTTATAGCTGTAACCTTCACAAAAAAGGTCAAGGTCAGAGCGAAACGTTCACGAAGTGGATGGTTTTTTACGTATTCCGAGCATTCCAATTTACATAGGGACATAGTCCAATCGATCACGTGCAATCCCTTATGCCACAAAAATAATTTTGCTAAAAATCCAAATTTGATGATTTAGATGGAACAGGATGTTTCTTTTGAGACAGTAAAGGAAAAAGAAATGAACAATGGGTGGAATGAAAAAAGAAATGAATTGCATTAACCCATAAGCTAATAAGCGAATATTTGTTCGTGTCTATGGTATAATAAAGACACTTATGAAATGAGAAGGTGAGGAGTATCTTATGGAATCGATTCCGTTTGCATTACAATCTGAATTTCAACCAGGAGGCGATCAGCCTGAAGCGATTCGACAGCTTGTCGAAGGTGTGAAACGAGGTGACCGGTATCAGACACTCCTCGGGGCAACGGGTACAGGGAAAACGTTCACTGTCTCAAACGTCATCCAAGAAGTGAAGAAGCCGACACTCGTCCTTGCCCATAACAAGACGCTCGCCGGTCAGCTCTATTCGGAGTTCAAAGAGTTCTTCCCGAACAACGCGGTCGAGTACTTTGTCAGTTACTACGATTACTATCAACCGGAAGCGTACGTGCCGTCGACGGATACGTTCATCGAGAAAGATGCGTCAATCAATGATGAGATTGATAAGCTGCGTCACTCGGCGACGTCTGCTCTGTTTGAGCGCGATGACATCATTATCGTCGCATCGGTATCGTGCATCTACGGTCTCGGTAACCCGGAAGAATATAACAGTCTCGTCTTGAGTCTTCGTGTCGGGAAAGAGATGGGGCGTGACGAGATGTTACGTAAACTCATCGACATTCAATATGAACGGAACGACATCGACTTCCAACGGGGGCGGTTCCGTGTCCGTGGGGACGTCGTCGAAATCTTCCCGGCGTCACGTGACGAGCAGTGCTTGCGTGTCGAGTTTTTCGGGGATGAGATTGATCGGATTCGCGTGATAGACCCATTGACGGGCGAAATCATCGCCGATCGCGAGCATATATCGATTTTCCCAGCATCCCACTTCGTTACGAGTAATGAGAAGTTACAAAAAGCGATCGTCAACATCGAAGCGGAACTCGAGGAACAGCTCGAGAAGTTCCGTGAAGAAGGCAAGTTACTCGAGGCGCAACGTCTCGAGCAGCGGACGAACTACGATCTCGAGATGATGCGTGAGATGGGTTACTGTTCAGGTATCGAGAACTATTCGCGCCATTTGAACTTGACGGAGGCAGGAGCGACACCGTACACGCTACTCGACTACTTCCCGAAAGACTTCTTGCTCATCGTTGATGAGTCGCACGTGACGCTTCCACAAGTTCGGGGGATGTATAACGGAGACCAAGCCCGGAAGCAAGTGCTCGTTGATCATGGGTTCCGTCTGCCGTCAGCGAAAGACAACCGTCCACTCAAATTTGATGAGTTTGAGAAAAAATTGTCACAAGCCATCTTCATCTCGGCAACACCAGGTCCGTATGAGCTTGAACATACTCCGAACATGATCGAGCAGATTATCCGTCCGACCGGGTTACTTGATCCGACAATCGAGATTCATCCGATCAAAGGTCAGATTGACTACTTAATGGATCAGATTCGCGAACGCATCAAGCGTGACGAGCGCGTACTCGTGACGACGCTCACGAAGAAGATGGCAGAGGACTTATCCGATTACTTGCGCGAAGCGGGAATCAAGGTCAATTACATGCACTCCGAGATCAAAACGCTCGAGCGAATCGAAATCATTCGTGACCTTCGTCTCGGGAAGTATGACGTGCTCGTCGGGATCAACTTGTTGCGGGAGGGTCTCGACATTCCAGAGGTCAGTCTCGTGACGATTCTCGATGCGGACAAGGAAGGGTTCCTTCGTTCGGACCGCTCGCTCATCCAGACGATCGGACGAGCGGCGCGTAATGCGAACGGACACGTCATCATGTTCGCGGACAAGATAACTGACTCGATGGCGCGTGCCATCGAAGAGACAGATCGTCGTCGGTCGATTCAACAGGCCTATAATGAAGAACATGGCATCACCCCGCAAACGATTCGAAAGGACATCCGAGGGGTCATTCGAGCGACGGTCGAGGCGGAAGAGGAAGTACTCGAATCGCTCAGTACGATGAAGCCGGCCGACCGGGAAGCGGCGATTGCCAAGTTGGAAGAAGAAATGAAGCAAGCGGCGCGCGACCTCCAGTTCGAACGTGCGGCCGAATTGCGTGACTTAATCTTGGAGTTGAAGGTAGGGAATTAAATGGCTGAAAAGAAAAATGCGATTGTCATCAAAGGAGCACGCGTCAACAACTTAAAAAATATTGACATTGATATCCCACGTGACAAGCTCGTCGTCTTGACGGGCTTGTCCGGCTCCGGGAAATCGTCACTTGCCTTCGATACGATTTATGCGGAAGGACAGCGTCGTTACGTCGAGAGCTTATCCGCCTATGCCCGACAGTTCCTCGGACAGATGGATAAGCCAGACGTCGATACGATTGAAGGGCTTAGTCCAGCCATCTCGATTGACCAGAAGACGACGAGCCGTAACCCACGGTCGACAGTCGGAACGGTGACGGAGATTTATGACTACCTTCGTCTATTGTTCGCACGAATCGGGAAGCCGGTCTGTCCGAATCACGGTATCGAAATCTCGAGTCAAACAATCTCGCAGATGGTCGACCAGGTGATGGAATTGCCGGAACGGACAAGACTCCAGATTCTCGCGCCAATCGTGTCGGGTCGAAAAGGGACGCACGTGAAAGTATTCGACTCTCTAAAAAAAGAAGGATTCGTCCGTGTCCGTGTCAATGGTGAAACGATTGAATTGACGGAGGAGATTGAGCTCGATAAAAACAAGAAACATTCGATTGAAGTCGTCGTCGACCGTCTCGTCGTCCGACCTGATGTGGAAGGTCGTCTGGCGGACTCTCTTGAGACGGCATTACGTCTCGCAGACGGCCGTGTCATCATCGACAAGATGGATGGGACCGAGCTCCTCTTCAGTGAACACCATGCCTGCCCAATCTGTGGGTTCTCCATTGGCGAACTCGAGCCGCGCATGTTCTCGTTCAACTCACCATTCGGGGCATGTCCAACGTGTGACGGTCTTGGGACGAAACTAGACGTCGACCCAGAACTCGTCATCCCGGACCCATCGAAGACGTTGAACGAGGGGGCGATTGCCGCTTGGCAACCGACGAGTTCTCAGTACTATCCGCAACTGTTGGCTGCGATGTGCCAGCATTTCAACATCGATATGGACGTGCCGTTCGAGCGCCTATCAAAGCGTGATCAGGACCTCGTCTTGAACGGAACTTCGGAGGAGTCGTTCCTCTTCCGCTACGAGAACGATTTTGGTCAAGTTCGGACGAATACTATTTTCTTTGAAGGGGTGCTCCGAAATATCGAGCGCCGTTACCGGGAGACGACATCCGACTATATCCGTGAGCAGATGGAAATGTACATGGCGACACATGCGTGCCCGACATGTCATGGCTACCGCTTGAAAGAAGAGTCGCTCGCCGTCAAGGTCACGGGTCAGCACGTCGGGCAAGTGACAGAGAAGTCGGTCGTGAACGCAATCGCGTTTTTCGAGGGACTCAACGAGCAGCTGAGCGAGAAAGATATTGCCATCGCCCGCCTCATCTTGCAGGAGATTCGGGAGCGACTCAGTTTCTTGAATAACGTCGGTCTTGACTACTTGACGCTCTCGCGCGCCGCAGGAACCCTCTCCGGAGGGGAAGCGCAACGGATTCGTCTCGCGACACAAATTGGTTCACGCCTCACAGGTGTCTTGTACGTTCTTGACGAGCCGTCCATCGGTCTTCATCAACGCGATAACGACCGGTTGATTGCGACGCTCAAACAGATGCGGGACATCGGCAATACGCTCATCGTCGTCGAGCATGACGAGGACACGATGATGGAAGCCGACTACCTAATCGATATCGGACCGGGAGCCGGGGAACATGGCGGACAGGTCATCGCAGCGGGGACACCGAAACAACTGATGAAAAATAAAAACTCACTCACCGGTCAATATCTTGCCGGGAAGAAGTTCATCCCGCTTCCGGCTGAACGGAGGATGCCGGACGAGCGTTTCTTAAAAATCGTCAAAGCAGAAGAGAACAACTTAAAAGACGTCGACGTGTCCATTCCACTCGGGATGTTCGTTGCCGTAACAGGAGTCTCGGGATCGGGTAAATCGACCCTAATCAATGAGATTCTCTACAAATCGCTCGCGCACAATATGAACCGGGCAAAAGCGAAGCCAGGGAAGCATAAAAAGATTGAAGGGCTCGAACATATCGATAAAGTCATCGATATCGACCAATCTCCAATCGGACGGACCCCTCGTTCGAACCCGGCCACGTATACGGGTGTCTTTGATGACATCCGTGACGTCTTTGCCTCGACGAACGAAGCGAAGATGCGCGGTTACAAGAAGGGGCGTTTCAGTTTCAACGTGAAAGGCGGACGCTGTGAGGCATGCCGTGGGGACGGGATCATCAAAATCGAGATGCACTTCCTTCCGGACGTCTATGTTCCATGTGAGGTCTGTCACGGGAAACGCTATAACCGGGAAACGCTCGAAGTGAAATACAAAGGGAAGACGATCGCAGACGTCCTCGATATGACGGTTGAGGAAGGACTCGACTTCTTTGACAAGATTCCGAAAATCAAGCGGAAAATTCAAACGATTTATGATGTCGGTCTCGGCTATATGAAACTCGGTCAGCCGGCGACGGAGCTCTCCGGCGGGGAAGCCCAGCGTGTCAAACTCGCCTCGGAGCTTCATAAACGGTCGACCGGGAAGACGATTTATATTTTGGACGAACCGACAACGGGTCTCCACGTCGACGACATCGCGCGCTTGTTGAAGGTGCTCCAGCGCCTAGTCGAGAACGGGGACACGGTGCTCGTCATCGAGCACAACCTCGACGTCATCAAGTCGGCCGATTATTTGATCGACCTCGGACCAGAGGGTGGAGACGGTGGTGGACTCATCGTTGCGACGGGGACACCAGAAGAAGTCGCGGAAGTGTCAGGCTCGTACACCGGTAAGTATTTGAAGCCGGTTCTCGAACGAGATGCAGCTCGAGTGAAACCAAAAGCAGGAAAAAAGAAATAAGTATAGAAATGGTGAGAAACGGGAAGATAATTGACGTGCAACCAAATTGAAGGGGGAAACGAACGTGAAACAAGAAATGCGTGAACTGATTCTCCAGCAAGTGAAGGAAGGCAAGATGACGATTGAGGAGGCGATGACACAACTCGAACGTCTCGAGCGACTCGAACCAGAACAAGTTCAAGCGCTCGAAGATCGACAGGGTACAGAGAAGGTGGATGCGTATTCGGTCGAGTCACTCACAACGAAACTGACATCTGCAGTGGAGGGGCTCGTGACGAAACTTCGTGACAGCGACTTCTCCTTCAGCTCGAACTTTGGTCCGGAAGTGACGTATTCGAAGTCGTTCCCGTTCACAGGTAGCGAGATCTCGCTCGATCTGTTCAATGCGTCGGCGACGATTGTCTCGTCTGATGCGGAGGATTGTGAGCTGATTGTCACAGGTCGTCCACTTCGTCAACAAGATGCGGACAAAGCGCTCGAGCAGTTACAGTCTGCGGTCAAACATTCTGTCATCGGCGATCGTCTCGTCGTTTCGTTACGCGACAAGCTCGTCCGGGCCCATGTGGAACTGTACGTCCCACATCACCATTTCAACCATCTTCATGTCCAGACGCTGAACGGAGAAGTGCGTGCCGATGGTCTCGATGTCGAGAACGTCCGTGTGCAAACCGCTAACGGTCGGGTCGTGCTCCATGACGTGCACGCATCCGAACTCTTACTGAACACTGGTAATGGGACGGTCGAGGTCGAAGGCGTCGAAGCGGAACTCGTTCATGTCCGGACCGGAAATGGAGCCGTCATCGTCGATGGGAAGTACGATAAAGCCTCTCTCAAGACAGGGAACGGAAACATCCGTGCGGAACTGGCGACAGCTCGTCCTGCCAAGTTCGAACTCGCGTCACTCGCCGGGAACATTCGACTCGTGTTACCACACGGCGTCGAGGTCGAAGGGGAACTCGAGACGAACTTCGGTGGTCTGCACTGCTTGCTCGATGAGCTCGAAATCATCCGTGACCGCAAGGACGTCGCACAGCGTCGTCTGGAATTCTTGTCGGGTCGTGGTCAAACCCCTCGCATCGAAGTCGAGGCGGGGACGCGTACCGGTACGATTCATTTGGAGCACGGTTCGGCCTATACGCCATCCACATTCCTCGATGAGGATAAAGTGGAACCGGCTGACCCGGTCGATCCCGTCGACCCGGGCGATTTGAACAATCCGTTCCATCAACAATAAGCAAAAAGGTTGGGACATAACTAGCCGGTTTTAAAGATTTTTGATAAAAAGAGGGGTCCGGTCACCGATTTTCGGTGGCCGGACCCCTTCTTTTCTGTTTAGTCCGAAATGCACG
>CABIYO010000036.1 GCA_902362975.1 Caryophanales bacterium
CGGTGTCGATGACCAAGACAGGCAAGTTCTTTGTCTCCCTCCTCGTCAAACAGGACGATGAACCATGGATCCCAGCCGAGAACAAGGTCGGGATCGATCTTGGCCTGGAGCATTTCGCCGTCATGACGAACGATGCGATGGTCTCGGAGAAGATCGAAAACCCACGTTTGCTTCGTAAGTCCGAAGAAAAGGTCAAGAAGGCACAGCGCGCGCTGTCACGCAAGAAAATCGGGAGCAAGAATCGTGAAAAAGCAAAATTACTTCTGGCAATGAAACACGAAAAGATCGCCAACCAACGCAAGGACTTCCTTCACAACCTGTCGAGACGGATCGTTGACGAGAACCAAGTCATCGTCGTGGAGACATTGAAGTCGAAGGACATGATGAAGAACCACAAGGTCGCCAAATCGATCGCAGATGTCAGTTGGTACGAGTTCGTCCGACAGCTAGAATACAAATGCAAGTTCTACGGACGGACGCTCATCAAGGCAGATCAATGGTTCGCATCGACCCAGATCTGTTCCACTTGCGGAGCAAAAGGCGAGAAGAAAGCGATGGATGTCCGTGAATGGACGTGTTCCTGTGGCGCGCATCATGACCGTGACGTCAACGCAAGCCTCAACCTGTTGATGTTGGCCGACTGACAATCATTCAGGGCAGGGACTGCCCGACGAGCTTGGTAAATAACCGTGGCTGGTAAGAGCACGGTCTTCCCAAGAAGCTCCCACTTCAATTTGTGAAGCAAATAAGTGGTGAGTAGTTCACTTTCAGTTGTGCCTCCATGTTCCCCAGTAGTACTTCATGAGCAAAATGATACTGCAAGCGGTTCTCTGCATCTTTATGAAACCGTTCCGCCGTATTTCGTGCAATCTCCATTTTGATACGTTCTTTTGAATAGGCATCGCCATATATGAGAACAAGCAAGGACGATTTTGGAACTTTTTAAAGCGTGACGAATTTTTATGGTTCTTCTATGCCATCTTGTTTTTTAATATCGTAGAAGCCACAATCAAAGATGTGACACTCGGCAACCACTTTAACACCGCCTGTGGATTTTTACTCTGTGTGACGATTCCTTTTGCACCGACTTTTTGGAAGTTTGCGAAAGAAGGATACGCCGATCTCGTAGCCTATACGACTGGGTCATGGAATTTTATATACACGTCATGGAACGCATGTTTTGTCTATGCTGAATCTCCAACTTATTTTGCAAGCTCGCTCTGCATCTTGTTTGCGGCAGAACTGTATCCAGTCATCAAAGGACGACCAGAGCTTTACATTACCTCTCGTATTTACACGCTTGCAGCCCATTTATTGATTCGTGCATGCTATGACATTTTCCCGCAATTCATGAACTCTTCGACATGGTTCAACTCGGAAGTATTGAAATCATGAGGAGTAATTAATTTTGTGATCATCGTCCCTTATCTCTTCTGGCATATGTGGCAACTTCATCACAATAGGGCCATCATCAGCTTCAAGAGAGCCAAAGTATCATGATGGAATCGAATATGTGAACGTATGATTTCGATTGCTCAATGATGAACAATTAACTGATGTAAGTAGAAACCTGTATCCGAGACTTTCAAGTATACTTCTTTAACGTTCCCGATGGTGCTTAAATCGATCACCTTTGGGTCATGTCCGGACCTTGGAATCTAATGAACGGTTTTGCCGGATTATTGAACATCATCGCCATCTGCGGATGGATTGGAATCAATATTTCGAAAGAACAATAAAAAAACATGATTTGGCCATGGATCATCGCCTATGATTTATGGAATTTTGCTTACGTTTATAATTGTATCTCTGACCATTCGTTTTATGCAGGATTGATTCTGCTCCTTTCATGTACCATTCCTTCTTTCTTTATTAAAAAAGGGGCTTGGTTACAACATCGTGCCCGCACATTGACTTTATGGATTATGTTTGTCATGACAGTTCCCGCGTTCGCCGACCGATTAGCTCCCGTACCGTCGACACATGACCCGAGAGCCTTCTTTATCGTCAGTCTACTATCCCTCTTATTCAACGCGGCGCTTGTCTCCTATCAATTTTATCGGATCCGTCAACGACATCTTCATCCACTCAAGGATGAACTTTATGTTGAAACGAAGGCATATCAGGCAGCTTTGAGTCAAAATGGACTGTCTTGAAATAATTCTTGCCAACCCCTTCTCAACATGTTAACTTTTATATTGTTAACGTTAACTGAAAAGAGGTTTACATATGAAGATTCAAGATATGACTCAAATCGCCTTCGGCGCGGCACTCATCGCAAGTATCGGTTTCATCGAAATACCGATTGGACCCGTTCCAATCACCCTTCAAACACTCGCCATCATGACCATCGCCGGTGTATTCGGTGCACGGAAAGGATTTTTGGCAGTCATCGTGTATCTCCTGCTCGGCTTGATCGGACTACCAGTACTGAGTGGTCAAGGAGGTCTCGCACCGTTTGTAGGACCAACTGTCGGATATTTAATCGCCTTTCCGATTGCAGCACTCTTCATTGGCTGGTTTAGCGAACGCTATCGCTCCATCCCTGCATTGATTGGCTATAACTTTCTATTCGGTCTAGGGCTCGTCTACTTACTCGGAAGTATGGGACTCGAGATCGTTCTTGGTATGCCGTTCATTGATGCGCTCAAAGTAAATATTCCATTCTTCTTTGGTGACGCTTTGAAAGCAGTGCTTGCTGCCATATTAGCCGTGAAAATTTCTCAGAACGTTCAAGTCCGTCGTTCCCTCGCCTCTTAAAGGTTGGAATGTTTCACCCGTTTCCATCTGTGGAATAACTGTAAGTATGGAAGGGGGTGTCCCGATGAGCGACTCGACGTTTAAAAAACGCTTACAGAAAGCGATCCACTTTTACAAACGCTCTGACAAAAGGCAGCGTCAAGGAATCGATAAGTCGTCTCATGAGAAACGTGACACAGATGTGTTCGAGCGAAGACTCCGTGAGGCAAAAGCGAAAGTTGGCGAGATTCAAGAAAACATTGACCATATTGCCAGACGTTAAAACCCCGTCCGAAGACGGGGTTTATTTTTTGCGTGGTCGAATGAGGAGGGTCACGATGAACAGAAGCGCCAATGTGATGAGAAGTGCAAGTGATGCCGTATTCCACCCAATCAAATTCAACCCTACACTGATGGCGACCGTGATATAAAATCCACCGAGCGCTTTTTTGACGTGCTGCGAGCTGAAACGTTGTAGCTGTTTCGCCCCAAATGGTGATCCGATCATGGTACCCGCAATCAGAGCAAGACCGTGCAGATAATTCGTTTCAGCACCCGCCACCGCGTAACTGATGACACCGGATACGACAATGAGAAGCGCTGCCGAAATACTCGTTCCGACCGCACGCTTCATCTCTGTGTTTAACAACTTGACCTGAAGAGGAGTCAAGACGAATCCACCGCTTACTCCCATCAACGAGGAGATGAACCCCGCGAACACACCGATGATCCCAAGGCGTGGTACAGAGTCCGTTCCGACGCTTCCTTCCACATGCTGTTTCGAACGAAAGAAAGAAACAGCAAAATATGTGAGTAATGCGATATAGACGAGTGAGATGATGAGTGTCGCCCCATCAACTCCTTCTAAATAAAAGACAAGCGGTGTGGCAATCCAAGTCCCGACAATCCCGAACACACCGATCCATAAGGCGTGCGACACGTTCACGTTACGCAAACGGATATGCGAGATCGTTCCTGCCGTCGTTGATCCGAGCGTCAACATGAGGCTAAGGGCAATCGCCGCACTCGCTTCATAGCCGAAGACAAGGAGAAGTGGAGTCAGTAAGATTCCACCACCAATTCCAAAGAATCCACTCAAGATTCCGATTAACGTTCCTAAAAGGAGGAACTGTAATACTTGTAAAACGTCCATGTTGTACCCTTCTTTCATTGGTCTCGTCTGCAATCATATCAAAAAGGGGCGTCAAATGCGCCCCTTTGCTTACAATGACCGTTCTAGAAACTCGAATATTTGTTGACGATATTCATTCTGGAATGACTGGTACGATCCGACATGACCTTCGTTATCAGTCACCCAAAGTTCGACGCGTTCTTGTGCTTCAGCCAATTTTTCACTTTCAGAAACAGGGATCGCATCATCACCTTTACTGTGAATCAATAAGATAGGAGCCTCAATCGACTTGATATCCTGAATAGGAGATACGACATCAGCATCGAGACCGGTGAACCAAGGGGTCACGGTCATGATGACGGGCGTGAACGGAACGTTGGGCAAGTCACTCCATACCGGAAGATTCGTCTCGAGATAATTTCGTAAATCACTAAACGGACTGTCGGCGATGACGGCAGCTACTTCCACATCATCCGCTGTAGACAGTACTGTCGACGCTCCCATCGAGACTCCGTATAAGACAACCGGTCCTTCTGAACGACCTTTCGCATACTGGATGGCCGCTTTTAAATCGGATTGTTCTTTAGCGCCGACCGTAACTCGGTCACCCTCTGAAATCCCTGACCCGCGAAAATCGAACGTTAAAAATTGGTATCCTTGTTGATGAAATTCTGGAATCAACTCTTTCAACGGTAAATCTTCCTGTTCACGGTTCTTCCCATATCCGTGGGCAAAGACGATGGTCGCTCGCGGTGTAGGATGAGGGATCCACCATCCGTATAAGTCATATCCTTCCTCCGATTGGATTGTCACATTCTCGTACTTCAAACCAAGTGATTTCGGGGTGTATGTCAATGTTTCCCGCTCCGGTGATGTCAACTGATCCCCAATATGAGCTGAGATTCCTCCGATAGCCAGACCGGCAACGAGTAAAATGATGAGTACCGCAATACTCACTAGTTTCATCCAACGATTCATCCGTAATTTCCCCTCGATTCTATTTACTCTATCTCAACCAGCTACGAAGCGCGATGAGCGCATGTTGGACTGGTTCCCATGTGCTAGACGGAATGAGATAACATGTCGCTTCATGGATAGAGAATGTTCGTACATCCTTTTGTTTGACGACGTTCTCGCCGATTGCGCCAAACGGATCGCTGTTCACATCGAGATGTTCAAATGTGCACCACTTGCGCTCCCCTCGTTCTACAATGGCACAACCGAATGATTTGGTCGGGCCGTCAATTCCGTACTCGGCATAATGCCAGAGTGTTGTCGCATCGAGTGGAGACCCAAGGTGAAGGATTCGTGCGTTACGCTCAATCATTCGCTCGATGGGGGAACCTGGACCGAACCCGACATCGATAGTATGACCGGACACGATGGCTTCAGCCCCATCGCCCCACGCGGCAACGGACCACATCGGATGGGAACTACGATGTACGTTCGGATAGCTTCGAAACAGTTCTGGCACACGCCCCATGCCACGTGTCGCTGTTTTATCGGCTTCGTACGGAGGCATCTCCGTGCGAATCGTCTGCCACCATTCCACGGGGACAGGCGGGGCTTCCCATTCAGCCGGGTCTGAATTGTCTCCGGTCTGGGTCGCCATCATGATCAACCCAGATGGACCGACCACTTCCTGAATCGCTTCGATGACGGTCTGCGCCCCTCCACATACCCAACCGAGTTTTGAGAGCGAAGAATGGACAAACAACGCCTCTCCTGAGCGAACGCCGGCATCTTTTAACTGTTCGATGAGACTCGACTTCGTCACCATCTGCTTCACAACCATCACTCCACAATGAGCTGGATCGACGACCCGCTTCTAGATTTTTTCACTTCAATCCGTGCATCGACACGGTCTTTCAATTCTTGGACATGACTGATGACGCCGACGAGCCGACCGGTCGCCTGTAAAGACATCAATAATTCAATCGCCTGGTCTAGAGATTCGGCATCGAGCGTACCGAATCCTTCATCGATGAGCATCGTCTCAAGACTGATGCCGCCACTCAATTGTTGAACGACTTCCGCAAGTCCAAGAGCGAGTGACAGCGACGCCTTAAATCCTTCACCGCCAGATAAGTTTTGTACACGACGCGATTGTCCGGTATAGGCATCAAAGACGAGAAGCTCTAGACCTGATTTGGCATTTCCCTTCGCCGTCTCGGCTTTCCGCTCAAGCCGGAACTGACCGCTCGTCATCTGATCCAAATGAATGTTTGCCGCATGAAGGATCTGATCAAAGAAAGCGGTTTGAACATACGTCTCAAACGTCATTTTTTGTGGGTTGATTCCCTTGCCCGTATCCGCAATCAATTTGATCGTCTCTAATTTCCGCTCTTCTTGCGCCGTCTGTTCGCGAAGGGTATTCCATTCCGAGATGACGTGTCTATGTCGAGACAAGGCATCTTGGGCTGTGATTAGCTGTTTCGATGCCTGCTCACTGCATTCAGCCACTTCCTTCACTTTCATCTCCATCTCGTGCAGGTTTGGTCGCTCCTGATTCTTCAGTTTTTCTTCAATCATCTGTTTATGGTGTCGGAGTCGAACACCTTCTTCCTCCTCACGTTGCAACTGTTCACGAATCATTGTCCGCTTGTCGATTTGATTGGCGAATGACTCATACCGTTCACGCGTCAAATGTGATGCTTCTAGCTGATTGACCCAAATGGTCTGCTGGGCATCATACTGCTTCGATGCTTCAGTCAACTGTTCACGGATCAATGACAGTCGTTCTTCCTCTTTCCAAAGTGCTTTTTTCACCGTCTCAGACTCAAGGTCGTACGCTTCGACTTGTTTCATCAACATCGAGATGCGGTGCTCAAGGTCGGCTCGTTCGCGCTGCAACGCATCGAATGTCGTTTCTTCACTTTGACCGAGTGCGTGGAGACTTTGTTGCGTCGCTTCAAGTTCGGATACGACACGCTCCCGCTCTTCGAACTGTTGACGTCGCTCTTGCTCTAATTGTCTGATCTCTGCTGACAGCTGGCGAAGTGTCCGTTCGTTCTCTTGACGTATTCGTTCTTCCCGTTGTAATCGTTCTGTACGTGTTCGCCACTTATTGATTTCTTCTGTGATATCCCCGTCGAATTGAATATGTTTCGAAGCTTGATCTCGTTCTTGTCGGACTGCTTCAAGTTGTTGATGGAGCGAACGATATTCCGCTCTCGCTTCGATTAAACGTGTGGACAAATCATCAAGACGTGCCACGGCCGCATCCCGCTCCGTGATGTTCGTAACGGTTTCTTCGTGTTGTGGGATATCATGATGACGAGAACCGCATACCGGGCATGGCTCACCGTCTACAAGCGTTTCACCCAGTTGTCTCGCTAGTAGTAGCTGTTCCTGATGTTTAAACGTGGAGACCACTTCCTGTTGGGTCACGTACTGTCGTTGAACGTCCTTGCCCGTCCGTTCACATTCGTCGAGTTGTTTTGATAACTCACGCGCTTTTGTTTCAAGAGAGGCCAGATGCACCAATCGGTCGACATGACGTTCGGCATCGACTGCTCGTTCGCTAGGTTCAGACTTTACGCTATCGACCAATTGTCGTTCTTTTTCTTGAAGTTCTTGTAACCGAGATTCTTTTGAAAACATAGCCAATTGTTTTGCACGATTCATCAGTTGGTCACGAAGGGTCACGAGTGTGGAGTGTTCTTTGATTCTTGGCATCATCTCATCGACAATCCGTAGTCGCTCTTTACGAGAAGTCACTTCTTCTTTGTACGCTTCAATCGTTGGTTGTTGCTCCACTAACTTCGATTGAGTGGATTGCAAGTGCTCTAATTTTGTCGAGGAGGTCTGTTCTTCCATCGTCAACCGACGCACGAGTTGCTCTAACTCCTGTAACCGTTCAAAGACTGGACGAATGTTTGCCGCCACCTCTAATTTTGTTAGCAGTTCACGTGTCTCATTTCGAATCGATTCACCGTTTAAAAAGATTGCAAGTGCTCGATCGGTTTCTTCTCGCTCCTTGAACAGCGTGACGAGTGCTTTTGCTTTCTCAAGCGCTTCTCTTGCCTCTTCCAGTGCGATCGCATACGTTTTTTTCTGGGCTAAGGCCGTTTCACATGTTGCAACCAGATGTTCTTCACGCGCATCGAGCCAACGTTGAATCTCGTCGATTGACTGGGTCGACACCTCTTCGATTGATTCATCTTCAAGTTCTAATAATTTGAGTCGCGTCCGCTCGACCGCCCATTCCACTTGTTTGCGATAGGCACTATAGCGTTCGCCCCACTTCTCCTGGAACGTACGATATGCCTCTGTTTTGAAGATGGATTGGAGGATTTGTTGTTTTTCATTCGAGTTCGAGTCGAGTAATTGTCTAAATTGGTTTTGAGGGAGCAACAAGATTTGACTGAACTGTTCATACGATAGTTGTAAAATCGATTCGATTCGTTCTTGAACCTCGTTCACTTTCGTCGCCAACGGCTTCCATCCATCTTCCCATTCATAGAGGATGGCCTCATGTGGGATTGGGGTCTTGTTTTTCGAATGAGGTTGCTGCGGCTGTCTTACGATTCGATAGCGCTCACCTCGAATCGTGAACGAAAAATCTACTTCCGTCTTCAACTCAGGTTGTGCATACTGGCTTCTGAAGTCGCTAGCATTTCGAAGCGATCCACTCGCCCGGCCATAAAGGGCGAACGTCATCGCATCAAAGATGGTCGTCTTCCCGGCGCCCGTCCGACCGCTGACGACAAACATCGAGCGGCCAACCAACTGGCTGAAGTCAATCGTTTCACGTTCTGCATACGGTCCAAATGCTTGAATCACCAATTCGACCGGTCTCATTAGACATCACCTTCTTCTATCATTTGCTTCACGGCATCTGAGGCAGTGCGACCATGTACGGCCTCAAAAAAATGGAGATATACCTCTTCTACTGACTGTCTTTCCAGTGTCTCGCGCTCAAACGTGGATGTCTGTTCCTGGCGACGTAACAGTTCCAATTCAAGATGAAGGATATTCGGATAGACAGTCCGGAGTTTCGCCATCGGATCGTGGAGCGCTGTATCATCGGTCAATACAATTTTAAGGTAGTCATCTGTCTTTTGTTGCTGATAAAAAGTTGGGGCAAGAAGTTCATTCAATGTTCCGGTAAGTTGCCGCATATCGCGCTCTGGTGTCAAGGCACGGCGACGACGTTTCCATTGACCGTTCCATTCCAGAACATCGACGGATTTTTCATGATTGACCTCAGAAAACGAATATTTCATAAGCGACCCGCTATATGCGATTCTTTCTGATTGAATCGCATCACGATTATGTAAATGACCTAATGCCGTATACGAAAAAGGCTCATATAACCCTTTTGAGACCTGTCCAGCCGTCCCAACAGATAGTTGGCGTTCTGAATCCGTCTCCAGTCCGCCCGCGACAAAACTGTGGCCAATCGTCACGGCATCTTTTTCGATCATACCGAAAGCTTCAATGACCGCCTCCAATGCATCATGATGCGTTCGAATCGAGTCAATACCGAGGATATGCCGTACACGAGCCGGCTCAAGAAATGGAATCGGATAAAATGGGACCCCTGCGATATCGAGGGGAGCGGAAGTCGGGTCTAGTTTCCCGACGATGTGAAGTCCTACTTGTCTCAATAACTTCGAACTATATTCGAGACGTTCTGCCGAATCATGGTTTCCGGCGATGGCGACGACTGGGATTCCGCGGTTCAAGACGAGCTCTCGCCACATCTCATCGAGTAAATCGACCGCCTCGACGGGAGGGACGGCTCGGTCATATAAATCCCCTGCGATGATGACCGCATCGGGTCGTTCCTCATCTACGATTTGTAAAAAAGAATGGAATAAGATATTTCGTTGATCTTCTGTCATATGTCGACCGTGGACGATCTTACCTAGATGCCAATCGGCCGTGTGAATCCATTTCATCACGTATCACCTCTCTTTCCTATTCTAACATGAGTCATGCGTATGATTCGACGTCTTGACACCCGTTTTTGAAACAGCGAAAGTAAGAGGAGAGGAGGACTTCCAACATGAAATCATCAACATGGCAAACTTTTTTTCAATTATTCAAAATCGCAAATCCTCCGAAAAATCTATTTGTCGGAGCCGTTCTGATCTCGCTCCTTCAAGCCGTCGCCTCACTTGCCATTCCGCTCATCTTGCAACGTGTGGTCGACTGGTGGAGCAGCGACTTATTGACACCAGAATGGATCATCTATTTCGTCATCGCATTTTTGATTCAGGTCATCACGAGTGCCGTTTCGATTTATTGGTTACATATTGTGGGGCAACGGGTCGTTGCCAATTTACGCACGACCTTGTGGGACCATCTCGTCAAACTGCCGATTCCATTCTATGACGGCATCAAGTCGGGGGAACTGGTGTCTCGGTTGAACAATGATACGACGACGCTTCAACAGTTGTTATCCGAACAAAGTGTCAGGTTGTTGACCTCCCTCGTCTCGGTCATCGGCGCCGTCGCCATCTTGTTCACACTCGATTGGCAAATGACACTCGTCATCTTGTTCTCTGTTCCGACCACACTCATCATTGTCATACCGCTCGGACGGAAGCTTCGGATTATCGCAAAAGAGACACAACAAGAACTCGGAAATCTTTCCGGCTTCTTCGCCGAACTTCTCGGTGAAATCCGCCTCGTCAAATCACAAGCGACGGAACAGATGGAAGTGAAAACCGGCAAAGCAAAAATCGAGACACTGTTCGATTACGGGGTGAAGGAAGGACGAATTCAAGCAATCCTCATTCCCCTTCTCAATGTGACCTTGACTGGGATGTTGATTGCCATCCTCGGGTTCGGCGCATATCGCGTCTCGACCGGAGCTTTATCAACGGGCGAACTACTCGCCTTCATGCTCTATCTCTTCCAAATCATCACGCCGCTCATCACGATGAGTGAATTCTTGACGAGACTTCAAAAGGCGCGTGGAGCAACGGAACGGATTGCTGAATTGCTCGAAGTCAGCCCCGAACCATACAGCACACATGAAGAAATGATTCATCAGACGACGCTCTCATTTGAAGATGTTGCTTTCCATTATGGTACTGAACCCGTCATCCAAGGATTGACACTTCAAGTGTCACCGGGGACGACAACTGCCATCGTCGGACGAAGTGGTGCCGGGAAAACGACACTTTTCTCACTTGTCGAACAGTTCTATTTACCGACGGCAGGAACGATTCGATATGGAAATCGAGAGATTCAAACATACGGGCGTGATACTTGGCGTCAAATCATCGGATATGTCGCTCAAGATTCCCCCGTCCTCTCAGGATCTGTACGGACAAACATTGTGTACGGACTTCGACATGAAGCGAGCGATGATGAAATCAAAGTGGCCTGTGAGATGGCCAACGCATGGTCGTTCATTGAAACGATGCCAGAACAGCTCGATACGGAGATTGGTGAGCGAGGTATCCGTTTGTCTGGCGGGCAGCGTCAACGGCTTGCTATCGCGCGTGCGTTGTTACGAAATCCACAGATTCTATTACTCGACGAGGCAACATCAAGTCTAGATTCCGAATCAGAACGCGTGGTCCAAGAAGCGTTAGACCGGCTGATGGTCGGACGAACGACGCTTGTGATTGCCCACCGCCTCTCGACTGTCAGACATGCCGACCAGATTGTCGTCTTAGAAGACGGACGAATCAGTGGGATCGGGAAACATGAGCAACTTTTAACGGAGAATAAACTATATGAACGACTCGTTTCACAACAATTATTAGGGGGACAAGCCACATGAAAACAATCGGATTTATCGGGCTCGGGGTCATGGGCCAATCGATGGTACGTAATTTGATGAAACACGGATTTGAAGTGCAAGCATACACACGGACGAAAGAGAAGGCAGCCGCATTGTTAGAGGAAGGTGTGACATGGTGTGATTCGGTTCGAGACGTTTGCCGAGATGCCGATGCTGTCATCACCATCGTCGGCTATCCGTCTGATGTCGAATCCATCTATTTTGGTGAAGGGAACATTCTTGATTCGGCAGAACCAGGTACATTATTAATCGACATGACGACGTCCTCACCGAAACTAGCTGAACGAATTGCCGAGACTGCCATTGAGCGGAGTCTCCTCCCACTTGACGCACCAGTAACAGGTGGCGATGTCGGAGCCAAAAATGGAACGCTGTCGATTTTAGTCGGTGGGGGTGAATTCGCCTTCAATAAAGCGAAGCCTCTATTTGAAGCGATGGGACAATCGATTGAACGAATGGGATACGCAGGGAGCGGTCAATATGCGAAACTTGCCAATCAAATCGCCATTGCCGGCATCATGATGGGGAATGCCGAAATGCTAGCGTTCAGTAAACGAGCTGGAATTGACCCAGAGGCGCTCGTTCGTACAATTCGAGGCGGGGCAGCTGGTAGCTGGACGCTTGAAAACCTGGTTCCACGCATGATTGTCGAAGACTATGCACCTGGCTTCTTCATCAAACACTTTATCAAAGACATGACACTCGCTATCGAGAGCGCACACGAGCTACAAGTGACATTACCAGGTCTCGAACTCGCACATCGCCTCTATTCAATTCTTGAAGAGAACGGGTACGGAGAGAATGGCACGCAAGCACTGATCGAGTATTATCTTCATCAAGATGTTTGAAACCGAATATTAGTAGGAGTGAAGGAGGCGATTTTCGTGCCATGGATTATGAATGACTATCCAGAATCACTGAAAAACTTCGATCCACTTGTAAAAAAGAAAGCCATTGATATCGCGAACGCATTACTCGCGCAAGGCTACTCTGAGACGACAGCGATTCACATTGCCACCGAGCAAGCAAAAAAGTGGCATGCGGATGCGTCGGAAGAGGAAAAACAAGATTTTGAAGACGCACCAAACCCTAAAAAGTCAGATCAGCACGGAACATAAAACAACCGGTCGGATTATCCGACCGGTTGTTTTGCTTGATAGGAGGCATTTAACTCTAAATAGAGTCCAGAAATCGCCGTTTGAAGATATGGTGTGACAAAGATATAAGCTAGACCTCCAGTAAGAAGGACGAGCGCATACCATCCGATAAAACTCGCATAGAGCTTTAACATCGTCTGTTTGTGCCCTTTCATCATTTGGCGGCTTTTTCGCATCGCCTGAAATGCAGATAGGTCCGGCTCATCTCGCATGATAAATGGCGCGATGCGATACGTCAAATAGAACCAGACACCAGGTAGAATCAGGAAAAGCATCAGCACGTTTAGACCTAAATAGAATACCGCATAATAGACCACAGCACGTGAATAGTCTTTAAGTGACCCGAACGACTCAATCAACAATCCGAACGTTGGCTTTTCATCTTTCGCCACCTGGAGAAACACCCAATTTTTCCCGAGCTCGATAGGTGCGAGCAGAACCGTCGCCCCGTAAAGAAGCGCCACCGATGTCAAAAGAACTTCGGGATCGTTCGCCGAGAGATCGAGTCGGGTCGTAATCATCGCTTGAATGACCATGACAGTTAAGACAACGAGTAATGAGATGCCCCACTTCCCTGATAGCATTCGTAGCGCATATTGTTTGTAAACGGAAGATTGCATGAATTCACCTACATTTATTGTTTTCTCTCATTATAGCAAAAAAACAGTCTTCCGACTGCTTTCCGCATTGGCTCATCCAAGAAGTTGTTTGAACTTCACTTCATCGAGCTGTCCATTCGTTCGTACGCCATTTCCTATGTGTACCATCGCTACGTCAAGACGTTCTCGAAGAATCGGTAACGTTTCCACCGTGATCCCTGCACCAGGCAAAATTGTCATCTCGGCCTGTTCCTTCAAGGCAATCAAGGTTTCAATTCCTTCTAGTACAGTTTTGGCACCGCCTGAAGTAAGGAGAATATCTACTTCCGGATATCCATTCAATACGTCCATCGCTTCAAAGACATCACGTGATGCATCGAAGGCACGGTGGAACGTGAGCGTCATTTCCCCCTTGTGCTTGATCACTTCCCCTAAGGTCCGCTCGTCAATCGCGCCATCCTGTGTCAAGGCACCGAATACGATTCCATCGACACCGAGCTCACGGCATAGACCGATATCCGCAAGAATAGTCTCGACATCATCCTCATTGAAATGGAACGAATGCGCATGGGGTCTTATCATCACATGCACCGGAATCGACACATGTTCGATCACATTTCGAATCGTTCCAAAACTTGGTGTGATCCCTCCATTTTCCATATCCGCAATCAGTTCGAGTCGTTTCGCACCGAGTTGCTCAGCCTGAATCGCTTCCGTTAGTGTAGTGACAATCACTTCTATATTCATTCAATCGCTCCCTTTACGGTGCGAACTTCCAGTCCACACCATGTTCGGCTAAGACCCCTTTAAAATCTTGAGGCTCCGGAAAATCAGAGATAATCGCCGTCACCTTCGAAAAATCACAGACGCGATACCGCTTTTGTTGATTTAGTTGGGTATGGTCCGTCAGTAAGAACGTCTCGCGACTTTGTGACATCACCGACTGGGTGATACTGGCGAGGCCGAAAGCGTCACACGTTAAACCTAGTGACGCGTCGACCCCTTCGACGGACAAAATGGCAAGGTCGAACATGTATGTCTGAAGTTGCGCCAAGACCTGCTCACCTGTCGTCACGAGATGTTTCGGGTCGATTGTACCACCTAATAGCTGAATATCGCCACCAAGCACACCTTTCGCCCGCTGTTCAAACAACGCCTTCGCCACCGTCAACGATGGCGTCACGACCGTCACATTGCGACCACGTAACCGAGAAGCCACTTGCTCTGCCGCGACCCCGTGTCCGATATATAATAATGTATCATCTGGAATCAACTGAAATGCGGTATAGGCAATCCGACGAATTCCATCCATGTTTGCAATCACGATAGGCTGAAAGGACATGCTCTGATGTAGGACCGCTCCCCCGTATACACGTTTGATTCGATGTTCTTTTTCTAATTCTTCTAAATAACGTCGAATCGATTCCCCCGATACGTTCAAACGCTCGATCAACTCGCTCGTTTTTACTTTACCTTCTCGTTCGATCCATTCAACAATTTTCTGTTTACGCTCTTCACCGATTAAAGACACGTCCCTGCCTCCTCCACAATAATCTTTCCTTTTCTAGTGTAACGAACGCATGTAAATTTAACGTAAATTGAAAGTAAAGAACGAGCAAATCCAACATGTTTTTGTTTCTTTTTTATGTAAATCAACGACAATACACAAAAAAGGCACGCCCTTCACGGACGTACCTGCATGAGTCATGATTTCGGCTTGTGTTGTAACAGCGGAACTTTTGGTTCTTTTCCAGCACGTATACGTTGCCAATTGGCACGATGCTTAATAATAATGAACAATGCGAGTGGCACGATGACGATCAGGGGTAGCCAATCTTTCGTCACGATGCTATAAGTTGTTGCCGTCACTAGTCCCACCACGGCGGCAGCCATCGAGGAGAGGGATACCATGCGCGAGGTAAGGAGCGTCACGATAAATGTACCTACGACGACAAAGAAGAACCATGGGAAAGCTGCCAACAAAACACCACCGCTCGTCGCAACCGATTTTCCACCTTTGAATTTCGCAAAGACAGGATAAGAGTGTCCAATCACTGCCGGAATCCCGGCAAGAAGCAGGCTCATCTCGCTTCCAAACAGTAGAGGCAGCAATGCAGCGACAAGACCTTTCCCCATGTCCCCGAGTAAGACGAGGATTCCTGCCTTCTTCCCTAATACACGAAACGTGTTCGTTGTTCCCAGATTGCCGCTCCCATGTTCTCGAACGTCTACGCGATAGCCGATTTTGCCAATGATGAGGGCAAACGGAATGGCACCAAGTAAATAACTTAAAATAATAATCATGATTTCTGTCACATATGGCATCGCAATTCCCCTTATTTCAAAAATTCCGCAATATAGCGATCATATGGCTGATTCAATGCATGTACCTTTTTCGCATGCTCAATACCGATATAGCGTAAGTGCCATGGTTCGTACATATAACCGGTTTCTTCCTCAAAGGCTTTTTGGTAACGGATGATAAATCCATACTCGTGAGCATGATCTTCCAGCCATTTTCCTTCAACCGTTTCACCGAAACTTTGAGTCAGTTGATAGTTGACTGATGCGCTCGATACGTCAATCGCAAGTCCTGTTTGATGTTCAGAATGACCTGGTGGTGCGGAATATTTCATGGCTTGCTCTTTGCCATCTCGTTCGACATAAGCATTGAAGAGGTTGACTTGATAAGCGTATGAACGGAACGCGCTCGTCCCTTTCAAATCAATTCCTGCTGCTTTTGCACCTTTCATTAGACCTTCAATCGCCTGAGCAGCTTCTTTACGTAACATTCGACGTTCACCGACTGTCGAGTCGACAAAATCAATATTCGGCTCTACCAAATCACTCGGCTGATAGTCGGCGGGTAATGCAATTTTCTTGTTTACAAGAATCAATTCATCTAATTCCAAATTGGCCACACCATCCGTTTCAATCGGTTGACTAGGTGCCACAGGTTCTTCTACTGGTTCTGCCGGCTGTTCAGACTCGTCCGACGTGCCCTCCTCAGAAGGTGACTCGGTGACTGTTTCATCTTCACGATCCGAAGTCGGTCCATTTGGTTCTGTCTCTGGTTCATCTATTGTTGATGACTGTGTTGTTGGTTCTTTCGGTTCAACTTGCTCGTTTGTCGTACAACCGGCTAACATGAACGTCAAGGCGCCGCAAACCATCAAAATCGATGGATAACGCATGCGATCTTCCCCTTTCTAGATAACAAAAAGTACCGTCAAGATATGATACCACACTGACGGTACGAAGACAGAGGATTCTTAACCAGGGTTCATGACGTTCAAATACATTTCATGCCATTTTGGGAACTCTCGATCAAGTCGAATCGGTTTGAAGTCACCTCGTTTGACGACCACATGTGTAGTCGTGGCCGTGCCAACAAGTTCCCCATGTTGATTCGTCAACTCATACCCATAAATCGTTCTGATTTTTGAATATTGATCGACCCATACACGAACATGAACCGTATCACCATACGTCACGCTACGCTTATAGTCCATGGATACGTTTGTCACAGGAGAGACAAATCCCGCTTCTTCCATATCTTTATACTCGACACCTAGTTGTCGTAACAATTCCGTGCGCGCAATCTCTAAATAAACTAAATAGTTGGCATGATAGACGATGCCCATCATGTCCGTCTCTTGATACCTTACTGGGATTTGGACCGTGTGCATTGAATCATCCTTCTTTCCTACAACAAGTATATTATAACTTACTCTTAATATCTACTACTAATAATTGTTGAAGTGATGCACTCTCATCCTCCGTCGACACTAATCGATAGGACTGACGAGCAATCGCTTCATCGATAACAGATAGAGCGGTGCGTGCATTTGCATGCTTGATATCACCTAAACGAGTAGCCAATGCCTCAAGCGCATCCTCTTCCATCACATAACCGAACTGACTTGCATAGTTTTTTGCGATGTCCACTAACTGTTCTTTCGTATAGTCAGCAAAGTGAATCGTCCGTTTCATTCGGCTGCTGAGTCCTGGGTTGGATTCAATCAACCGGCGCATCGGTCCTTCATAACCGGCAAGGACGACGACAAGATTCTCGCCATGTTTCGGCATTTCGTCAACAAGTGTATCAATCGCTTCCCGCCCATAGTCGTTCGCCCCACCGTTCAAACTATAGGCCTCGTCAATGAGTAAGACGCCGCCAAGAGCGTCACGAATTGCCGCTTTCGTTTTTTGAGCTGTCTGCCCCACATAGCCACTAACTAAATCTGCACGACTGACGACATTGACATGGCCTCGCTTCAAATATCCTGTCCGTTTCAACATCTGCGCATACAGATAGGCAAATGTCGTTTTTCCGGTACCGCTGTTTCCGGTAAGTGTCACATGGAGCTGGACCGGCGCCGTCTTCAAACCGAGCGCTTTTCGTTTCTTTTGTATCTTGATGAGCGCTTCAATTTCAGCCAGTTGTGCTTTCGCATCTTCCATGCCGACAAGGTCATCTAACGATGTCGGACTCGATTCATCATCTGGCTGGTCAAAGTCTTCTTCAGTCAAGAGCGCCATTTCGTCTAACGGAGCATCTGCACCGAATCGGGAACCCTTCTTAAACATCGCATCAAGTAAAATGTTATGGACAGTCCGGGCATTTCCGAACGTCGAGTCGACCCGTTCTCGGTCGATTCGAGCAAGAAGTGATCGTTTCGCCTCTTCCGTCAGCACGTAATTGTTCTCTTGTGCCACTTTCTCACCGATGGCGACCAATTCTTCGTCACGGTAGTTCGGTAACTCGTAGTGATTCGACTCAGGAAAGCGTGAACGTAAACCGGGGTTCGCCAAGAGGAAATGACGCATTTCTTCTGGATAGCCAGCTAGAATGACGACGAACTTGCCAGCATATTCGCCACTCGTCATCGCGGCGACGAGCGTATCGATAGCCGCTTGTCCGTAATCACTGCCACTCGCATCCTGACGCTTCAATGCGTATGCTTCATCGATGAATAAGACACCACCTTCTGCCTCTTTCACCTTGTTCATTACCTGTTCTTCCGTTTGTCCAACATAGGCACCGACAAGACTCGAACGGTCTGCCTCGACAAGGTCTGGGCGTCCTAATAAGCCGAGTTCAAAGTAAATCTCTGCCATGAGTCTTGCTAATGTCGTCTTCCCGGTTCCTGGATTCCCTGTAAAGACGAGATGAAGGGATGGTTGATGTTTTGAAGAAAAGCCGGCCTTCTCTCGTTCTTTTTGGAAAAGGAGAAAGCGATACCACGCTTTTACACGTGCTTTGATGTCATCGAGCCCAATCATGTCTTCAAGTGATTCAATCGCGCTGGAACGTGCCTCGGTCGGACGGTCTGGTAGTAGCTCACAAATCGTGTGTAGTCGTTTTTTCACAAGGGCAACGCGCTCCCCAAATCGATGAAACGCTTCACGACTGAAATAGTTCCCCTGCATGGATGCGAGCAAGGAGGCGGTATCATCTTCAAGAGATGCGACCTCTTGCATCGCTTCGATGATCGCTTCAAACAGGTTTTCCAATTGTCCGCGCCATTCAGAATCACGTAAATCAGACTTCGCAGACTCCACCTCATCATGGAGTTGGTCAAGTTGATCGAGCAACGCTGACGTTTTTGACTCGTACTCTGTTAAGATTTGAACCTTCATCGAGGCGTAATCGGCCTCTCGTAAGGTTGGCCAGTCGATTTGAAGCGCCTGTTTCGAACGACGCAACTGCTCATTCAGTTGAAACAGACGAAGCTCTGGAGGAAGTGCGTTCATCGCCTCCAACTCTTTTACCCAGCGGTTGAGTAACGGGTCCATCGTTTCCTTTTGTTTGAGCCGATGTGTTGCGAGCAGCCGCAAAGAACGAATTAATTCTTCTTGGTGCTGAGTCGCACGAGACCAATGTGCGTAAGATAACAATGCCGCCTCGTTTACTTTTTCTCCAGCTTCCCAGTTCGTCAAGTCCGTTTGAACTTGTTCCACTTGAATTTGTTTCATCTTGTTCTCCCTTTCAGACGACAAGGGAGCCGACATCATGTCTGCTCCCCATCGGATTATCTTGATTCAAACGATGTCATCCGAATCGAATGGAATAACTTCCCGTTATTCCGCGATTCTGCCGCGAGCAAGATTCGTTCATGCGCATCGACATAATATGTGACGGTTTCTTTATTTTCTTCTTCACTAAAAATCGATGGATAGTTTTCAATCCACTCTTCCGGAACGGTCTCAGCCGATTCTGATTTCACATATGCTTGCGCGGTACGTCCGACCAAATCGGTTTCACCTTCACTTGAACCGAGCGTCCCGTCATCGAGCCATTTACGAATCTGTTCGTTCGTTGCACGTGACAAGAATGGATGAGGTGCGACTGCTCCGGAGTTCGTCTCTTGTCGAAGAACTTCTTCCCCGTCCGGATTGAACTCTAAGTAGGTTTCTCCATCCCATTCTGCTTTCGCACCAACATTTGGACCCGTCACGACTTCAGATACAAAATGTCCGTCCTCATCATACGTGACAAGGTACTCTCGTTCTTCGAGCTCTTCGCCTTCTTGTGGAAGTTTGCGTTCTTGATATCCGATCACGACATTCGAGTAGAATGGTTCGACTTTCTTTTCCTCTTCCCCACTCAAATCCATTAGCACATAGAAGTTATAAGCGAGTAATGCCCCGACAATGAGGATGCCGGCCAATATCACCCAGCTCAACCGTTTTTTTACCTGTTGTTTCATAGCCTATCCTCCTCGTTTCTTCACTTACTATCCTACACTAGCGAGAAGGACAAGCAAAATATTTTTGACCGAAAAAGGGTCTCATCTGAGACCCTTTCGAATTAACCTAGTTTATCTTGATCTTTCTTTTGCATCTCTAGCCATTTATCTCGTTCATCCGGTTCGTCGGTAAGATCCTTGAATAAAGCAATCATCATAAAGATGAGCACGAAGATGAATGGGAAGGCTACGAGAATCGCAACAGCTTGTAGAGCATCTAATCCACCAGCATACAACAATACGGCTGCGATTGACGATTGGATGATTCCCCACGTCATTTTAATCCCCATCGGCGGGATAAGCTTTCCGTTCGATGTAAGCATACCGAGGACGTATGTCGCAGAGTCGGCCGATGTAATAAAGAATGTCGAAATCAAGAAGATGGCGATTACACTGAGTAGCGTTCCAAAACCGCCGAACGTCTCAAACAGTGCGAACAGACCGACTTCAGTACCGATTTTGTTTACTTGATCAATTAAGCTATATCCTCCGAACAAATCAGCCCAAATGGCCGAACCACCGAAGACGGAGAACCATAATAATCCGAATGATGTCGGGACAAGTAAGATTCCGATGATAAATTCCCGAATCGTACGCCCTTTCGATACACGTGCGATAAACGTTCCGACGAATGGTGACCAAGAAATCCACCAAGCCCAGTAGAAGATGGTCCAATCGTTCACCCATTCACGTTCTACGGGTTCAAATGCAGCTGTATGGAAACTCATGCTCGGGAGCTGCTGCAAATAAGTTCCGACCGTTTGTGTGAACAAGTCGAAAATGAAAGCTGTCGGTCCCACAAACATCGTCGCTACAAGTAGGACAATTGCCAAGAAAATATTCGTATTACTTAAGATTCGAATTCCTTTGTCAAGACCTGTCGAAGCACTGATCATGTAGAGCACCGATACGACGGCAATGATGATCAACTGTGTCACGAAAGCGTTCGGTACCCCAGGGATGAGGTAATGAAGGCCACCGGCAATTTGTTGAGCACCAAAACCAAGTGAAGTCGCTACCCCGAATGCCGTCGCAATGACCGCAAGGATATCGACCGTTTGCTTCACGGATTGTTCGTAACGGTTATGGACGAGCGAACCGATCGTCTCCCCAATCGTCGCGGGACGACCTTTTCTAAACGTCGAATACGCGATGGCGAGCGCAATCATTGCGTAAATCGCCCATGGATGGAGGCCCCAATGGAAAAATGCATAACGCATAGCAGTCCGTGCATCTCCTTCAGGTGTAGGGGAAGCGAATGGTGGTGAGTGGAAGTGGAGCAACGGTTCAGCCGCTCCCCAGAAGATGAGTCCAATTCCCATCCCGGCACTGAATAACATGGCAAACCATGATAAATAACTAAATTCTGGACGATCTGTATCCTTTCCAAGTCGAATCGAACCATATCTTGAAAAGATTAAAAAGATGGCAACCAGTAAAAACCCGGTGGCGCTCAAGAGATAGAACCAACCCATCCCGTTTGAGAGCCAGCCTTGTAACGTACTCGTCACGTTTAATAGACTGGCATTACCTAATACACTCTCGGGGAACAGTCCCCAAATCGTAAATAAGCCAGTTATGATTGCAGATACGACGAATACGGTCGTCACACGGCTTTTTCGTTCCATAAAATCACTCCTATTTAATTTTCTATTTTCATATACGTTTTCCACCCTAACACACTTTTGAAACAAGTCACAACCCTATGTGTACATAAATGTATTGTTTACCGTCCAATAGATAGGTGTCTTGTCATCAAGTTGTTTCTTTGGGCTCTAGTGAAACAATCAATGTTTCATCGACCACATAATATGGTCTTTTTGGCAACGTTTTTAAATACCCTTCCTCTCGTAAACGGGTCAAATCGAGTTGAAGCGCGTTCTGAAATTTTTGTAACGGTAATTTCTTCTCCTGGTCCATATACAGATCGAGTGCCCGTTGCACTTGATCCATTTCATAAATGACGTCGCGTTCATCTTCCGGTACGATATGAAACGTCTCTTTTGACATGAAGAAACGTTGTTTCGGGATTCCCGAAAGGTGATGTTTCAAGCGTTTGGTGTCGATTTCTTGCGAGTCATCCAATAGGACGGTGCGATTCACACCTTTTGGCAGTGTCTGTTCATATTCATGGATCGCCTGACGCAATTCTGAAATGGTGATGTCAATTTCTCGATCCGGTTCCACCTCTTTTTGTTGCGTCAATCGTTTCCACCAACTCTTTCCTAGCTTCTCTTCCCTATCCATAAGCACATCCCTCCCTGTCTTCCTGTTCCCGATTCCTTTAAAACTTTCACCAATAAATCGCATATTATTAATGAAAAAAACCTTCCTTTTTTCAAAGGAAGGTCATGGACTAGCACTTATTTCAATTTGTTACGGAGAACCATTTGCAGGATTCCTCCGTGACGGTAGTAATCAATTTCAATTTCAGAGTCAAAACGAGCGATGACTTTGAACTCTGTCACCGTACCGTTTTCATGCGTCGCTTTTGCGTTCAAGATATCGCGCGGACGAACAGATTCATCGACTTGAATATCGATTGCTTCCTCACCAGTCAATCCGAGTGAGTCAGCCGATTCACCGTCTAAGAACTGAAGCGGGAGCACACCCATCATGACAAGGTTCGAACGGTGAATCCGCTCGAAACTTTGTGCGATGACCGCCCGGATTCCGAGAAGGTTCGTTCCTTTCGCTGCCCAGTCACGAGATGATCCCATTCCGTAATCATTTCCTGCAAGGACAACAAGACCGATTCCCTGTTCCTTGTACTTCATGGCCGCATCGTAAATTGGCATGATTTCACCTGTTGGCCAGTACGTTGTGAAGCCACCTTCTGTTCCTGGAGCAACTTGGTTGCGGATACGAATGTTTGCGAACGTACCACGCATCATGACTTCATGGTTACCACGGCGAGACCCGTATGAGTTGAAGTCGATTGGCTCTACCCCTTTAGAAAGAAGGTATTGACCGGCTGGTGTCGTCTTCGAGAATGATCCAGCTGGAGAGATGTGGTCGGTCGTAACCGAATCCCCAAACTTCCCGATGACACGTAAGCCATTCAATGCATGAACCTCGCCCGCTTCTGGTTCGAGTTGTTCGAAGAACGGTGGGTTTTGGATGTATGTCGACTCATCTGAGAAGTCATACAAGTTTCCTTCCGGAACATCGAGCGCGTTCCAACGCTCGTTACCAGTGAAGACTGTTTCGTACTCTTTACGGAACGCTTCAGGTGAAACGACGTCTTGGACAACCATTTTGATTTCATCGTTTGATGGCCAAATGTCTTTGAAGTACACTTCATTCCCATCTTTGTCCGTACCGAACGAATCATTCATGATGTCAAAGTTGACTGACCCGGCAAGAGCGTAAGCGACGACGAGCGGTGGTGATGCCAAGAAGTTCGCCTTCACGAGCGGGTGAACGCGTCCTTCAAAGTTACGGTTACCAGAGAGGACTGACGACACGAGCAAGTCGTTTTCTGTGATCGCTTCTTCAACTTCACGGTCAAGCGGACCCGAGTTTCCGATACATGTCGTACAACCGTATCCAACCGTGTTGAAGCCGAGTTCGTCCAAGTAAGAAGTCAAACCAGCCTTATCCAAGTAGTCTGTTACGACTTTCGAACCGGGTGCGAGTGATGTCTTCACGTATTTTGGAACGGTTAAGCCACGTTCAACGGCTTTCTTCGCAACGAGTCCAGCACCGACCATGACGTACGGGTTCGACGTGTTCGTACAGCTTGTGATGGCTGCAATCGCAACATCTCCCGTACTCATGTCGACTGCGCCGTCCTCGTACTTGACTGTCGCCGTTTTGTCGAGTTCAGAACGGTCAAGTCCGAAGCCACTGTTTCCTGCAGGAGCACTCAAGCTATCGATGAACGATGTTTGAACGTCCGAGAGGTTGATTCGGTCTTGTGGACGTTTCGGACCCGCAAGAGAAGGCTGGACTTTCGACAAGTCGAGTGTCAACACTTTCGTGAACGTTGGATCAGCTTGATCTGGTGTATAGAAGAGATCATTCGCTTTTGAGTATTCTTCGACGAGTGAAATCAACTCTTCAGAGCGACCAGTCGTACGCATGTAGTTCAATGTTTCCGTATCGACTGGGAAGAATCCACATGTCGCGCCATATTCTGGAGCCATGTTCGCGATTGTCGCACGGTCTGAAAGTGGCATCGTATGAAGCGACGGTCCGAAGAATTCAACGAATTTCCCGACAACTTTCTCATGACGGAGCATCTCTGTCACGACGAGCGCCACATCTGTCGCTGTCACACCAGGGTTGACTTCACCGATGATTTTGACACCGACAACGTCAGGCACCGGGAAGTATGATGGTTGACCGAGCATGCTTGCTTCCGCCTCGATTCCTCCGACACCCCAGCCAAGAACACCGAGTCCGTTAATCATCGTTGTGTGCGAATCCGTCCCGACGAGTGAATCTGGATAAGCAACTGTACCTTCTGCATCATTCTTCTCGAGGACGACAGATGCCAAGTACTCCAAGTTTACTTGGTGAACAATCCCCGTTGCAGGTGGAACGGCACGATAGTTGTCAAATGCCGTCTGAGCCCATCGTAAGAACTTATAACGTTCTTCGTTCCGTTCAAATTCGATCTCCATGTTTTTCATCAATGCACCAGCGAAACCATATGCATCTACTTGAACTGAGTGGTCGACGACGAGATCGACAGGGATTTCCGGGTTGATTTTGTTCGGGTCTCCACCGAGGTCTGCCATCGCTTTACGAAGTGAGGCAAGGTCTACGATTGTCGGTACACCCGTGAAGTCTTGTAGTACGACACGTGCCGGTTTGAACGGGACATCAATGTCTTTCGAGACGTCGGCAGTACCCCATTTCGCCAAGTTCTCGACATGTTCTTTCGTGATAGCACGCCCGTCTTGTTGACGGAGAACCGATTCAAGAAGAACGCGAATCGAATACGGAAGACGGCTGATGTCCGTCAATCCTTCTTCTTCCAATTTTTTCAAACGATAAAAATCATATGATTGCCCGTTCGCTTCGAACTTTGTCCGAGATGCGAAGGCGTCTAAAACATTCGTCTGTTCCATTGCAATTTCCCCCTTTTTGAAAGCGCCGACCACACGACAATGCGTAATCGCTTACTTTTCACATATTTATCATAATACAAGTATAGCGTGACGTAAAATACATTCCGTCACAAATTAGTCATAAGCAAAACTTATCAAAACTCAAATGACTTACTTCATAACAAAAAAACACCTCAGAAACTGATATGCTCCCCAATAGGTAGACAGATGAAATAACAAATCTGTTTATCTGATTGGGGAGTGTTTTTTTATGGCGAGAAGTCGGCATACGA
>CABIYO010000037.1:0-24109 GCA_902362975.1 Caryophanales bacterium
GCCCTCATGGCGGTGAACCTACGAAAGTTCATCGCCAATGGCATCAGCGGAAGTGCAAAGAAGGGGTCCGACCACCGAAAATCGGTGACCGGACCCCTCTTTTTATCAAAAATCTTTAAAACCGGCTAGTTATGTCCCAGCCTCTTTTTGATTTCTCACCTCACTTGAATAAAGACTGCTATATTATGGGGAGGAGAGTCAGGAGGGAATACCATGCATATTCTAATCGTAGAAGACGACCGGACGATCGCCTCCGGTCTCCAATATTCACTCGAACAAGAACAATTTAGAACAACGTTATGCCAAAACGTGGCTGACGCGACGCTTATGATTGAACAACAGTTACATACAATTGAATTATGCCTCTTTGATTTGTCACTGCCAGATGGGAGTGGATATGACTTATGTCGGCTCGTGAAGCAACAACAAGACATCCCTGACATCTTTCTGACGGCATTCGATGATGAAGTGAATGTGGTGATGGGACTCGATATGGGAGCGGACGACTACATCACGAAACCGTTCCGTGTCCGAGAACTCGTTTCACGAATTAACTCGGTACTTCGTCGATACAATAAAAACGTACGCTCGCCGCTGTTGACGATTGGTCCAGTTGAAATCAATACGCAAGATGCAAAAGTAAAAAAGAATGGGGACGAAATTTTGTTGACAGCGCTCGAGTATCGTTTGTTGCTCATCTTTGGGAGGCATACAGGGCAAGTGTTGTCACGGGCCCAACTACTCGATCAGATTTGGGATGTGGGTGGGGAATTCGTGAACGATAATACGTTGACCGTTTATATTAAGCGACTCCGCGAGAAACTAGAGGATGATCCACAACACCCGATGCTTATTACGACGGTGCGTGGAATCGGATACAAGGTGGGGCGTTAATATGTGGCGAAACCAATTGAACATAGCTGTCGTCGCGATGTTGGCTTATGCGGTCCAACATCATACTCGGAAAGTCAGGACACTAAAAGGTCTCAAAGCGATTGGAGAGATGAAGTCGTCAGATTGAGCGCATAGGTTAGGAGGAGCAAGATGGATTCACCAGAATGGAAAGACTGTATCATTTGTTTTGGATTGATTGCGGGGACGACACTCGGTGTAATCCTCTCGTTCTTCTTCCATATTCAATTGACATATGGAATTGCGAGCGGGGCGATGATTGGCTACATTGGAGGGCTTGCCGTAACGATTTGGAAACAATGATGAATCAGGATAACATTCCTCGTCTCGATGACGAGGTTTTTTTGATAGATTGTGACGGATGATATGAGATTGGGATCTATAGGTATAGAGGGGTTATTACGAAAGGGGTGATTGGATGGATGACCAGGTCATCATCGATTGGTACTGGGAACGATCGGAGTATGCGATTGTCGCGACGAAGAAGAAATACGGAAGCTATTGTCATCGTGTTTCTTATACTATTCTACAGAATCGCGAAGATACAGAGGAGTGTTTGAACGATTTATATATGAAAGTATGGGAGTCAATCCCGCCAACACGTCCGCTTCGACTCGGAGCGTATTTGACGAAAATCGTGCGAAATCTCGCATTGCAACGCTATTTCTATTTACACTCGATTCAAGAAATCGCAACGACACACGAGCTCGGGGAGAACCGTGTTAAAATGACCTTGAAGCGCACGCGGGATGCGTTACAGCGAGCGCTTGAAGCAGAAGGAGTTCGCGTATGAAAAGTGAGCAGTTCCTTCGACTACTTGGGGAAGTCGATGACCGGTATATAGAGGAATCGATGATGATAGAGCGAAAACCTTATCAACGACTGAAATGGGGAGCAGGACTTCTCATCGCTGTCGCTGCGGGAATCATGCTCTTCATATCGAATATCTGGAACGACCGCATCCCGCTATCTACGGATTCCACTGCGAGTTCCGTACAGATTGTCGACCAAACAAAAGTGACATCAGATATTTCCGAGGAAAATATGATGGAGATGACAGAGGATGAACTATTCTCAAAATGGGATCCGGTCGTGGTCAGAGGAACGGTCACGGATATTCGGCATATCGAGATTGACTTCAACGGAGAGACCGAATATCAGTCTCTTATCAAGATACACGTATCCAATGTGTATCGTGGGGATGTGCAAGTCGGGCAAGATTTGATTGTTCGTGCTGATGCGATTGGGGAAACTGAACAGGCAGAACATACGAGTGGTATCTCGCACGCACAGAAAGGCATGGAAGGGATTATCATGCCGATTCCTATGATGACGAGTTTGTCTGGGAACAAAATGAAGCGACGCTTCGATTGAAAGACATTGCCAATTACACTTTTCCGGATGGGGAGCGTTATCTGTTTTTAGATACTCCGAACGGACTCTTGTTCGAGCGGGATGCTTACCCGTCCTTACAAGGTGTGGACTCACTCGATGAAGTAGAGCACTGGATGATGACTCGATTTTCAGAATAACGGAGAACGCAAATCGATAAGGGGGAAATGGATATGGAACGAAAGATTACCGTAAAAGGGACAGGGAATGTCTCATCGCGACCGGATTTGATTGTGATTCACATGGACCTCGTCTCGAAAGCGCCACGATACGAAGATACGATGACCGAGGCGGCAAGTGCGGTGTCCCATCTTCAAAAAGCCATCACGCGTGCTGGTTTTGACAAGACGGACCTCAAAATGAGTGACTTTTCGATTGATACGGAATATGAGAGCTATCGTGATCGAGATGAGAATTATCGGTCGCGGTTTGTCGGATATGTCTGTAAACAGAAGACGAAGCTCGAATTTGCGCTCGACACGTCTAAACTATCGGACGTCATCGAACAAATCAGTCAATCTCGGGCAAATCCGAAACTCTCCATTCGCTTCACGATGAAAGACCCGAATGCGATCGAGGATCAGCTATTGGTGAGTGCCGCCGAGAATGCGAAGAAACGAGCAGAGCTTCTTGCGAAAGGAGCAGGTGCTGAACTAGGGGACTTGCTTCAAATTGACTACACGTGGGGGGAGATTCACCTGTTTTCGCCTACAAACGTCCTCTATAGCCAGGACGTCGTCTATTCGGAATCACGGATGCCCGAACTTGAACCGGATGACATTGATGTCAGTGATTCGGCGACATTCGTCTGGAGCTTGAAATGAGGCGACTGATTTTCTTGATTCTCCTTTCACTCTCGATTGCGCTGCCCGTATCTGCCCTTTCCTTTGCCTATACGTTTGTCGTGTTCGACCGAAACGCATATGAAGTGCTCGACGCAACAATCGAAGAGGATGCACTCGGTGACGTGATCGGTGAAGTGGAGACAGTGGTCAATGATGAGACGGGACGTTACTACGGGAATGCTTCGAACGGATATCCGATTGGGACGACGTACCGTGAAGTCGACGGGGAGTCTGTGGAAGACGTCATTGCGGTCGAGAACGGTTCGGAGTGGAAGCGAGCGGAGTATCGATTCGAAGCACCCTATCATACGCGCGACTTTGTCACGTTCTTCGGATATATCTTGCTCGTACTCGGCATTGTTGTGGTGAGTTGGACGCTCTTTAAGCGAAGTTCGCTGTACAAAAAAGAAGCATGAACGAACGGAGAAATGGGAACGGGAATAAAGAAAGGTTCGGCAAAGGGGGATTCATGATGAACATCTTGATTATTTTTGACTCACTATATGGTCATACTGAAAAGATTGCCCATGCGATGCAGGAAGAACTGTCGAAAGACCATGAGGCACGTATGGAACATGTGTTGAATATTGGATTAGGCGACTTGGCGCATGTCGACCTGGTCATCATCGGCTCACCGACACATGGGGGATGCGAAACGGAAGACATCAAAGTATTTTTGGACGGAATTTCGGACAATGCGTTACGAGGGAAACGGACGGCTGCCTTTGACACAAGTATCGTCAAAGAGAAACAGAATCCGATACTTGGTAAAATCATCGATTGGTTCGGTCATGCCGTCAATCGGATCGAAGGGGAAATGATTGAAAAAGGGGCGACGGATGTCCAGAAAGAGTCGTTCCTCGTCGATGGGACGACGGAGAGGTTGAAGGAAGGCGAACTCGAACGTGCGAAAGCATGGGCGCGTGAGTTGGTCGGATAATACACGTAACGGGATTCAAAACGAATTCATGGCGATGTTCTATCCGGAAAACGCGGATTGGCGAGAGGCTGTTTTACGAGAAGGTGCGAAAGCCGTTGAAGGTTATTTAAGAGGTGAAGCGCTCTGGCGCGACACATAAGAGGGTTTCTCGAAGTCGGAATAGGGAATAATGAGGTTGTGAGTGTTTTCGCTTAATAATGATTATGGAGGTTGGATGATGGGATACATTACAGCACATGATGGTACAAATCTATACGTAGAGGATGTCGGGTCTGGGGAACCGATCGTCTTCTTGCACGGTTGGCCAGCAAACAACAATATGTTCGAGTATCAGAAGAATGCGCTCGTCGAAGCGGGATATCGCTACATCGGCATTGACTTCAGAGGATACGGGAAATCTGATGCCCCGGCAACGGGTTATGACTATGAGACGATGGCGTCTGATGTGCATATGGTCGTTTACGGACTTGGCTTAAAAAACTTCACGCTCGTCGGTTTTTCAATGGGTGGGGCGATTGCAGTTCGTTACGCAGCCGACTATAAAGAGGATGGACTCAACAAATTGGTCTTGGTCGGAGCCGCGGCACCAATCTTCACACAACGTTCAGACTATCCATACGGAATGACAACGGACGAAGTCGACGCGTTGATTGACGATACACGGGCCGACCGACCGAAGATGATCGAAGGGTTTGGAGAAATCTTCTTCGAAAAAGACCATTCGAAACCGATGCAAAACTGGTTCCACCATCTCGCACTCGTCGCGTCGAGCCGTGGGACGATTGCCTCGGCACAGGCGTTACGTGACGAAGATTTGCGAGATGCCCTGCCGAAGATTGACGTCGAGACGTTAATCATTCACGGAGTGCACGACAAAATCTGTCCTTTTGAGTTTGCCGAACAGATGGAGCAAGGCATCTCGAACGCGCGCATCGAGCGCTTTGAGGAGAGTGGACACGGTACGGTGCTGGATGAACGAGAGAAATTTAACGATACGTTATTGCAATTTGTTCAATAATCGATGGCCTCCGAATCGGGGGCCTTTTGTATGTCGATATGGATAAGAACCAACGAAAACGGGTATAAATCAATTGAAGTTCCCTACCATTTTTTGAATGACTGAAACATCGCTGTGACTAGAATCACGATATTTTTTTGTGTTGTTTTGAAGAAAGGGGGATGAAACCAGATTCGAATATGGATTTAGTTCAACCTGTCCTACCATTCATGGTATAATAGCGGGGTGGATTAACAGATTGAGGAGAGATTTAAATGAATATCGCTTTCTTTTTATATCCGAAAGAAGACGTCAAATATTTGGACCCCGAATCAACGGTACGACAAGCACTTGAAAAGATGAAGCATCATCGATTCACGTCTGTCCCACTCGTTTCGGAGAACGGATTTTACGCCGGGACGATGACAGAGGGGGATTTACTCTGGGCACTCGCAGAACAGCTTCGCGGGGAAGAAGACTATGAAAAAGTGCTCCAGACACGTCTAAAAGACATCAAGCAACGCGTTCGCTATAAGCCGGTTTCGATTACGGCACAAATTGAAGAACTCGTCGATGCGATCACGGACCAAAACTTCGTGCCGGTCGTCGATGATGGGAAGTATTTCATCGGCATCATCCGACGCCGTGACATCATCGAGTACTACTCAACGAAGTTAAAACAGCTTGAGAATAAAGTTCAATAATAGAACCGTCCGAATCATGATGGATTCGGACGGTTCTATTATGCATACGACAAAAAAAGTTAGACTTTTGAAACGTTACTCGCAAAGACAGTGACTCTTTAGATTTAAGAATCACTGTCTTTTGTCGTTAAGAAGCTGTCACATCTTTTGTAACGGTTGATTTTTTACTCCATAATGTTTCCATCTCTTCGAGCGTTTTGCCTTTCGTCTCCGGTACGAGCTTCCAGACGAACAAGGCGGACAATACGCTCATCACCCCGTAAAATCCGTATGTCATCGTGCCACTAAATTCCATCATCATCGGATAGGTCGATGAAATGAAGTAGTTGGCTGTCCATTGAGCGGCGACGGCAATCGCGACCGCTTGCCCTCGGATTTTATTTGGGAAAATTTCCGAGATGAGTACCCAACAAATCGGTCCCCATGACATCATGAATGAGGCTGTGTAGATGATGATGAAGATGAGTGTACCAATCCCGATTGCATTCGTGTAGGCCATCGAAGCGACACCGAACATCCCGATCGCCATGCCGATCGAACCGATGATGAGCAATGGTTTTCGGCCGACTTTATCGACAAACAAGATGGCGACGATGGTGAAGACGACGTTGACGAGCCCCATGACGACGGTTTGCATCATGGAAGCGTCTTTAGCGGCACCCATACTTTCAAAGATTCGTGGGGCATAGTACAATGCGACGTTGATTCCGACAAATTGTTGGAACACCGATAAGAGAATTCCGATGGTGATGACCAGTTTTCCGTAAGTGAACAGCTTGGCTGAAGAATGACTGACAGACGATTTGATGTCTTGCATGATCGCTTCGGCGCGTTCTTTGCCATTGATTCGACTGAGGATGTGGAGAGCCTTTTCTTCCTCGCCTTGGAGCGCCAAATACCGTGGTGTTTCCGGAACAATCAGTAAGAGCGAACCGAAAAGGAGGGCCGGAATGGCTTCAGAGGCAAACATATACCGCCAACCGATGTCATCGATCCAGGCGACCGTTTGTCCACTTGTGATCGACCAGTTGACGAAGTAGACGACGAGCATCCCGAGGATGATGGCGAATTGGTTTAGCGACACGAGCCGCCCTCGAATCGCAGCTGGCGCGACCTCACTGATATACATCGGCGTGATGGCCGAGGCAAGTCCGACGCCGATCCCGCCGATGATGCGATACAAGTTGAACGTAAGTAGAAGGGCAATCGTCGGTTCGCCTTTCGTAAAGAAGAGGACTTCGGGATAAGCCGAACCCAATGCAGACAATAAGAAAAGAACGGCCGCGAAAATCAATGATTTTTTACGACCAAATCGGCTTGCGAATATACCGGAGATGATTCCTCCGATGATACAGCCGATCAATGCCGAGGAAGTGGTCGCCCCGTGTACGAGCGAACTTAAGTTCAGCCCGTCAATAAAATACTTCTCCAATGATTTCTCTGCGCCTGAGATGACAGCAGTATCATAACCGAACAACAGGCCACCTAATGTCGCGACGAGTGTGATGGTCATGAGGTATAGCGTGTTCTGATTTTGTTTCATCACGTTTTGCCCTCCTTGGAATTGGTAACGCTTACAATATTGAGTTAAAAACAAGTTAGTTTGTTTGATGGATAAACTAACTATCCTTATCATACAAAATGAGGCTCGAATTCTCAACTATATTTTTGCAGTTTTTGTATAATGAATTTGAGAGTAAAACGGAATGGAACGAAAGTTAAACGATGGATGAGACATCACTTCGTATAAAGGGGAGACAAAGTCATTGGCAAAATTAGATGTGACCGCTGATCAACAGCTTGTGAAAAAAATGAATAAAACCGTATTGTTGAATGAAATTATTCGAAGTTACCCAATTTCACGCGCAAAACTGTCAGAAGTAACGGGATTGAACAAATCGACGGTATCTGCGCAAATTGGCGCTCTATTGAAAGAAGAACTCATCTTTGAAATCGGACAAGGCGATTCAAGCGGGGGGCGTCGACCGGTCATGCTCGTGTTCAACCAGCAGGCAGGATTCACCATCGGAGTCGATTTAGGCGTGAAAGCGATCAATGCGGTATTGACTGATTTAAAAGGTAACGTCGTGGAGTCGTTGACGACCGAGTGGGCCGAGGCGGACCAAGAGGCGGAACCGAAAGTGAGAGCTGCCATCGATGCGTTGCTTGGTAAGATGCCTTCTTCTCCATACGGGCTCATTGGAATCGGCGTCTCGGTGCCTGGACTCATTAATCGCGAGCAACAAGTCATTTTTGTCCCGAACCTCCGTCCTGACGTGACGAGTTTGAAGCACGGTTTAGAGAACCGTTATGATGTACCCGTTAATTTAGAGAATGAGGCCAATGCGGGGGCTTACGGAGAACGACGGTTCGGGGCCGGGAAAGACCACGAAGAGATGGTCTTCGTCAGTCTCGGTACCGGTGTCGGTACGGGCATCATCTTGCACGGGGAATTGTATCGAGGCGAGGACGGGTTCGCTGGCGAGTTCGGGCATATGTCCATTGAATACAATGGACCGAAATGTACGTGTGGCAATCGCGGGTGTTGGGAGTTGTACGCCTCAGAAAAAGTACTATGGGACAAGTATTTGCCAGGTCATACGGTCGAGACGCTACAACGAAGTTTACAGGCCAATGAGGCATCTGTGTTAAATGAATTACAAAAATGGTGCTTTTGTGTCGGGGTCGGGTTGAACACGGTACTGAACGTCTATAATCCGAAAGTAATCGTTATTCAAAGTCGGGTCATCGAGTCGCATCCGATGGTCCTCAACATGATTCGCACGGCCATCTCATCGCGCGTGTATGCGCAAGCCGACCACTCGTTCGAGCTCATCCCATCGAAATTGAGCGACCACGCTTCAGCGATCGGGATGGCCTCGCTTGCCATCGAGCAGTTTTTACAGCGTCGAATGATGCAATGACAAATAGCCCGTCACCTTCAGGTGGCGGGCTATTGTTATGGGGCAAACGTCCACGTCGTCTCGGAGACGTATGTCTCGCCGGGACGTAACACACTACGAGGGTCCAGCAGGTTCGGTGCTTGTTGCGTCTCTAAACAAAGCCCGGTCCGTCTCAGCCCGTTCGGAAGCATATTACCCGAATAGAAGACGACACACGGCTCTGTCGTATGGACGGAAAGCCTGCGACCAGAAGCATGACGAAGATCGATTTGAGGACGTTCCGTTTGGGGCAGGCAAAACGGGTGATCGAAGCCTCCGGCGAGGTCCAATTGCGCATCTGTATCGTTTAGACCATCTTCGATTCGTTTCGCCGCTCTAAAATCGAATGTCCGAGAGGTCATGACAGACTTCACGCGGCGCGGAATAAGGGTCTCGTCTAGTTCATAGAACGAGTCACTCATGAGCTGAAGCGTATGGTCAGAAATCGGCATGGACGTCCCTGATAAATTGAAGTATGTGTGATTCGTCATGTTCATGACGGTCGGCGCGTCGGTCTTCGCCTCATAGCGAATCGCCACGACGTGGGGATTGATCGTGTATTCGACCGACACGTCAATATTCCCAGGGTATCCGTGATGGCCATGAGGAAACGACCGTTCAAATCGAATGGTCACGCCATCATCCGTCTGTTCGATGGATGGGTTCCAGACGACCTTATGGAAGTGATCACCGTGAAGGTGGTTGGGACCGTCGTTCAAAGGCAGTTGAACGGTCTGACCGTCGAGTGTGAACTGACCGTTCTGTATCCTTCCGGCCACCCGTCCGACCACGCAACCTAGATAATAATCGTGACGGACATATTCCTCAAGCGAATCAAGCGCTAATACGACGTTCTCCATGTTCCCCAGTTGATCGGGGACGGCAATTTCCGTGATGGTACATCCATAATCGATACAAGAAAAGCTGAACGAGTCTGTCGATACGCGGTGACGCGAGACGGGGATACCGTCCACGGTCCCGTAATGGTCGGATGTATAGTTCATCGTCGTCTCACTTTCTCCGAAATGCGGACAGGCCATGAGAGAGCTGTTTCGTGGCCGGATAGACTTGTTGGTAGAGTGCGAATAAAGCGTGGTAGCGTGAGACGTTTTCTGGAATCGGTTCGTATCGCTTCGCCTCCTGAATGAACGCCTCACTGCAGGCCTCGAGACTATCAAACCACCCACAGCCGTACGCAGCCAACATGGCGGCACCGAGCGCACAGCCTTGCTCGTTGGAAAGCTTGATGATGGTGGCGTCGAAGATGTCTGCCTGCATTTGCAGCCACGCCTCATTTTTGGCGCCCCCTCCAATCGAAACGATCGACGTGATCACTTTCCCTTCCGCACGGAACAGCTCGAGGGACTCTTTTAGGGAGAACGTGATTCCTTCTAGCACGGCCCGTGAAAAATCGGCCAAGCGATGGGTGGAGTCCATTCCGATAAAGCTTCCTCGCACCATGGCATCCGCATAAGGGGTCCGTTCACCGACGAGATAAGGAGTGAACAACAACCCGTTCGCCCCGATCGGTACGTCTTTCACTTCGGCGAGCAACGTCTCGAATGATTGATCCGGTGCGAACGTATCCTTGAACCACGATAAACTGTGTCCTGCTGCCAAGGTGACACCCATCGTATAATAGGCACCTGGCTTAGCATGATTGAAATAATGGACTTTCCCTTTGAAATCGAGCAGGGCGGTTGGTTCATAAGCCAAGACGACACCCGATGTACCGATGCTGCACATCGTTTGTTGATCGTTCAAAATACCGGCCCCGATGGCACCACAGGCATTGTCCGCACCTCCGGCGAACACGCTGACGCTCGAAGAAAGGCCGGTGCGCGTCGCGTAGTAAGAGCTGAGCGTCCCGATTTGATCAGACGACTCGACGAGAGGGGGACAGAGGGATTTCGGCACACCGACCCGTTCACAGATTTCATCGCTCCATTCCTTTTTAGCGATATCGAGGAGAAGCGTTCCGGCCGCATCGGAATAATCCATATGCAGTTGACCTGTCAACGCATAGCGGACGTAGTCTTTCGGGAGCAGGAAGACGGCCGCTTGACGGAACAAGTCAGGCTCATGCCGCTTCACCCATAGTAGTTTCGGCAGCGTGAAGCCCTCGAGCGCAGGGTTCTTAGCGATATCGAGGAGAAGCGGTCCGAGTCGATCCTTGATTTCCTCACATTCAGCGGTCGTTCGCGTATCGTTCCAAAGAATCGCATTGCGAAGCAACTGATGTTGCGCATCGAGTAAGACGAGTCCATGCATTTGTCCCGAGAAGCTGATGCCTTCGATGTCTTCAGGACGTCCTTCGAACTGTTGAACGAGCTCGGTCAAGGCGTTGACCGTCTGTTCGACCCAGGCCGACGGATCTTGTTCGCTGTAGCCTTCACGTTCTTGGATGAGGGGGTAGGCGCGACTCGCTTCCCCGCAAAGTTGCCCGTTTTGGTCGACGAGGATGGCTTTGACCGCACTCGTCCCTAAATCGATTCCGATGACGTATTTCATTAGGTTCATCCTTTCCGGTTTTGATTTAAAAGCCCAGACCCCATCATGGAGTCTGGGCTTCGCGATTAAGGGCGTTGTACATCCAACAAGTATTGGTTGAGGATGTGACGGAGCTGTTCTTGACGTCCCGATTTATTTTGGATGTCAGTAAGCGTGAACGCATGGGCCTCAAGTTTGTGGAAGTCGGTTTGACCGGAGACGATGTCTTTTCCGATTCCCTCATTGTAGCTTGCGTAGCGATCTTGGATAATGTTTTCGAACACACGATCATCAATCAAGCGTTGAGCGACTTTCGCACCGACGGCGAAGCTGTCCATGCCTGCGATGTGGGCATAGAACAAGTCCTCAGGTTCGAATGAACCGCGGCGGACTTTCGCATCGAAGTTGAGCCCACCGCTTCCGAGCCCACCATTCAACAAGATTTCATACATGGCGAGCGTCGTTGAATAGAGGTCGGTCGGGAATTCATCCGTATCCCAGCCGAGGAGCGGGTCACCTTGGTTCGCATCGACAGACCCGAGCATCCCGTTCACGCGGGCGACGCGAAGCTCATGTTCGAACGTGTGTCCGGCGAGCGTCGCATGGTTGGCTTCGATGTTGAATTTGAAGCGGTCCGCCAAATCATATTTTTGCAAGAAGGCGAGACCCGTCGCCACGTCGAAGTCGTATTGGTGTTTCGTCGGCTCTTTTGGTTTCGGTTCGATCAAGAACTGGGCATCAAAGCCGATCTCTTTGGCATAGCTATCGGCCATGTGGAAGAAGCGGGCCAAGTTATCAAGCTCAAGTCCCATGTCGGTGTTGAGCAACGTTTCATACCCTTCACGACCTCCCCAGAACACATAGTTCTCGGCCCCGAGCTCTTTCCCGACCTCTAATCCTTTTTTCACTTTCGCTGCTGCATAGGCATACACATCCGCGTTCGGTGCCGTGGCGGCTCCATGAATCCAGCGTGGATGTGAGAACATGTTCGCTGTGTTCCAAAGTAATTTCGTCTTACTCGTTTTCATATATTCTTTTATCATCGAGACGATGACATCGATATTTCGGTTTGTTTCAGCGAGTGTGCTTCCTTCAGGGGCGATATCGAAATCATGGAAGCAGAAGTAAGGCACGTTCAACTTGTCAAAGAACTCGAACGCCGCTTCGACACGGGCTTTGGCGAGGTCCATTCCTGAAAGGCGGTCGTAAGGTCGGATCATCGTGGCTTTGCCGAACGGATCGGTTCCATCGGCTGTGAACGTATGCCAATACGAGACGGCGAAACGGAGCAGCTCTTCCATCGACTTCCCACCAATTTGTTCCTCTGGGTTGTAATGTTTGAAGGCGAATGGGTTTGTAGAAGAAGTACCTTCAAATTTGATTTGTCCGACACCTTGATAGTATTCCTTTTTCGTTTGAGTTTGTGACATGCGATTCATCCTCCTCATTTCTGTAATCGTTTTCAGGAATAGAATACATCAAACTTTTTAGTTTGTCTATCGAACAAACTAAGTTTTTGTAATTATCTTTTTGAACTTTTTAACCGTGAGTTGGCTCACAGGTTAATCGGGCGTCAACTCGGGTACAAAGACAGAGACAAGGAGGGAACAATATGGATGTGTTGACATATCGATTTGAAGACGACGGCTCGATCCCGAACAATCCGGATTTCCCGGTGTTGTTGTATCGCGGCGTGTTCGATGAGACGGACGGGATGCAGGCGACGTTCGAACATAACGGTTGGGGCAACAGCTGGGTCAACGGGGTGTTCGATTACCACCATTACCATAGCAACACGCATGAAGTGCTCGGCGTGAAGTCGGGCCGGGCGACCGTCCAACTTGGCGGTGCGACCGGGGACCTCGTCTCGCTTCAAGCAGGAGACGTCTTGATTTTGCCGGCCGGGACGGGACATCGCCGTCTCGAGGCGAGTGAAGACTTCGCCATCGTCGGAGCCTATCCGGAAGGACGCGATTATGACACGTTGACAGGGAAACCGGAAGAACGGCCGGACAGTGTGCAACGGATCGAACGAGTCGACAAACCGGCGACCGATCCCGTCTTTGGGACGACCGGGCCGTTACATGAACAATGGATGAAGGAGGAGATGGCATGAACCGCATTCCACATACATTAATTTTGGCGGCACTGAAACAACACGTGGCTGAATTGCCAGACGGGCGTGAAATGAGGGCCCTCGGGCAAGGCACATGGCGCATGGGAGAAGACGAATCGAAACGGGAAGCCGAGATCGAGGCACTCCGGACGGGACTCGACTGCGGGTTGCACGTCATCGATACGGCGGAGATGTACGGGGAAGGGAAATCGGAGTCGCTCGTCGGTGAAGCGATCCAAGACCGGCGGGAAGACGTGTTCCTCGTCTCGAAAGTGTATCCGCATAACGCTGGGGGCGACAAACTCGTCCAAGCTTGTAACGCGACGCTCGAACGGCTTGGTACGGACTACCTCGATTTATATCTCCTGCATTGGCGCGGGAACATCCCGCTCGAGGAGACGGTCGACGGGCTCGAACAGTTGAAGGCGGACGGTAAGATCCGAGCGTGGGGTGTCTCGAACTTTGATGTCGACGACATGAAAGAACTGCTCGCCTTGCCGAAGGGGAAACATTGCGCCGTCAACCAAGTGCTCTATCATCTCGGCAGCCGCGGCGTCGAATACGATTTGTTGCCATTTTTACAGGAGCAAGGAATCCCGATGATGGCTTACGCCCCGCTCGCGGAAGGCAGCGACGTGAAAGAGAAAGTCTTCAACGACGAGACGGTGAACCGGATCGCCGAGGCGTACAGTGCGACGCCGGCCCAAATCTTGCTTGCGTGGACGGTGCGGAGCGGAAACGTCATCGCCATCCCGAAAGCGGGTCAGAAAGCGCACGTCGAAGAGAACGGCGCGGCGTTGCTCCTCAACTTGACCGAGGACGACTTCAATGCGCTCGACGAGGCGTTCCCGCCACCGAGCCAAAAAGAACCATTAGATGTGATTTGAAGACACAGGTGGGCTCACGGGCTCACCTGTTGTTGCGTCTTGACCTCGGAGAAGATGAAATGTGTAACGGTCTGGGCGTAAGGGATGGCCGCATCGATGAACTGCTCGGCCTCGGCGAACGTCGCGAATTGCATCTTCAGCATATAGCAGGCGCTCCCGGAGATGCGATAACAGAATGACACGTTCGACTGCTGACCCAAAAACTGAGTGAACGCCTCATAGTTCCCGTTCTTCACGGTCGCCTCGATGAGACATTGAATCGGTCGACCAAGCAATTCATGATCGATATCAATCGTGTAGCCTTTGATGACGCCAAATGACTCGAGTCGGCGGACGCGTTCGCCGACGGACGGAGCCGATAAATTGATGCGGCGCCCGAGTTCGCTCATCGAGAGGCGGCTGTCGTTTGTTAGTTCATGTAAGAGGAGACGGTCGATATCGTCGATTTTTAGCATGAAATGAATTCTCCTTTTTTTCGTATTATATGGCATGTATTGTACCTGGATTCCGTTATGAATGAAATGGGAAACACTGTAATCAACTTCTATACTTATATACAGGAGGTGTTGAAATGAGTCGAATCCAACCAGCTGTCATCGGAAAGACGCCGTTTGAACGATTGATTGGGCATGACGAGGGCGTGATGCGACAGTGGTCAGCGCTCGGAGACACGTTAACGGGCGAGGGGAGACTGTCCGCCGAGTTGAAAGAACAGGCACGACGGACGCTCGCCCAACAAAATGGCTGTGACTACTGCCAGGCGAAAGGAAAGCCTGAACCGCATATGTTCGACGAACGGACGGCACTCGCCGTTGGGTTCGCCGATGTATTTTTACAACTGAAAGGCGACATGCCGGCCTCATCAATTCGTGTGCTCCAAGACGTCTTCACGGATGCCGAGATCAGTGAACTTTGCGCTTTTATCGCCTTCATGACGGCCTCGCAATACGTCGGCGCCATGCTCGGGCTGGAACGCGAAAACCCACTCACACTGACGTGAGTGGGTTCGTTTTAGTTCGCTAGCGGATGTTTCAAGAGATAGTCTTCGATTTGAGTGATCGTTTCTTTCAACACGCCGTCTGCGAATGGCGATTTGAGACCTGCCAGTTCGACGAGTTCGAGGAACGAGCGGCTTCCGCCTGCCTGACAGAGTGTGAGGTAATCGCTCCATGCCGCTTCACGGTCTTCATGCATGCGTACCCAGAACTGGAACGCACACACTTGTGCGAGCGTGTAGTCGATATAGTAGAACGGGCTTTGGAAGATGTGTCCTTGTTGGTGCCACCATGCGCCCGACTCGAGATAGTCGTTCGTCTCATAATCGCGGTGCGGGAGATAGACCTTCTCCAAATCGCGCCACGCCTGACGACGCTCGGCTGCTGTCATCTCCGGGTTGCGGTAGACGACGTGTTGGAACTCATCGACGAGCACGCCATACGGAAGGAACGTCATGCTACCGGCCAAGTGATTGAACTTATACTTGTCGACTTGGTCACCGAAGAAGAGCTCCATCCATGGCCAACAGAAGAATTCCATCGACATCGAGTGGATCTCGCACGCCTCATACGTCGGGAAGGCGTATTCCGGTGTCGTCAAATGACGGCTTTCATACACTTGGAAGGCATGACCGACTTCGTGCGTGAGAACATCGATGTCGCCTGCCGTCCCGTTGAAGTTCGAGAAGATGAACGGAAGTCCTTCAGACGGTAAGTACGTGCAATAGCCACCACCTGACTTCCCTGGTTTCGCCGTCAAGTCGAGGGCGCCGCGTTCCTGCATGTACTGGAAGAACTCGTCCGTCTCGTTTGAGAGCTCACGATACATCTTGTTTCCGCCTTCGATGATGAACGACTCATCCCCTTGTGGTGTCGCGTTTCCGTCTGGGAAGACGAACGACTCATCGTAGTAATAGAGGTGGTCGACGCCGATTCGTTTCGCCTGCTTTTCTTTCAAAGCAGATGCGAGTGGGACGATGACGTCACGGACTTGTTTACGGAAGTTGTCGACCATCGACTCGTCATAGCCGACACGCTGCATCCGTGCATAACCGAGTTCCACGAACGACGGGAAGCCGAGCGCATGAGCGATCTCCGTACGGACCCGTACGAGTTCCCCATAAATGCGGTCGAGCTCGTCGCTATTGTCTGACAGGTATGTATAGCGGGCGACAGATGCGGCTTTTCGGACATCACGGTCTGGTGATTGGAGATACGGACCGAACTGTGACAAGTTGAGCGTCTTGCCGTCAAATTCGATTTGCGCAGCGGACATGACTTTTTGATAAGCGGTCGCGAGGCGGTTTTCTTCCTGTAATTTCGGGATGAGTGACTCCTCGAACGTTTCGAGTGCGCGTTCGGCGAGCGAGAACAATTGGCTGCCCCATTCCGCTTCGAGTTCAGTGCGAAGCTCGTGGTTCGTCAAGACGCGATAGTACGCTTGAATCTCCTTCTCATAGACCGGAAGTGCGTCGTCAAAGAATGCCTGTTCTTCTTCGTAAAACGAATCGCGTGTGTCGACCGAATGTCGGATCGCGACGAGTTGACTTTGTGTCTCAAAGTCGTTCCGTTCTTTGTTAATTTGGCGAATGAGTTCGTTCGCTTCCTCGAGTGTGCTGGCTTGCTGTAATTCGGCAGAATAGTCCGACAATCTGCTGCTTAAAGCGTCCAAGTCGGGTCGTTCATATGACAATTTTGTGAAAGTCGTCATTGTAAGCGCCTCCATCGTGTGAAATTTTTACAAAGTGTAAAAAGGACTTGCAAAAGCGATTGCACACTCGTATTCTTACGATGTGTAAAACGATTTCGCACTACCTTGTTACAACTATACCGTTAATAGGGTAGGGATTGAAGTATTAGCTTTTCGGGTATAAAAGTGAAGACTTCGATTCAATAGAACATGTTGGAGGGATTAAGCTATGGGATTCTTTAAAAAACTTTTTGGTGGTAAAGAAGAACAACTCAACGCGGTTTCACCGCTTACAGGAAAGGTCGTCGACATCACGAACGTACCGGACCAAGTATTCTCACAAAAAATGATGGGTGACGGGATTGCAATCGAGCCGACAGAAGGAAAAGTCGTCTCACCGGTCAGCGGAAAAATCGCGACAGTCTTCCCAACGAAACACGCGATTGGCATCAACGCGGACAACGGTGCGGAATACTTGATCCACATCGGTTTGGACACGGTCAACCTAAAAGGTGAAGGCTTCGAGACACACGTCACAGAAGGGCAGTCTGTCAAAGCAGGCGACCCACTCGTCACGTTCGACCTCGACTTCATCAAAGCGAACGCGCCATCAACGATCACTCCGGTCATCGTCACGAACCACGACAGCTTCGGCGTAAACAAACTTGTCGCAGAAGGCGACATGGTGACAGCTGGAACTTCGGAAGTCATCGAATTGACAAAGAAATAAGAAGACGACCAAAGACTCGGGAGCTTAGGCTTCCGAGTATTTTTTTGCGAATGCGGGAATTATAATGAAGAGAGGGAAGGGGGGAATTGAGATGGATGGAAAAAATGCACCATACCGGGGATACGGGGATCGGATACGAATATTACGGGAACGGGCCAGATTGTCGATCGAGACGCTTGCAGAACAGATTGGTGTCGCACCGTACTTTATACGACGTACCGAACTGAGTGAGGTCTATCCGACCATGCCTTACATAGAGGCCCTCGCAGACGCTTTGCAAATCGACCCGAATTATTTGGCACGCCATATTTGGACGGGGGAGTCGCTCAAGGTACTCATGCGAGGAAAAGTGCCGGAACTCGAACAGATGAAGCTCGCCTATGAAGAAGCGATGCACGGGAAGTCCGTCGAAGAAATGCAACGGCAACTCGAAGAGCGGATGCGCATCTTTGACTTAATGCACGAAGAAGAGTTACAACGAATCTTCGACCAAGATGAAGAGCCGACGACGCATCATGCACTCGAAGCGCTCGTTGATGCGGTGTTTGATCTCGGACGGTCACATGACACGACGCGTCACATCGTCCCGTTCGCACGCTATGTGGAACGTCTCGTCCCAGACCAATTCGCAGACAACTCATTCCAGTATGCGGAGTATGGTGTGGTGGATAAATCGTATAAACTGCAATGACCGTAGAGCATTCTACGGTTTTTTTGTGCACAAAAAAAGTGACCAGGAGCATCCCCTGGTCACTTCAATCAGCGCACCGGGCGCGCTTCGTAGCGTACTTTTGGACGTGTACCGGCGAGTAAGAAGCCGAGCACGATATTCAAGATTGTGAGCACCCATCCGACATAACCGAATGTGTAGGCAAGACTTGACAGCATCGTTTGCCAGTCGAGCAATGCTGCTGCGTCCCCGCGGAATGTGAAACGGATGACGGTGAAGCCAATGAGTGTCGCTGCAGTAATCATGATGCCGATCCATGCGCCACCGAAGCGGGACGTTTGAGAGCGTCTGCTGACCGGATACCAAAACGCGAGCGTTCCGATGAACGCACTGCCTGCATAGGCAAGCAGGATTTGCCATAACGCATCCGCGTCTAAGAAGACGGTGTAACAGATGAACGTCGTGAGCGTCGTCATAAACGTAAAGATTAAGGCTGCGAGTAATCGTGATCGCATAGTTCGTTTTCCTCCTCATTTTGCACATTCTTTAGAGTAAACGAAAACGAATTTGCTGTAAACGTTATTGACGGTTTTGTAATATTTGTCGCCATTGTTTAATGGCGTTCGTTCCATAGAACAAGACGCCACCACGATAGAATTTCGATCCAATCCACAACGTGATACCGATCGTTCCGATGAGTAACCCGATCGAAAGCGCCACTTCCCATACGGCCACATCGACGAGCATGACGCGAAGGAACATGAGCATCGGAGCGAAGAACGGGACGAACGAGAGGATGGTCACGATGGTCGCATCCGGGTTGTTCAATCCAAACATCGCGACTAAGAACGCAGCGACGAGGAGCATGATGACCGGCATGACCATTTGTTGTGACTCTTCGACACGGCTGACAAGTGAACCGAGGACGGCGAAGAGTGAGGCGTACAACAAGTACCCGAGCAAGAAGAAGACGAGTAGATAGATGACAGCCCGTGCGTTGCCGGCGTTCTCGATGACCGTTGTTGCGAGTTCGCTACCACTCGCACTTACATAACCAAACCCAAGGAAGATTCCGATTTGGATGAGGGCGAGTGTCCCGATAGCGGTCACTTTCGCAAGCATATGGGTCACCGGATGAGTCGTCGAGATGATGAGCTCCATGACACGCGATGACTTCTCCGTCGTCACTTCTGTTGAAATCATCGATCCGTACGTGATGATCGAAATGTACAGGAGCATCAACATGACGTAAACGAGCGCCGAAGACGAGAGGAGCTCATCCGAGTTCTCTCCACCGCGTCCGAGATAGGACTCGTCGAGTTGGATCGGTTCGCTGAGGGCAGCGATGACGGCCGGGTCGACATCGGACGATTCAATCAATTCCGCATTACGCAACTGTTGTAAAGATGTTTGCAAGAGAGTCGTGAACTCCTGTTCCGGGCGTTCGGAGATGACGCGGGCATCATATCCGTCGACAAAGGCGACGACCCCATACTCTCCGTCATTGATGCCGGCTCGGGCCTCTTCTTCCGTGATTTCGCTAGAGGCGACGTCTTCATAGCCGAGGGACTTCATCGTGTCGACGAGTTCTGTGTTTTCAGATACGACGAGCGCGCTCGCTTGCTCGGAATCCTCAAACGTAGACATGATGCGGTCGATGTTCGTAAACCCGAAGATGAACAGGATCGTCAACGCCGTCGAGATGAGGAATGCTTTCGAACGAATTCTCGATTTGAGTGTGAACGCATAGAGCGGTCCAAAGTTATGAAACATGCTGTCCGACCTCCTTGATGAAGATGTCATTGAGCGATACCGGTTGACGCATGAACGTCTTCACGTTCGCCTGATGACGGACGAGTGCCGATAGGACGGCGTCACTATCTTCGAAAGAATGCAAGCGTACGAGATGACCGGATTTGTAGGGCTCGATTGCCTCCACGACTGGGAGCGACTCGAGAATGTGAATCTGGTCCGTTTCAATAAAGAGGGCAGGCTCTTCGTAGCGTGACTTGATTGTCGGGACGTCACCGCTCACGACGGCACGACCACCTTTCAAGATACCGACGTGTTGACACAATTCTTCGACATGCTCCATTCGATGACTCGAGAAGACGATGGTCGTCCCGGCGTCACGCAATGCGAGAACTTCACGCTTCAGGATTTCGACGTTGACCGGGTCGAGCCCGCTGAACGGTTCGTCTAAGATGACGAGTTCCGGGTTGTGGAGCAGGGCGGCGACGAGCTGAATCTTCTGTTGATTCCCTTTTGATAGCTGCTCGACGCGCATCGTCTCATATTGAGGAATTTCAAGGCGTTCGAGCCATGACTTGACCGCGCGTTTGGCATCGCTCCCGCGCATGCCCTTTAGGCTTGCGAGAAAGACGAGCTGTTCACGCACTTGGGATTTGGGGTATAGGCCACGTTCCTCGGGCAAGTAGCCGACGATGCGATGGTCGACCGCTTTACCGTTCCACGTGATACTCCCAGCGGTCGGCTTCAAGATGTCGAGGATCATGCGGAATGTCGTTGTCTTTCCGGCACCGTTTGCACCGAGCAGACCAAACATTTCCCCCTGCGGGACGCGGAATGTGAGGTCGTCGACAGCTTTAAAGTCACCGAACTCCTTGGTGACGCGTTCGATATGTAATGCCATATTCTATCCCTCCTTAGAATGTCTCTTCTATCGTACGGCACCTTGAGCAAAAAGTTTCATTTTTTCTGGTAAATGATTTATCTTGAAATCAAGATAATAAAAGGAGGATGACAATGAAAACGCAGTCTACGGGAATCCATCATATTTCGTCGATGGTACAAGACCCGCAACGTACGCTAGATTTTTATGGACAGGTGCTCGGTCTCCGCTTCGTGAAACAGACCGTTAACTTTGATGACCCAGGTACGTATCATCTCTATTTTGGGGACGAAGTCGGGACACCAGGGACGGTGATCACGTTTTTCCCAATCCCGGGATTAGGGAAAGGGCAGGTCGGGAGCGGCCAAGTCGGTGTGACGACCTATCTCGTACCAGCAGGAAGTTTACCGTTCTGGGAAGAAAGACTACAACAACAAGGTATCGCGACCGTCGCCACTGAACGTTTCGATGAGGCGTCTCTTTTGTTCGAGGACCCGGACGGACTCGTCGTCGAACTCGTCGCGAGGCCGAGCTCTAAACAGACACGGTGGGTCATCCCCGGTATCACAGAGCGTGAAGCGATTGTCGGATTTGCCGGAGCGACCTTGTTGTCGAAAGCACCGGACGAGACCGTGCGCTTGTTGACGGAACTGTTCGGCTTTGAACGGGTCGCAGAGGATGAAGAGTGGGTACGTTTGAAAGGGTCAGCCGATTATGGGAACGTCATCGATGTGAAGAAAATGATTTTGCCGAACGGGGTCCCTGGGACGGGAACGGTTCATCACATCGCGTGGCGCGTTACTGACGGAGAACATTATCCGACCTGGCAAGACGCCATCTTTGACCTTGGGTTAAGACCGACCGAAGTGAAAGAACGAAACTACTTCCGCTCCGTCTATTTCCATGATGCCGGACGTATCCTGCACGAACTCGCGACGGACGTACCTGGATTCACTGTGGACGAATCCGTTGACACGCTCGGTGAGACGTTGCGCTTACCGCCATGGCTCGAAGCGGACCGAGATAAAATCGTCCGCACACTACCAGCAATCACGATACCGAGAGGAGAACGCATATGATTCATCAATTCATTAAAGGTACCAAAGAGACGACACTCGTTTTATTACATGGAACTGGAGGGACTGAGCAGGATTTGATTCCGCTTGCGAAAGAACTATCGACCGAGGCGAACATCTTGACTCTTCGAGGGGATGTTATCGAAAACGGGATGTCCCGTTTCTTCCGTCGCCATGCGGAAGGGGTGCTCGACCTTGAAGATTTAAAGAAACAGACAGAGCGCTTCCTTCAGTTTTTAGATGAAGCGGCGACAATGTATGATATCGACCGAGACAAGATGATCCCGCTCGGCTACTCGAACGGGGCGAATTTGATCGGGTCGGCACTTTACCGCCATCCGGCGTTCACTGCTTCACTCCTATTCCACCCGATGGTACCGGACCGTTCATTGACGCTACCTGACTTGTCAGGGGCGAACGTCTTCATCTCGGCTGGCGAACGTGACCCGATTTGCCCGAAAACAGAAACAGAAGAGCTGACATCGACACTCCGAAACGCGGGAGCGGACGTCGAACTCTTCTATCACTCGGGGGGACATGAACTTCGCATGGAAGAAGTCGAGGCAGCACGGACATGGATTGCCGCACACCTCGACTGATTCATTCAAGCCATTTTCTTCGGTTTGTGTTGACGAGAATAGACAACGAGGACACCTCTGTCAATCAAATAGGCGGCGAATAAACGTTTCTCTTCCTCAGCACGCACAGTTCGGTCGATTTGGATATATAATCGGCCGAGCTTTTTTTGTGAGGTGCGCGTGAGCAACCAAATCGAGTCGAGCGTATACTGCCAACTTTGGAGCGTGTCGCCACCGATGTATAAGTGGCGGTTTTCGGTACGCTCAAGTAAGTAGTTGAGCCACCAGACGTCACGAGCCAGTTTGGCGCAGACACCGAGCACGAGCGTGAGACCGAGGAAAGCCATGCCAGATAAGACAGGATGAATGGCAGAGAACCCGTTGCGGACGGACTCGAAGGCGACAAGGAGCAATCCGACGGAAAAGACGCTGACGAGCCACCAGAATCCGAAGTTAGCGAACGAACGTTTTGGGTCGTGCACCATATGATGTCGGTTCCGGATGATCGATGCCATTCTCTCCACCTCCTTCATTAGAATATTCTGAATATTTAGTGACACTACCATACTATACTGTACCCAATCCTGTCTATTTGAATACACGCACAACATGCTGAATCGTGAGGATTTTTTGATGTTTCGGCTTCTATTCCTCGAATTATGGGAATGATGACAGTGAAGACATGAAAATTTTGTTGAAACGTAATTTCATATGACAAGGGAATCGATTATGATAGGTGAGGGAAAATTATTTGAGGTGATGTGATATGAAAAAGATGAAGGTTGGAGAACTTAGAAATGAGTTGAAATCATTCACTCAAGATGAGCTGATTGAACTCGTTGTTAGCTTATACAAGCAGCATTCGGAAGTGAAAACGACATTGAACCGTTATTTCATCGAAGAATTTGAAGGGGATGTCATGAATCAGCTTAAACGTGACATCGTAAGTTTGGGAGAACGTGCTTCATACGGTTCAAACAATTTGACACTCTTAAAAAAAGGAGCCGCTATCGTCAAACAGGCCGAATATTTCAAAGAACCAGCCTTCACAGAAGGCGTACGGATTTTCTATCTAACTTATTTCAGCTCGTACGTCGGACAGGTGGGCGAATTGCTAGAAGTGAGTGCCCCGAAAGAACTCGAAATCTATTTTAAAGAGTTTGATAAACTGCTCAAACGAATGAAAGAAGACCCTTACACATTGTATCTGATTAGCGATCAGGTCGACGAGTTGCTCAATGAGATCCCAATTCATGAGCGTGAACAAATCCTTGCATTTTGGGAGCGACAAAAAGCATGGATGAAAGAAAACATCGAGTAGAGAGCAAAAGGGAATGTTATGAGAAATTATTGGTATGACAATAGTGAACTACTCACCACTTGTTTGCTTCACAAATTGAAGTGGGAGCTTCTTGGGAAGACCGTGCTCTTACCAGCCACGGTTGTTTACCAAGCTCGTCGGGCAGTCCCTGCCCTGAATGGTTGTCAGTCGGCCAACATCAATAGGTTGAGG
>CABIYO010000037.1:24322-24905 GCA_902362975.1 Caryophanales bacterium
TCAATGTCTCCACGACGATGACTTGGTTCTCGTCAACGATCCGTCTCGACAGTTTGTGAAGGAAGTCCTTGCGTTGGTTGGCGATCTTTTCGTGTTTCTTGGCCAAAAGTAACTTGGCTTTTTCACGATTCTTGCTCCCGATCTTCTTTCGTGACAAAGCTCGCTGCGCCTTCTTGACCTTCGCTTCGGACTTCCGGAGGAGTCGGGGGTTGTCAATCTTCTCCGAGACCATCGCGTCGTTCGTCATGACGGCGAAATGTTCCAAACCGAGATCGATCCCGACCTTGTTCTCGGCTGGGATCCATGGTTCATCGTCCTGTTCGACGAGGAGGGAGACAAAGAACTTGCCTGTCTTGGTCATCGACACCGTCGCCGACCGGATGACGCCCTCGAACGGGCGATGTTGGGTGAACCGCACGAACCCGACCTTCGGCAGCCGAACCTTGCCCGTCTCGATGCGGATCGTACCGTGCTGGTTGTTCGTCGTGTAGGAGGCGCGCGACCGTCGTCTCGATTTGAAGGTCGGGAAGCCGGCCGTCCCGGCGAAGAACTTCGCGAACGCGGTGTCGAGGTTCAACTTCGC
>CABIYO010000038.1:0-22269 GCA_902362975.1 Caryophanales bacterium
CTCCGTGAGCGACTTGTTCGCTCACGGAGGCCTCTTTCTTATGAATCTACTGGGTTATGTCCCAGCTTCTTTCTTATTCTGCTGCTTGTGGGACGAGATAGATCAAGCCGAACGGGTTGTGCAACAAGTTGTCGATGGTCGTCCGCTCGTCTTCTCCCATCTCGACCGTGAAGGCACGCCCGTCTTCGAAGGCGAAATGGTCACCGTCGCCGAACATTGCGCCACCGGAGATGAGATGGAAGTTGAACGAATGGATCACGTGGATGGCATCTTCAATGTCGAGTGTCATCGGTACGGCCACGTCCGCATGACCGAATGCTTTCATTCCCCATGACATATAGGCGTTCTCTTCTTCTGTGATGGCCGTGAGGAGCGAGTAGTCGAGTGCGAGGTCTTCTTCTTTTGACTCTTGCCACTCGTCTTTCGAGTAAGCGACACCTGCCGATTCGACCATGACACCAACTCCACCTGCGTTCAAGACGGCGTTTGCGGCACGACGCGCCGCGGCGACGTCTGTCAAATCGTTGACGTCGACAATCAAGTAGACGACATGCGTGTGACGAGCGATTCCTTTCGCAACTTTTGGGGTGAATCCGCCAGAACTCGCGTGAATCATCGCCTCGGCGAGGGCTGGGTCACGTTCCACGACTTCAACGGTGAACGCCTTGCCTGTCTCATCTTCGAGCAATAACAGACCGGCCATCGTGTAGCCTTCACTATGTAAACTGATTTGTTCGCTGACGCCTTCTGCGGAAGACCAGTTTCCGGGAATGGCGAGCATCACTTGTGTACGATTCATGTATATCATCCTTTTCTGAAAAAGTCAGGTCCCTCCTCAGGAGAGACCTGGTCTATCTCTTATTATGCCCTATTTTGGCATGAATTATTCTTGATACGTCTGTAAAACTTCCTGAAGTGGGATTTGATCGATTTTCCGGCGGCTGATGAACGTACTCATGAAGAAGAGGAGAACGACAGCACCGAGCGTATAGACGATATAGACCCATTCAAATTCAAGCGGGAGGACGAGTCCGTAATCTTCTGCAAAGACGACGATGATGACCCGAAGCGTCAACAGGGCGATGGGGATGCTCAAGAGGGCAGAGATGAGCGCATAGATAAAGTAGCTGTTCAAAATCATCGAGTGGACTTCCCGTTTCTGATATCCCATCACTTTCAACAAGGAGATGGCGTAATAGTTCTTCTCGACCGTCAGCGCCGTCAAGACGAACAGGATGCTGAAAGCGATGAGGGACGCCCCGCCAATCAAGACGTTCATCATGAAATTCATATATTGGTTGATCGATTCGGACTGATCGATCAACCCTTGACGTGACAGAATGGTCGGATAGTCCGATTCGTTCGGGCGTTCCGTCGCGTAGATGCCGTTGAACAGGTCGTCCGTCGAACCGTCCGTGAGTAGTTCACTTAACGTCGCCCGAGGCAAGTAGGCGAAATCCCCGGAGAATTCATCGGCAATCCCGATGACAGGATAGGTCAACGTGTCCCCGTCGAGTGCGACCTCGATATCTTGACCGACGTCGAGCCCGAGTTTCAGGGCGAGTGAGGAAGAGACGACAAGGCCGTCGGGTTCAAGTGTCAACGCACCCCCCTCTTCGTTTCGAAGAGGGAACAAGGTGTTGTCGAAGTCGAGCCCCTTCAAGGTGATCAGCTTACCTTCGACAAAGGCGAACGGATAGGTGAGGAACGGTTCTTGTCCTTCTTCTAACACCGGTGACCCGTCTGTATACGCCTCGTATTCATACACCGCTTCGTTCAATCCGCCGACGGTCATACGGTCGACGGCCCCGTTCATCATGAGGGCGAAGACGATGAGAACGGTCGAGAAGAGGATCCCGAGAAAGAAGATGAGGAAACTCCCCGTGCTCTTGACGGCGTACAAATATTTGAACTTCGTCTTGCCACTCGCCCGTTTCAACAGTCGACTGACGAGTCGGCTGAGTCGATTCAATGAGACGTTGTCCCGTGGCGACAAGAGGGCGAGGGCGCTCTCTCCCATAATTTTATAGATGACGGCTCCCGCGACGAGTGCAAAGAAGAGGAGCGGGGCGAACACGGCTGTCACGAACACGAGTGGACTTTGGACGATGGTGATGGACGGTAAGAGATAGAAGTCGAGATAGAGTTCTTTCAACGGGTTCGCGAAATAAAGTCCCAGGAAATAGCCGATGATGAGCATCAAGAACGCGAAAACCAAGATGAGCATCAAGTAAGGCGATGCGATCTGCCGACGACTATAACCAATCGCCTTCAACAGTCCGATTTGTCCTCGTTCCGCCTCGAGCATATTCGAGATCAGGATGGCGACGATGATGACAGCGATGGAGACGATAAATAGACTGAGTCCGAGCGCCATCGCCTTGCCGGATGAAATCTCGCTATAGATAGCGCCGCTTCGAATGATGTTCTCCGTCTCCATGACCGAAACGACAAACGGGAGCTCGAGATCGGACTTAATCGATTGATCGGTCACCCCTGACAGCCGGAACGACTCTTGCCCGACGAATGTTTCGAACGAGTCATCCGTCATCAGGAGGAGGGTCTGTGAACCGGGGTCCAAGTTGAAGAAGTTATCATCGAACAGAGGGAGCGTGTAGTCCGGAAAGAGGACAAATCCACTCACCGTGAACGGTTTGCCGATGTCGATCGTGTCCCCGATGTCGATCCCATTCTCCTCAGCATATTTTTTGTTCAAAGCGATTTCGTCATTCGTGCTCGGTCGCTCACCGGCCTCGAGGTAGGAGCGGTTAATCGTGTCTGATTCTTTGACGATCATTCCCCGATGTTCGTTGTCATCGAACGTGTAGGTGATGGCTTTCAAGTCACGGAGTTCAATCGTGGCATCCGGCATTTCCTGTTCGACGGCGGCGATTCGCGATGCAATCAGACGATTGAAGACTTTCGCATCGGCTTGTTTGATGTCAGCCAATGTGAACACTCCTGTTTCCGCGAGCGTTGCTACAGCGGGGTCGCGTAACTCTTCTTCCGTCACCCGATTGAGCATGTCAATCGCAAAGTCTTCTTGGTTCGATTCTTCCAGATACTCTTCGGTCGGGACCTCGATTCCGCTGATGCCATAGAACATCATCGTGTACGTGAGTGAACTCATGACGATGATGATGGCGATGGCGAGGAGTTGCATCCACTTCCGACTCAAAGTCTTCCAGACGTTTTTATACAGCATGTCGTCACCCCCTTATCCCCAATGGATGTCACGTGCCGCGACCCGGGTCTCATGATGGGTCACCTCTACGATTCGACCAGAGTTCATCTTAATGACATCGTCCGCCATCTCACTGATTCCATTATTGTGTGTGATGACGACGACCGTTTTTTGATACGTCTCGTTCAATCGTTCCAATAGTTCGAGTACTCTCTTCGAATTTTCCTCATCGAGTGAGCCTGTCGGTTCGTCACAAAAAATGATGGCGGGATTTTTGGCGAGACTGCGGGCGACGGAGACTCGTTGCTGCTCACCACCTGATAGTTGATAGGGATATTTGTCACGTGCCGCTGCGAGCCCTACTTGTTCGAGCAATTCATCAATCGGCAGTGGGTCTTTCGTCAAGTCGGATCCGATTTGGACGTTCTCATAGACGGTCAAGTTTTGGAGAAGGTTGTACTGTTGAAAGATGAAGCCGAGATGGTCTCGTCGAAACGACGTCATCTGTTCGGGGGACAGGTCGGTCAGCACGGCGTTACCGAACGTGATTTTACCCGAAGTGACTGTGTCGAGTCCGCTGATGACGTTGAGCAGTGTACTCTTCCCGCTCCCACTCGGACCGAGAATCACGACGAACGCGCCATCCTGGATGGTGAGGTCGATGTCTTTCAAGGCGGCCGTTTCCACGTCGCCCGTCTTGTAGATTTTGTTGACGTTCCGTAGTTCAATCATGCCACACACGCCTCCCTTATTCGTTATGTATGGTATACCCTTTTCGAGAAATGAATGGACGAGCTACACATAGGATGTTTTGAAAAAATAGTGAAACCGCTTCGCCTATGATAAAATAATATAACCAGGTGCTAAAAACTTTTTAAGGGAGAACTTTTTCATGAAGATTGCTTATATCACGGACAGTACGATTGTCCTTCCAGATGCTTTAGTGCAACATCCTGACATCCACATCGTCCCGCTCTATGTCGTCAAAGGGGACCAACCGTATAAAGATGGAATCGAAGTCGATGCGAAAACCGTTTATGAATGGATTGACGCGGGAGAGCGTGTCTCGACGAGTCAGCCCGCAATCGGGGATTTCGTCACGCTCTATGAAAAATTGAAAGAAGAGTACGATATGGGCATCGCAATCCATCTATCGTCTGATTTGAGTGGGACGTATTCGGCGTCCGTTCAAGGAGCTGAGATTGCGGAGTTCAAGTTACTCGCCTTCGATTCACGGGCAGGCATCTATACGATGGGACTCATGTTCGCGGAATTGATTGAACGGGTCGAACGAGGCGATGCGCTCGAAGACGTGGGAGCCTACATGAAGTAGCGCGTCGAGGACGTCCGCATCGAGTTGACGATTCAAAACTTGACACAGATGCAAAAGGGCGGTCGCATCTCCAAATCGAAAGCGCTCATCGGGAACATGCTTCAGTTGAAACCGGTACTCCGATTCGAAGACGGGTTGATTGTCCCGTATCAAACCGTTCGGACGTATAAAAAAGCACAAGCTCATTTATTCGAAGTGTTGCGTGCGGCAATCGAGTCAGGCGAATGTCAGGACGTTTCGATTTTCCATGGGAATGTTCCTGAACTTGCCGAAGAGTGGAAACAACGACTCGGTGACACGATTCCGATTCGAGTCGATACGCTCGCTCCGCTCTTCGGGGCGCATACGGGATCTGGGTCGATCGGGATTTCTTATTTGAAAGCAAAATAATGGGTAAGGGCGGTCCCTCTGAGAGGAATCGTCCTATTTTGTAGGTTGAGTTTGCTAGGTCTCTCTAAAATAGAAATAAGGGAACGAAACAGTGAGGATGGCCATTGATAGGACTCTTGTGGCGTGGATGAAATAAAACTTCTCAAATTGGGAATGATTTCAATATTTCATTGTCTCAACTTTTAAACTATGGCTGGAATGTTTTTGCAATACGGGTCATACTAGAAAAAATGAACGAGAAAAGGGGAAAAGGTGATGCGATTTCGGAAGTACCTAGTTCGGAGTTGGCTCGCGTGGACACTCGTCTTCACGGGAGTGACGTATTTGACTTTCCAAAACCTTGAGGCGTTCGACTGGTCGTTGTTTTGGTTCATCTATACGCTAGGGGCTTTGTTCGTCATGAATCCTTTAAAGCGCAGGCATCTTCACTTCACGTTCCATGAGATGTTTGTCTTTATCACATTCTTCTTATATGGACTGGCCCCCGCACTGTTGATGGGGCAACTGCTCCTTTTCACGTTTCAGGCGCGAGCCTTCAATCGTCGCGTCGGGCGACGACGGTTCCTTCATTTCTATCCGCTCAACACGGTGATTGAATGTTTGCTCGTTCTGTTGCCAGGGCTCGCCTATATCGCACTCGGTGGACAAATCGGAGAGCCCGTTCATTTGATGCAGCAAGGATGGGCGATGGTAGCCTTTTTGGGGACTCTGTTCCTTGTCCTTATGATGAGTTTCGCTTTATCCTACTTCATGGTCGGAGAACGGATCCCGTTCCCAATCATGTGGCGACTGATTCGCTTTGACTGGCTTGTCGTATCACTCGAACTACTGTTCGCGATGATTGCCATCGAGTCGTATCTCATCTTTGGTTATGTCGGGCTCATCGTCACGTTCTTCGTACTATCTGTCCTAAAGATGACGATGTCGAAAGCGACGGAGACGGAAGAAACCAAATCGAGAGTCGACCAAGTCGAACGCTTGAAAGAACAGCTGTACCGCGTGGACAGCGAGCAACTGTTGATTGAGAAGTTTTGGAACGGTCTACGTGATATCGTCGAAGTGGAACGTGGATGGTTGCAGGTCAACCGAAACGGGGAGCGGACGTTTTATGATATGACCGGTCGCGTCATCCCGAGTGTGCCGGATGCCTTCACGATTGAACGCTATCAAGATGAGGATGAGCCATGTTTCGTCTATGACTCGCTTCATGAATGGCATCCAGAATTGCAGCAACAGCAACAAGAACTACACCATTCGGCGCTCGTCATTCAACCCGTTTGGGGAGCGGAAACTGCGGTCAGCTGCATGGTATCGACGACAGCAAACGGGGCATACGAGACCCCGATTGCGGTTGAAGTGAACCGTCTTCTTAAGACGTTATCGTGGTCCATCGAGCGCATCGACGAACGCAACCGTTTGCAACATGAGAGCTTAACGGATCCGTTGACGGGATTGCATAATCAGCGAGCGCTACGCCGTTGGACGAAAGAACGTTTGAACGATGTGGCGTCCTATCCACTCTCTGTCTTCTTGGTCGATTTGGACCACTTCAAGTCGATCAACGACACGTACGGACATGCGTTCGGGGACGAGGTGTTGATTGAAGCAGGTCAACTCTTTACTCGCAATGTTCGAGCGACGGACTTGGTGACGCGCTATGGAGGGGAGGAGTTCGTATTCGTCTTCCCAAGAATGGATGAGGCGGCCGCCCATCTGATGGGTGAAAAGATACGAGACGCCTTGAAGCGCCATGATTTTGGAACGGAAGGGGCGCGTATCACGGTGACAGCGAGTATCGGGATCGAAACGATTTATGAATATGAAGACCTCGATACGGTCTTGCGACATGCGGACCGGGCCATGTATGTCGGGGCAAAATTCAACGGGCGAGATCGTGTCGCCCACTATCATGATCTGTCGACTGAAGTCAGATAAAAGGAGGATCCACCGATTGGCGGACCCTCCTTTTGTATGAAATGATTATGAGTTCGTATTATAAAGTTCAGATTCAACCGCATGAACGGCGGCTGACCAGGAGCCATAGCGATGCAAGATCGCTTTCGTCGAAGGTTTGTTGTTCCGTTTTGCCCATTCCCGGTACGCTTCGAATGAGAGCGAGAAGCCCATTTCTTGAATGGCTTCACGAAGAGCGTTCGAGAGTTCTGTTTTCGAATAGGTCACACTCGCCTCAAGACCTGCCTCGGCACAGGCATCATGCCACGAACCGAACGTCTTGACGATATGGTAATGGCTCGGTGCCTTCGGATGGAGCTTTCGCCATTGCTGATACTTCTTCAAGGTGATGATCGAGCCCATGTCTCGCGAATAAATGGCGAGCGTCTCGATGATGTCCTCGCGTGTATACTTCGGCATTTTGTCTGGCAATTCGACGGTTGACTCTCCATGCCATTCATAGCCTGCGACGGCAAGTGCCTCAGCCCATGACCCGAACTGACGAATGATCGATTCAGGAGAAGGCCAATTCTGTTCCATTGCGAAGCGGCGATAGACAGAACGGCGTGGACGTTCTTTCAACAAGTCCCCGAGAAGACGAATGCAATGGATCATCCTTTGCTGTTCGGTAGACAAGTGATGGGATTTAGTGGATAGCGTTTGACTCAATGATGGTTCCTCCTTCCGTGGACTCAAATCTGAACCGACAAAGATAAAAAAATGCTCCTACAATCATACTATCGGATTGTTTTTCGGATTTATTAACGTGATTTTGAAAAAAATTAAACAATTCCTAGGAATTGGATAGGACTAAAGTCGTGGTTGGTAATTTCAAAAAATGGTAACAGTTCTATTACAAATTAAATCGAATTTCGAGAGAAATGTAAACATAAAGTTTTAATCATCCAAATTTGTAATATTTTTATAAAAAAGTACCCAGCTGGAGAGTTGGGGTCATCGCCTTCGCTCCAGATGAGTACCCTTCTATAATAAATTTAATTTTCAGACTAATCAATCGAATATTGAAATTACGTCAAAAAAATTTATAAGCTGGTCAATGAAAGACCGATTCTGCTAAAATAGCCGCATTGAGCAAAAAACAGAAAAGAGGATCATCACTATGACAGTTTGGTTATTTTATACGCTACTTGGATTGATTCAAGGGTTCACAGAGCCCATCCCGATTTCATCGAGCGGACATCTTGTCATCTTCCAAGAACTATTTAACATTGACTTGCCGGGATTGTCATTCGAAGTTTTCGTAAACTTTGCATCGCTTCTTGCGGTTTTAACAATCTATCGTCAAGACGTCGTTCGTCTCATCATGAGTCTATGGACGTTTTTATTTAAGAAAGACCGTTCGGATGAGACGATGGTCGATGTGAAATTCATCGGGCTGTTACTAGTCGCGACCGTTCCGGCCGGTGTGCTCGGTGTCCTGTTCGGTGACTGGATTGGAGAAGTGCTCGGTGGCGTGGCGACAGTCGGCTATACGCTCATCATCACGGGACTCGCCCTCTGGTTCATCCGGAACATGCGAGGAAACAAGGGCGACGGTGGCATTACGCTACGCGACGCCGTGTTGATCGGACTTGCCCAGGCCGTGGCGCTCATTCCCGGAATTAGCCGTTCCGGGGCGACTATCGTCATGGCGATGCTCCTCGGGATCAAACAGGAATCCGCGCTTCGGTTCTCGTTCTTCCTGTTCATTCCGATTAGTCTCGGGACGATGATCTTGGACGGTCCGACGTTGTTCACAAACCCAGACACGCGTGACTTGTTCGGTCCGCTCCTTTTGGCATTTATCGCATCATACGTGTTGACCGCCATTTCATTGAAGTGGTTCCAGCACATCATGGCAAAAGGCGAATTGAAGTATTTTTCATATTACTGCTGGATTGTCGGGCTTCTCGTCGTCCTCTTTCTCGCATAATCGAGGCGCTACTCTCACGGGTAGCGTTTTTTGTTTTGCGAAATAAAAACAATTGCGATACAGTAAACCTGTACAAACAAATATTCCTTCGGGGTCGGGTGAAATTCCCAACCGGCGGTGATGGGCCTATGCCCTAAGTCCGTGACCCGGGCGCACGTGTGCGAACGGTGGATCTAGTGAGACTCTAGAGCCGACAGTATAGTCTGGATGGGAGAAGGAACAAAAAACAGGTCCACGTGACCTGTACTTCGTCGTACGCTTTTCTGTATAGAAAACGTTTATTTGGCTTGCCAAAATTCGACGAAACCCTCCCACCAAGACCCTAAGGACTGCTCCTTAGGGTCTTTTGTTTGTACGGAAAAAAGGAGGGAGAACGATGAAACAGTACATGGAACAGGCCATTCAATTGGCGAAATCAGCCGATGGACAGACCGGTGTCAATCCACTCGTCGGTGCCGTTCTCGTGAAAGACGGACGCATCATTGGGATGGGTGCCCACCTTAAGGCAGGCGAACCACATGCTGAAGTGCATGCGATCCGAATGGCCGGTGCGGCTGCATCCGGGGCGACTTTATATGTCACGCTCGAACCGTGCTCGCATCACGGTAAGACACCGCCGTGCGCTGATTTGATTGTGGAATCGGGGATCAAACGCGTCGTCGTCGCCATGAAAGATCCGAACCCGCTCGTCGCAGGCAACGGGATCATACGCCTGCAAGCGGCCGGTGTCGAAGTCGATGTGGGGTTGCTTGAGGCGGAAGCGCGTGCCTTGAATCCGGCGTTCTTGCGGTCGCTTGAAACGAAACGACCATACGTCATCTTGAAGACGGCGACGAGTCTCGATGGGAAAGTCGCCTTAGAGACGGGGGAGAGTCAATGGGTGACGAGTTCAGAAGCCCGTCGTGATGTGCATGAACTTCGTGCCACGGTCGATGCGATCTTGACCGGGATTGGCACGGTGCTCGCGGATGACCCATCGCTCACGGTTCGATTGGACCGCGTGACGCGTCAGCCGAAACGAGTCGTGCTCGACCGTGACTTAAGGTTACCGCTCGCTAGTACGTTAGCACGTACCGCCGAAGACGTCCCGGTGCTCCTCTTCACTTCGTCAGATGAAGCCGAACGACGTGAACGAGCCAAAGCCGCCGGAATCGAATTATTCGATTACACGTCACTCGGTACGGTTCTTGAGACGCTATACGCAAATGGAATCGGGCGTGTATTGATCGAGGCCGGACCGACGCTCGTCACTTCCCTTCTTGATGGAGGCTACGTGGACGAATGGGTCTCCTATCAATCACCACGGGTGTTCGGTGGAAGACATGGCGTCTATCGCTCACAGCAGGAAGGGACGATCGATGGGATATCCCGTTTTACGATCCATCAGGTCGAAACGATTGGCCCCGACCTAAAAGTCGTCCTTCGAAAGGGGGCGCTCTGATGTTCACGGGAATCGTAGAAGAAATCGGAACGGTCAAAGCAGTCAAGCGCAACGGACCGTCTTTACGACTCGTCTTGTCCGCTGTGAAAGTGCTTGACGATGTGAAGCTCGGGGACAGCATTGCCGTGAATGGGATCTGCCTCACGGTGACGACGTTCGATGACGCGACGTTCTCTGTCGATGTCATGCCAGAAACGTTGAAGGCGTCGAGCCTAGATGGGGTCAAGCCGGGAACACGAGTCAATCTCGAACGGGCGATGCCGGCGAACGGGCGGTTTGGTGGACATTTCGTATCCGGACATGTCGACGGGGTCGGGCGCATCATGAAGAAACGACCGCTCGCGAATGCCGTCTATATCGACATCCAATGTGATCGTTCGCTCCTTTCCTACATCGTCCCGAAAGGTTCGATATGTGTAGATGGGACGAGTTTGACCGTGTTTGACGTGTCAGAGCGTGGGTTTACCTTGTCCTTGATTCCGCACACGTACAGCGAGACCGTGCTTGGGATGAAACAGACGGGTGATGTAGTCAATTTAGAATGTGATCTGTTAGCAAAATATATGGAAAAAGTCGTCGGGCAGTCGAAGATGACGCTCGAGTCCTTGGCAGAACAAGGATATGGAAAGGCGGGATGGTAATGTTTGATTCGATTGAACGAGCGATTGAGGAACTGAGACGTGGGCGTCCGATCATCGTCGTGGATGACGAGGACCGTGAGAATGAAGGGGACTTTGTCGTACTCGGTGACAAGATGACACCGGAGACGATGAACTTTTTGATCACGGAAGGGAAAGGGCTCGTCTGTAGCGCCATCGCAGAAGAAGTGGCAGTTCGTCTCGACCTCGCGCCGATGGTGACGAACAGTACGGACCCACACGGTACCGCTTTCACGGTCAGTGTCGACCATATCGATTCGACGACTGGCATCTCGGCGAGTGAACGTTCCCACACCGTTCGTGAGTTAGCGAACCGAACGTCCCGTCCGTCCGATTTTCAACGTCCTGGACATCTGTTTCCGTTGATTGCGAAAAAGGGAGGCGTCTCCGTTCGCCGAGGTCATACCGAAGCGTCCGTCGACCTGGCGCGACTCGCAGGAAGTGAGCCGGTCGCGGTCATCTGTGAAATTATTCGAGAGGACGGGGAGATGGCCCGCGTACCCGATTTAGTCCAAGTCGCCGAACGCCACGGGTTGGAATTCATCACCATCGAAGCATTAGTTCGATATATGGAGATGAACCTCGTCACACGTGTTGCGGACGTGTCCCTGCCTTCCTCGAAAGGAACATTTCGCATGATTGGGTATGAGAATCGAATGGACCGTGAAGAGCATGTGGCGCTCGTGACGGAAACGCTCGAAGAAGTCCCACTCGTTCGCATTCATTCCGAGTGTCTGACCGGTGACGTCTTCGGCTCGTTCCGATGTGACTGCGGACCGCAACTCGAAGCGGCGATGGCACGAATCGAGCAGGAATCGGGCATCGTGCTCTATATGCGTCAAGAAGGGCGAGGCATCGGACTGTTGAACAAATTGAAGGCGTACGCTCTTCAAGAGAACGGATTGGACACGGTCGAGGCGAACGAGGCGCTCGGATTGCATCCGGACCTTCGAGACTACCGAGTGAGCGCGGCGATGCTGCGTGACCTTGGCGTCACCCGTGTCCGGCTCATGACGAACAACCCCGAGAAAGTCGATGCCTTGGAATCGTGTGGCATCACGGTCGTCGAACGCGTTCCGCTTCATGTCGGTGCGCATGAAGCGAACGAATCGTATCGGCTGACGAAACAACTCAAAATGAATCATATTGGAGGATAATGGACATGACCTATACATTTGAAGGAAATTTGGTTGGAGAAGGATTAAAGATCGGAATCGTCGTCGGACGGTTCAACGACTTGATTACGATGCGTCTGCTTGACGGGGCGAAGGATGCCTTGAAACGTCATGGAGTGAAAGAAGAGGATGTATCGCTCGCATTCGTCCCGGGTGCATTTGAACTCCCCCTCGTCGCGAAAAAAATGGCGATGAGCAAAAAATACGACGCGGTCATCACCCTCGGAGCCGTCATTCGTGGTGCGACCCCGCATTTTGATTACGTCTGTAACGAAGCAGCAAAAGGGATCGCCCAGGCGAGCTACCAATCCGAAGTCCCGGTCATCTTTGGTGTGTTGACGACGGAGACGATTGAGCAGGCGATTGAGCGTGCGGGAACAAAAGCAGGTAACAAAGGATGGGAAGCGGCGACATCCGCCATCGAGATGGCCAATCTGTTAAAGCAAGTCTAATCAAAACCGGGTGGCGACCACCCGGTTTTTCAAATGGATCTGTCCGACCAGGAATGGGTGTTCATGCGCGACCATGTACGTGTCGGCGGCGAAGTGTTGAAGGATTTACAAACACAGTTCCCTCAGAACTACTTCATTCAAACGGCCTATCACATCGCACTGTATCATCACGAACGTTGGGACGGAACGGGGTACAATCAAGGACTGAAAGGAGAGGACATCCCGCTTACGGTTCGAATCGTCATCATGTTCGATCAGACATTTAAAGCCCACTAATAAAGGAGACGCTCCCCGAGGGGACGTCTCCTTTTTGATTAGAACATTTCAGATGTTGTTTTCGCTTGCATGTGGAGTTGGATATAATCCGGACCACCTGCTTTTGAATCCGTACCTGACATATTGAATCCACCGAACGGCTGATAGCCGACGATTGCGCCTGTGCAACCACGATTGAAGTAGAGGTTCCCAACGTGGAAGTTTTGGCGAGCATATTCTTGATTCATCCGGTCACGTGTGAGGACCGCACCTGTCAAGCCGTACTCTGTGTTGTTCGCGATATCGATCGCTTCTTTGAAGTCTTTCGCTTTCGTGAAGGCGACGATTGGTCCGAAAATCTCTTCTTGCATGAGGCGTGCTTTCGGGTCAACGTCTGCGACAACAGTCGGCTCGATGAAGTAGCCTGTCGAGTCATCCGCTTTCCCACCTGCGACGATGCGTCCTTCTTCTTTTGCGACATCGAAGTACGATGTGATCTTCTTGAAGGCCGCTGCATCGATGACCGGACCCATGAAGTGTTCGTTCTTCTCTGTGTTTCCGACAGAGAGTTCGTTCGTGAGTTCGACGACGCGGTCGAGTACCGTATCGTAGACGCTGTCGACGATGACGGCACGTGAACAAGCCGAACACTTCTGACCAGAGAAACCGAATGCCGATTTCACGATCGATTGAGCAGCGAGTTCAAGGTCGGCTGATTCGTCGACGACGATCGTATCTTTTCCGCCCATCTCCGCGATCACGCGTTTGAGCCAAATTTGACCTTCGTTCAATTTAGACGCACGTTCGTAGATGCGGAGTCCCACATCACGCGATCCTGTGAAGCTGATGAAACGTGTCTTCGGATGATCGACGAGGTAGTCCCCGACTTCTGCACCCGGACCTGGGATGAAGTTGAGTACGCCTTTTGGAAGACCTGCCTCTTCCATCACTTCGACGAATTTCGCAGCGACGATCGGCGTCGTCGAAGCTGGTTTCAAGAGAATCGTGTTACCGGCAACGATGGCCGCAACCGCTGTACCGGCCATGATTGCGAACGGGAAGTTCCATGGGCTGATGACGATCCCGACCCCAAGTGGGATGTAGTCATATCGGTTGTATTCGCCTGGACGGCTCTCGACTTTCTTACCTGGCTTGAGTTCGAGCATTTGACGTCCATAATATTCCATGAAGTCGATTGCTTCCGCTGTATCCGCATCTGCTTCATTCCACGGTTTACCTGCTTCTTTGACGAGGTAAGCCGAGAACTCATGCTTACGTTTGCGGACGATGTTCGCTGCCTTGAACAAAATGTCAGCGCGGACAGACGGGTCGACATGGCGCCATGAGTCAAATGCTGTGAGTGCTTCTTGCATCGCACGTTCTGCGAGCTCTTGATTCGCTTTTGACACGCGACCGATCACTTCTTCTTTGTTAGCTGGGTTGTAAGACGTGATTTTACCTTCCGTCGTAACCTTTTCCCCACCAATTACGAGCGGATAGTCTTTCCCGAGCTCACCGTTCACTTTCTCGATTGCCGCCTGAATCGCATCGGCATTCTCTTTTTGTGTAAAGTCTGTGAATGGTTCATGTTTGTATGGAATCATTCTCGTTCCCCCTTAAAGTGATGTTGAGCGTTAAAGCGCTTACGTCTGTATTGTATCGAAATTATCGTGGAAATCCTAGTGAAACAATTTTTCAGAAATACATGGCATTGGAGCGAGAAATCGAGTCATGGTAGGATGGGGGGAGAACACGGCTTTAGAAAGGACGAACAACATGAAGAAATGGTTCATTCCGCTACTCCTTGTCCTCATGCTTGGGGCATGTGGAAACGAGGAAGAGACGGTGGTAGAAGAGACAGACCGCGCATTGCCGGACGCTGTCACGGAAGTGTACGCAGACTATCAGGCGGCGCTCGAGTCTGGAGATGCCGAGGCACTCGCCTCGATCGATTATGCCGGCCGGTTGACCGAGATCCCGGCGACCGGTGCCGTCACCCGTCAATTGTCCCCTGGAGAGATTTACAAGGGCTGGGTCAACGAAGAGGAAGACGTGGCGTTCCTTGTTCATGAGATGATGGATGAAGAAGGGAACCCACTCCCGAACCGACTTAGTAAAGTTGCCTTGAAGGAAGGGGATGAGTGGTCACTCGTCATCACACCGGCTGCTTTACCAAAAGACGTGATTGCGGAGGTCGGAGAGTTGCTCATCGGGGTCCAGGCGAACGAGTACGGGGTGAATGCTGAAGCGAACGCCCGTCTCGCCGAGATTCCGGAAGATGAGGCTGGTCCGATCTATGACCAAGTCAATGCACAGACGGACTATATGGCGCTCGAGGCAGACAATAACGTCTTCCTGCTCATGGCGGAAACGTTGACGGTCGAGGAGAATCAAACCATCATGACCGACTATTTCAAAGCGTATGAGACGTGGTACACGGATAACGAGGAGACGCTCCGAAAAGCGGCTGCAACGGAAGATCCCGTCGAGTATATCGAAGTGCTTGACCCGTTAAAGACAAAATTAGAAGAAGCAATCGATGGCTATGACGAACAACTCGTCGACCCATCGTTTGGCTAAGGAGGAACAGCAGATGCTCGCACCAACATTTTCATTACCGAACCAAAACGGAGAGATGGTCTCATTAAAGGACTATCTCGGCAAGAAAGTCGTCTTATACTTCTATCCTCGAGATTCGACACCTGGTTGCACGACCGAGGCATGCGATTTCCGCGATGCGTTGCCGAAGATGGAAGGCGCGGTCGTCCTTGGGGTATCGGCCGACAGTCAAAAGAAACATCAAAACTTTATCGCCAAGAATGACCTCCCATTTGATTTACTCGTGGATGAGGAACATGAAGTGTCCGAGCTTTACGGCGTCTGGCAGTTGAAGAAAAATTACGGGAAAGAATATTACGGCATCGTCCGTTCGACTTTCTTGATCAACGAGGACGGCTATATCGAAGCAGAGTGGCGCAACGTCAAAGTGAAAGGGCACGTCGAAGAAGTCGTTGCTGCCATTCGTTCGTAAAGCGAGAACCTGAAGGAAAGTTCATGAACGGGTTCAGACTGTAGACAACGCATGGGTCTACAGTCTTTTTTTTGTGTCCCAGCTAGGTACGGCTCGCTTTCCTAGGGGCAAGCAATGAGCCGCATCACGACTCGGTCGCTGCTTAGGTCTCTCTTCGCTTGCTGTTCCATCAGGAGTCTCGCCTTGAATAACTCGTTCAACGTCCCAATGGTTGTGACAGGGATCGTCATGATGGCGATCACGGCATTCGTCATCTTAGGTGGTGTCAAATCGATTGGAAAAGTCGTCGGACTCTTCGTCCCGTTCATGATTTTTTCGTGTCCTCTATATTTTAGTCGAGGGGCGCGGTGCGATGACGACGAACTTGAATTTGATCTGGGCGATCTCAGATGTGTTCAACGGTTTCTTGGTCATCCCGAACTTGATTGGACGCTTGTTCCTCTCCGGTGTGGTCGTCGCGGAGACGAAACGATTCGAACTCGAACTGAAAAAGAAGGGCGTCCTCTGCCGCTTGATAAGAAACCCGCCGGACATGCGCCGACGGGTTTTTGTCATACCTTGAATTGGCGAATCAATGAATCGAGTTCTTCCATCTTTTGTTGCGACTGCTCCGTCGCATGGTTCAACTCGGCGAAACGTTCGACGGACATCGTCACTTTTTCAGCGATTTCTTGCGTACCGAGTGCCCCGTTGTTGATGGTCGTCGCAACGTCTTGGATGACCCCAATCATGTTCGACGTCAATTGTTCGAGCTCCCCGGCAGCGGCGGCAAACTCGGTCGCAGTCGTTTCGAAGCGTCCTGCGTCCGTACTATATTGTCCGGCTGCCGCTTCAAGTTGGTCATAATCTTTCAAGACGTTCGTGTCGAGGAAGTGGAGCATCTGTCCTGAGCTTTCATTCAAATGATCGACCGAATGAAGGACGGTCGTCGAGATGACTTGAATGCGTTCGACGGTCGTCCGGCTCGTTTCGGCGAGTTTCCGAATCTCGTCGGCGACGACGGCGAATCCGCGTCCGGCCTCTCCGGCACGAGCCGCTTCGATCGAGGCATTGAGCGACAAGAGGTTCGTCTGCGCGGCGATGTCGAGGATGTCGTTCGTGAGCGTCGCAATCTCGCGGACGGCTTTTGCATCTTGCATCGCTTTCTCCAAGTTCGTGCGTGTCGACTGAAGGACGCTGATGGCGTTCTCTTTCGCTTCCACCGCATGTGACTTGAGGGAGAGGGCACGCTCATCGATTTGTCTCGCTTCGGTTTTCCGCTCATCGGCCATCGTCACGATGTGATGAATCGTCCGCTCCATATCCGAGGCGGAGGCGTTCATCTCTTGTGCGCTTGCGGCCGTCTGTTGCATACCGGCGGTCAAGTCTTCTGTCGTCGCAGCGGTCGTCGTCATATACGTGTCGAGCTCTTTCAACTCTTCATACATATGGTTCGATTGTTTCGTCACGCCGGTCGTCACGTCGTTCACTTGAAGAATCAACTGACGCAAGTTGGCGATGAACTGGTTGAAGTCACGTGCGAGTCCGGCGAACTCGTCACGGCGCTTCACAGGAATGGATGTCGTCAAATCGCCATCGCTCGTGGCGAGCTCATGCATTTTCGTCTTGAATTCTTTGAGCGGCTCAAAGATGGAGCGGAAGATGAAGAGCATCATGAGGATCGTCATGACAGCAGCAACCCCGAGGACGATGAAGAGCGTCATCTGAACTTGCTCAAACATCTTAGCTGCTGCGGCTGTGTCCGACTGAATCGCTTCGCGGTTCAAGTTGACAAGAAGACCGAGAGAGTTCGAAAGCGTATCGGCACTTGCATCCGCTGTGTCGCGAATGTACGTCTCTGCGGCCTCTGTGCCGTCTTCATTTGAAATACGAATGAGTTCATTCATGACCGTTTGGAAGTTATCCCAATTCGAACGGGCTTCATCGAAGAACTGTTGATCATCTTCTCTGATGATGGTGGCTTCATAGCCGTCCATCCGTTGTTCCAAAATCGCGACGGATGCCTGCATGTCCCGTTCGATGTTTTGTTTTGTCACCGCGTCATCCACGAGGGCGTGACGAATCAAATGACGACGGATTTCGAGCAATTGCTTATCGACTTGATGAATCTGGTCCATTCCTGGAACCCAGGAGATGGTCATGTCTTCTTGAGCTGCTTTTGATGCGTTCAAGGCGTACCATGAGTAACCGCTTACACCGAGGAGCAGCAAAAACATGATGCTAAACGCAGTGATGAGTTTATTCCGAATCGACATACGATTCCTCCTTACGAATCTTTTCTATCTTTAGCATAATCAGAATCGCACATCGACCGTATAGCTGATTTCGAAAGCGGGTCAATATTCGAGACGGATTTCCCTAGTTTCTTAAAAAGGAGACATTTTTCCACAAGATAGATTTCCTTTTTTGTCTTATGAAAAAATGGTATGATAATGAACGATGTATTGAAAACTGTTGGAGGTGGGAATTTTGGCTCGTATTACAGAAGCTGAAGTTCGGCACGTCGCCGGACTTGCCCGACTTGCGATCACAGATGAAGAAGTGACGCACTTCACGGAGCAATTGACAAAAATTCTCGAGTTCGCCGAGCAACTCGATGAGCTGGATACAACGGGTGTCGAACCGACGACACATGCCCTAGATTTGAAAAACGTACTACGCAAAGACGAGGTTCGTCCATCACTTCCACGTGAGGAAGTCGAACGGATGGCACCTGACTGGGAGAACGGTCAAGTCCGTGTCCCTGCGGTCTTTGAGTAAGGAGGCCTTTCATGAGTTTATTTGACCACGGTGTAGCGAAACTGCATACGTTATTAAAAGAAGGCGAAGTCACGGTCACGGACCTCGTCAAAGAGTCGTTCGACCGCATCGAAGCGACGGATGATCAAATCGGTGCGTTTTTGACGCTCAATGAGGATGCGTTCGAGCAAGCGAAGCGCATGGATGAGCTTGCGAAAACATCAGACAACCCGCTCTTTGGGATGCCGATCGGTGTAAAAGACAACATCGTCACAAAAGGGATGCGGACGACATGTGCCTCGACGTTCCTCGAGAACTTCGTCCCGGCACACGATGCGACGGTCGTCGAGCGTCTTCATGACGCTGGTGCCGTCACGATCGGAAAGTTGAACATGGACGAGTTCGCGATGGGTTCATCAAACGAGAACTCGGCGTTCAAGCCGGTCCGCAACCCATGGGACCCGACTCGTGTACCAGGAGGTTCTTCAGGCGGTTCAGCGGCATCGGTCGCAGCTGGGCAAGTCCTCTTCAGCCTCGGTTCGGATACGGGTGGTTCAATTCGTCAACCAGCCGCATATTGTGGTGTCGTCGGGATGAAGCCGACGTACGGTCTCGTCTCACGTTTCGGTCTCGTCGCCTTCGCGTCGTCACTTGACCAAATCGGACCGCTCACGCGTACCGTTGAAGACAATGCTTACTTGTTGAATACGATTGCGGGTCATTGCGACATGGACTCGACGTCGGCTGAGGTCGAAGTGCCGGACTATACGGCAGCGCTCAACCAGGATTTGACAGGCATGAAGTTCGCACTTCCGGAAGAGTTCATGGCAGAAGGTGTCGCGCCTGGCGTCCGTGAACAGATTGAAAAAGCGATCGAGACGCTCAAGTCTCTCGGTGCGACGATCGAGACGGTTTCGATCCCGTCTGTGAAGTATGCTGTCTCGGCGTACTACTTGCTTGCCTCGTCAGAAGCTTCTTCAAACTTGGCTCGTTTCGACGGCATCCGTTACGGACGTCGCGCCGAAGCGGACACGCTCGATGAAGTGTTCATGTATTCGCGTGAACAAGGGTTCGGGGACGAGGTCAAACGCCGGATCATGCTCGGGACATATGCCCTCAGCTCTGGTTACTACGATGCGTTCTACAAGAAAGCCCAACAAGTCCGTACCCTCATGAAGCAGGACTTTGCGAAAGTGTTTGAAGAGTATGATGCCATCGTTGGACCAACTGCTCCGACGACAGCATTCAAACTCGGGGAACAGCTCGACGATCCGCTCACGATGTACGCGAACGATATCATGACGATTCCGGTCAACTTGGTCGGTATCCCGGCTATTTCAGTTCCGGCAGGTCTTTCAGAAGGTCTCCCGGTCGGTCTTCAAATTATCGGGAACTACTTTGATGAATCAACACTTTACCGCGTGGCCCATGCTTTTGAACAAGCAAACGGCGGTTTCAAGATGCCACAGCTCTAAGGAGGACGTACGATGAACTTTGAAACGATCATCGGGATCGAGGTGCACGCCGAGCTGAGCACGAAGTCGAAGATTTGGTGTGGCTGCTCACGCACTTACGGTGCCGAAACGAATACACAGACGTGTCCGATTTGTCTCGGACACCCGGGCGTCTTGCCTAAATTGAACGAAGAAGCGGTCAACCTCGCCATCAAAGCGGCAATGGCACTCAACTGTGAGATTGCGACAGATACGAAGTTCGACCGGAAGAACTACTTCTACCCAGACACGCCGAAAGCGTATCAAATCTCGCAGTTTGACAAGCCAATCGGTTCAAACGGTCACGTCGACGTCGAAGTCGACGGAGAGATGAAACGATTCCGCATCGAGCGCGTGCACTTGGAAGAAGATGCTGGGAAGATGAACCATACGGACGAGAAGCACTCGGTCATCGACTTCAACCGGAGCGGTTCACCACTCATCGAGATTGTCAGTGAAGCAGACATGCGCTCACCGAAAGATGCGGTCGCGTATCTCGAGCGCTTAAAAGAAGTCCTCTCGTTTGCTGGCGTCTCGGACGTCAAGATGGAGGAGGGGTCACTTCGCTGTGACTGTAACATCTCGGTCCGTCCATTCGGGCAAGAGAAGTTCGGTACGAAGACGGAGCTCAAGAACTTGAACTCGTTCTCAAACGTCTTAAAGGCACTCGACTATGAAGAAACACGTCATCGCAAATTGCTTCTCTCAGGTGGCGTCATGCGTCAAGAGACGCTTCGTTACGACGAAGCGGCGAAAAAGACGATTCTCATGCGTGTCAAAGAAGGGGCATCGGACTACCGTTACTTCCCAGAACCAGACCTCGTCCGTCTTGAAATCGATGAGGCATGGAAAGAGCGCATCCGCGCGACGATTCCAGAGATGCCGGCAGCACGCCGTGAACGCTACATGAGCCAATACGGTCTCTCGGCATACGACGCAAAAGCCCTCACGTCGACGCGTGAGTTCTCGGACTTTTTCGAAGCGACGACAGCGGCCGGTGCGGAGCCGAAAGCGGCAGCGAACTGGCTCATGGGTGAAGTGCTCGGTCACTTGAACAAGACGAATGAAACGATCGAGACGATGAAGTTGACACCGGAATCACTCGCTGAGCTCATCCGCTTGATTGCGGAAGGGACGATTTCATCGAAAATCGCGAAGCGTGTCTTCACGGCGATGATGGAAGAAGGTGCTGAGCCGAAAGCATATGTGGAAGCGAACGGACTCGCCCAAATCTCGGACGAGAACTTGCTCCGTGGCTACATCCTCGAATTGTTCGAGGCGCATCCGCAAATGATTGAAGACTTCAAGAACGGGAAAGACCGTGCGAAAGGCTTCATCATCGGCCAAATTATGAAACAGACGAAAGGGATGGCGAACCCGGCACTCCTCGATGGCTTGTTCCACGAAGAGATCGCCAAACGCTAAGCAGGCGGCGAGACACTTGTGTCTCGCTTTTCGCTCGAGTTGAGCATAGGGGAGAGAATCAATATGCAACGGAAACGTGCGCGGGTCATTTATAACCCGACATCTGGTAAAGAAGTGATCAAACGGGAACTCCCGTACATTTTGAACCGCCTCGAGGATGCGGGTTATGAGACGTCGACGTATGCGACGAAAGCGATTGGTGATGCCACGCTCGAAGCAAAACGGGCCTCAGCGGCCGAGTTCGACCTCATCATCGCCGCAGGTGGAGACGGGACATTGAACGAAGTCATCTCGGGGCTCGCACCGCTTGAGAATCGTCCGACAATCGGACTCATTCCGGTCGGGACGACGAACGATTTTGCCCGGGCGATGCGGATTCCACTGAGCGTCGTCGGCGCACTCGACGTCATCTGTGACGGGTTCGAGATGCCGGTCGACCTTGGGGAAATCGAAGGCGAAAAAGGTGACATCCATTATTTCATCAATATCGCCGGTGGCGGCATTATGACCGAGATCTCGTACGAGGTGCCATCGAAGTTGAAGACAGCGCTCGGACAGGTCGCCTATTACGTGAAAGGGATGGAGAAACTGCCTCTCATCAAACCGACGTATATCGAGCTCGAGCACGATGAAGGAACGTTCCGAGGCGAGGTCATGGTCTTCCTCACATCGAACTCGAACTCGGTCGGTGGATTTGAAAAAATCTCACCACACGCATCATTAAATGACGGGTTGTTCGACCTGTTCATTTTGCGTAAATGTAACTTGTTCGAATTCATCCACGTCGTCCGTCTACTCCTTCGGGG
>CABIYO010000038.1:22547-24763 GCA_902362975.1 Caryophanales bacterium
AGCAGAGTGAAAAGATAGGAATGACGACATCAGTCATTCCTATTTGCAATGGAAGGAGCATTCGTATGCTACCAGTGAAAAAGAATGATCGTCTCGACGTCCACGTCCACGACTTGACCCATGAAGGGGCGGGTGTGGCACGTGTCGACGGCTATACGCTGTTCGTGCCGAACGCGTTACCGGGTGAGACGGTCGAGATCGTCGTGACGAAGACGAACAAGCAGTACGGGTTCGCCCGATTGTTGAACGTGAAAGAAGCGAGCGCCGACCGCGTCGAGCCACCGTGCCCGATCTTTTATCAATGTGGCGGCTGTCAGCTGCAACACTTCAGTTATGAAGGACAACTTCGCCAGAAACGAGAACGCGTCGTCGATGCGCTCAAGCGTCTTGGTCAGTTCGACGTGCCGGTCCATGACACGATCGGGATGCCAGAACCTTGGCGCTACCGCAACAAGGCGCAAGTACCATTCAAACAAGAAGGGGACCGTCTCGTCTCAGGTTTCTATCGTCCTCGTTCCCATGACATCGTCGAGATGAGCGAATGTTTGATTCAAGATGAGCGTAATGACAAGGCGATTCAAGTCGTCCGTGAGGTGTTGGATGCTCGCGGTGTGCCGGCGTATGACGAGAAGACAGGACGTGGGGTCATCCGTCACGTTATGGCCCGTTACGGATACCATTCGGGTGAACTGATGATCGTCCTGATCACGAAGACGACGAAACTAAAAGGCGCGAATGAGATTGTCGCCGATATCGTCGAGCGTCTCCCAGACGTGACGTCGATCATGCAAAACGTCAACCCGGACAAGACGAACGTCATCCTCGGAGCGACGAACAAGTTGCTCTACGGTCATGAGACGATTGAGGATAAAATCGCAGGACTCACGTTCACGATTTCTCCGCACTCGTTCTTCCAAGTCAATCCGGTTCAAACGGAGAAGTTGTACGGGAAGGCGCTTGAGTACGCACAACTGTCAGGTACGGAACAAGTCGTCGATGCCTATTGCGGTATTGGAACGATCAGTCTGTTCCTTGCTCGGAAGGCGGCGCATGTGTATGGCGTTGAAGTCGTTCCAGAAGCGATTGAAGACGCGAAACAGAATGCGCTCGTCAATGAGATCGACAATGTGACGTACGCATGTGGCGCGGCGGAAGATGTGCTTCCAGAGTGGAAGAAAGACGGGGTGAATCCGGACGTCATCGTCGTCGACCCACCACGTAAAGGCTGTGCGGAATCGTTCCTTGAGACGATGGTCGAGATGGGACCGAAGCGGATTGTATACGTCTCATGTAATGTCGCGACACAAGCACGCGATATGCGTTACCTCGCCGACCGTGGCTATCGCTTGATGGAAGTGACACCGGTCGACATGTTCCCGCATACGGCGCATGTGGAGACAGTGGCGTGGTTGGAGAAAGTAGATGTAGACAAGCAATAAACTCCTGTACTTTATAATAAAGTCGCAATATCCATATTCAACCGTGTGAACTACTCGCCACTTATTTGCTTCACAAATTGAAGGGGGAGCTTCTTGGGAAGACCGTGCTCTTACCAGCCACGGTTATTTACCAAGCTCGTCGGGCAGTCCCTGCCCTGAATGGTTGTCAGTCGGCCAACATCAATAGGTTGAGGCTTGCGTTGATGTCACGGTCATGGTGCGCGCCACAAGCACACGTCCATTCACGGACATCCATCGTCTTCTTCTCGCCTTTTGCTCCGCAAGAAGAACAGATCTGCGTCGATGCGTACCAGGGGTCTGCCTTGATGAGCGTCCGTCCGTAGAAGGTACATTTGTATTCCAACTGTCGGACGAACTCGTACCAACTGACATCTGCGATCGATTTGGCGACCTTGTGGTTTTGCATCATGTCCTTCGATGTCAATGTCTCCACGACGATGACTTGGTTCTCGTCAACGATCCGTCTCGACAGCTTGTGAAGGAAGTCCTTACGTTGATTCGCAATCTTTTCGTGTTTCTTGGCCAAAAGTAACTTGGCTTTTTCACGATTCTTACTCCCAATCTTCTTGCGTGACAAAGCGCGCTGCGCCTTCTTGACCTTTTCTTCGGACTTACGAAGGAAACGTGGGTTGTCGATTTTCTCCGAGACCATCGCGTCGTTCGTCATGACGGCGAAGTGCTCCAGGCCAAGATCAATCCCGACCTTGTTCTCGGCTGGGATCCATGGTTCATCGTCCTGTTTGACGAGGAGGGAGA
>CABIYO010000039.1 GCA_902362975.1 Caryophanales bacterium
CCCGTGAGCGAACAAGTCGCTCACGGGGGCCTTTTGTCATTTTTATGGGTTCGTGCATTTCAGACTAAACAGAAAAGAAGGGGTCCGGCTACCGAAAATCGGTGACCAGACCCCTCTTTTTATCAAAAATCTTTAAAAGCGGCTAGTTATGTCCCAGCCTCTTCTGCTTTGTATTAATCGAGACGGACATAGCCCGTCTTCTCAACTAACGTCTGCCCATCCTCGCTTTCGAGCCATTTTAGAAATTCTTCATATCGTTCTGCCTTCTGTTCCGTAGTCACCGCATAAAATCTAGAAGTCAGTGGATACGATCCATCCTGAATCGTTTCAACGGTCGGTTCGATTCCTTCTATACGAAGTAACTTGATTTCATGGTCCTTTACCATTTCTGTCGCATAGTATCTAAATGAGAATCCAATCGCATTTTTATGGTTCCGATAGGATGAAGTTTGTTGAACGATTCCACCCATCCCTTCAGGAACATCTTCTGCCGGCGCCTCCATGAGCTTTTGTTCGCCCATCATCTTTTGTAACGCCGTTTGACTGCCACTATCCTCCGGTCGTTGAAAAGCACGAATGGATTCCGAGTCCCCTCCGACCTCTTCCCAATTCCGAATATCTCCCGAATAAATCCCCCGAACTTGTTCCATCGTCAAAGAATCGACCGAGTTATCTTCATGGACAAAGAAAACAAATGCTTCCCTTCCAATCGGCGTCATATGTAAAGAAACGTTTTTTTGTTTCGCAACCTTCAATTGACGGTCAGATGGACCAGCGACGAAAATCAAGTCGGTCTGATCGTTCATCAGTCGGCTGTAGGCTTCCGGTGTTGTCGTTGATACGACTTTACTTGTTTGATCATTATATGGATCATACGTTTCCGAGTCCGGATAGACTGCTTCCACGAATGAAGCATACATCGGATAGAGCGCTGTCGCTCCGTCTAATCGCGGCAAACCTTCCTCAAACTTCACCGAAGCCTCGTGATCGAGTCTCGCCAATTGTTCTGAATCCGTGAACGGCTGATAATCCATCAACTCCACACCGCGTTCCTCAATCTTCAAACTATCTTGATACATATAATATCCTTTCACAGAAGCGAAGAGGACAACACCGACCAACGTACCCCAGCCGAGAACTTTTCGAATCTTTTGTTTTGAAAAGGACGAGAAATCACAGAGTCCCATACATACGATTAGTAGAACGGCCATATACCATATCGTCCAAAGAATCGGTCGCCCGAGTGTGATGGGGTCTCCCATCGTAAAAAGGGCGACGAAGACTGAAATCACCATCGTGACAAATAAAATAAAAACGGTTCCCACACTAAATTTCAATAGTTTCATATAACTGATTTTCTCCTCGTTGTTCCTAGGAAAGGGAAGTTAAGTAATCTCATAAAGCACTGCCTCTACCCCGACTCCTTTTGTCGGTCTCGTGACCGTACGAACATACCCTTTTTTCACTAAAAAACCAATGATGCTCCCAAGGTCGACACGGAGCTCGTTCAAATTCGGATGTTCCATCAATTCCGGGAACGTCCACGCGCCGTCTTTCTCCTGCATCGTCTGAAGTAATAACAACGTCCCCGGCAACACTTTCGATTGAATCAAATGTTCCATGCCAATGACGACAAGGTGGATGCGCTGTTCAAGCGATTCTTGTCCTCCGACCAATTCCTCGTGCAACTTATAAATTTCGAGGTCAATGGCTCGTACCTGTTCCCACAATACGATTTCCGGATGAATCCCCGCCTCAAGAATCGAGAGGCGTGCCAGGTGAGTGAGCGCATGATGAATCTGAGTGAAGGCGTCTTGGAACTCCCCTTCTAAAAATAGATAACGTCCGTCTTCAAACCGACGCAACAACTTTGCGAAAGAAATCGAGAGTTGTAAACGTTGTTCCCGATTCGTTAAATTACGGTTGCGTTGTCGCAACTCTAAAATGTACTCATTCCGTTCGAACAAAACGATTCCGTCTTCAATCCAATGAATGGCTCGCCGATTTTCATTCAAGACAATCCACCGATCCATCATCGAGTCACTGACTACGTGCAGGACGATTTTTTCTTGACCGACCTGATAGTGTTTCACCGTCCAAAACGGTTCTGGTTTTGCTTCAATCACAATGAGCAGGCGATCCGATTGATCCGTCAACGGATCACGTGCCCGCTTTTTCTTCACTTCAATAATCCCGAGCGTCGTTTTTAATGCAGCATATTCTGAATAAATGGTGCGAGTCGCATATTCCATCGTCATCTGGACCCCTTCTCTCCCAATCGCAAGTTGACTATATATATGACGATTGTCATTTTCGATACGAACCAAATTCGACCTCTTTTCAAAAAAATCCTGCCGAAAAAGTGCAGGAACTTCTCACTCGTATGAAGATGAGCTATGATAGAAACAGACTATTGGAGGGATTCACTCATGAAAAAACGGGGGAACAAAATCAACCGCGCACGTAATATAGCATTACTTCTTATCTTCGGCGGGATCGGGGTCATGTATCTCGGTCTTCTCGCCAAATCCATCACCTGGCTCATGATTATTTTCATGCTTCTTGGATTTGTCATGGTACTTGCGAGCTCTGCTCTTTACTTCATCGTCGGGATGGCCTCGACAAAAGCCATCATCGTGACTTGTCCGAACTGTGAAAAAGAGACGAAGATGCTCGGACGCGTCGACTTATGTATGCACTGCGACGAGCCGCTCACAATCGACCGTTCACTCGAAGGAAAAGAATTCGATGAGAAATATAACAAACGTCAGTCACAACAAACGGACTAACTTAAAAAAACACATCCGACTGCTCGGATGTGGTTTTTTAATGTGTTTGCGATTGTTCAGACTGACAAGACGGGCACGTTCCGTACACTTCAAGACGGTGACGATCAACTTTGAATCCAGTCAATTGAGATGCAACCGATTCGATTTCATCTAATACAGGATAGTTAAAGTCGACGACTTTTCCACACGTGTCACAGATGATGTGATAGTGCTTCGACGTCACAAAGTCAAAACGACTCGAGGCGTCCCCATAGTTCATCTCTTGAACGAGACCCACTTCTTTAAAAACACGCAAGTTGTTATATACAGTGGCCACACTCATATTTGGAAACCGTGCGGCAAGTGCCTTATAAATGTCATCCGCTGTCGGGTGACTATGCTCCGTGACGAGGTACTCCAAAATGGCCTGGCGCTGAGGCGTCATTCTGACTCCATGTTCCCGGAGCGACTGAACAGCATGGTCAAGCATTTCGCTTCCCACGTCAATCCCTCATTTCTTCTATAAAATTCATGCGAAATAGTTTTGAACATTAACTTATTTCTTACATAGTAATCTTTATAAATAGTGTACTGATTTCTCAACTACTCGTCAAACACTGAGCTTATGCGGTTGACGGCTATGATACAATAAGTGCGAATTTGAATAAGGAGGCAATACATATGACTACTTCATCAAATCGTCAGTCATCCGATGCATTATACCAAGATGCACTCACTCACATCGTCGGAGGTGTCAACAGTCCATCCCGCTCATTTAAAGCAGTTGGTGGCGGCGCCCCTGTTTATATGGAACGCGGCGAAGGGGCCTATTTTTATGATGTAGACGGCAATCGTTACATCGATTATTTGGCGGCATATGGTCCAATCATTACCGGCCATGCCCATCCACACATTCATGAAGCGCTTATGAACGCTTCTTCAAAAGGTTTATTATACGGGACACCACACCGTCTTGAGGTTGAATTTGCGAAGAAACTAAAACAAGCCATCCCTTCGATGGATAAGGTACGATTCACCAACTCCGGAACAGAAGCCGTCATGACGACGGTACGAGTCGCCCGCGCTTACACCGGTCGTGAACTCGTTGTGAAATTCAGTGGTTGTTACCACGGACATTCGGATCTCATGCTGATTGCAGCAGGTAGTGGTCCAGCGACGCTCGGTTCTCCTGACTCAGCAGGTGTGACGAAAGCCACTGCCAAAGAAGTCATCACCGTCCCATTCAACGACGTCGAAGCGTATCGTAAGATGATGAAAGAATGGGGAGACCAGGTCGCATGTGTCCTCGTCGAACCGATTGTCGGAAACTTCGGAATCGTTGAACCGAAGCCAGGTTTCCTCCAAGCTGTCAATGACATCACACATGAACACGGCGCACTCGTCATCTATGATGAAGTCATCACGGCGTTCCGTTTCACATACGGAAGTGCCCAACAAATGTATGGCATCGAACCGGATATGACAGCGCTCGGTAAAATCATCGGTGGTGGTCTACCAATCGGTGCTTACGGCGGGAAGGCTGAAATCATGGAGACGGTCGCCCCACTCGGACCTGCATATCAAGCCGGTACGATGGCCGGTAACCCTGCCTCGATGGCGACAGGAATCGCTTGCCTGGAAGTGCTCGAGCAACCTGGTGTCTATGAGAAATTAGACGCACTCGGTGCGAAACTGGAAGCCGGCATCCGTGAGGCAGCGGAGAAGCATGACGTCACAATCACGCTCAACCGCTTGAAGGGGGCACTCACCGTTTACTTCACGGATGAAATCGTCACCGACTATGAAGGTGCGGAAAAGTCAGACGGTGAGAAGTTCGGACGCTTCTTCAAGTTGATGCTTGAGAATGGCGTGAACTTGGCTCCATCAAAATATGAAGCCTGGTTCTTGACGACAGAGCATACGGAACAAGATATCGAAGAGACGATCGAAGCGGTCCACCGCTCGTTTGCTCAATTGTAAGAGAGGGAGATGCGCGAGCATCTCTTTTTTTTGTAAAAGGGGACATCTTTAAAAAAAGTGTCTCTTTTTATCATGTACCGTCCCCCATTACAGTAGAACCAAGGAGGTGCTCACCATATGAAATTTAAAGATTTTCCATTAAATGTCCGTTTGCGACTCGTTTGCGGATTTTGTATTCGAATCGTCGGATCAGCCATTTTCCCATTCATGGCACTCTATTTCTCAGAAGAGTTGGGGAAAGTCCCCGCTGGAATCATCATGACGTCATTCGTTATCGTCTGTTACTTGACCGGTCTATTCGGTGGGTACTTTTCCGATCGGTTCAATCGGAAGGTTGTCTTACAGATTGGTCAGGTGATTCAAATCATCTGTTTTCTTGGGATGACCATCGCCATTCACCCATCGAATAACTGGGCACTCGTCGTCGCAATCCTCTACTTCGGACATGCCGTTTCGAACGGATTGAACCATCCAGCTCTCGAGGCAATCGTCATCGACTCCATGGAAGAATCAAATCGAAAAGCCATCTACGTGTATGACTACTGGCTCGTCAACTTGGCTATTGCCGGAGGCGTCATGCTCGGCGGCGCCTTTTATCGCGACCATCGCTTCGCTCTCTTTATCGGTATGACGATCATTCTCACTGTGACCACCATCATTCTTCAACGTTTCTTGGTCGACACATATACTGGCAACCGCTCAACACCGTCAAACCCGATTCATGGTGTCATCGAAAACTATAAAATCGCGTTACGCGACCGCCGATGGATCACATTCGTATTTGGAAGTATGCTCGTCTTTTCGACCGAGTTTCATATGGCGAACTACATCGGTGTCCATTTAGCAGAGTCATTCGAAAGTCGTCAAATTCTCGGAATTCCTTTTGATGGGGTACGCATGATGGCGTTTATGCAACTAGAGAATACCTTGCTCGTCGTCGCCATCACGTTTGCGGTCACCACTTTCGTCAAACGTTTCAAAGAGAAGACCGTGTTTTTCATTGGTTTATCGTTATATATCACAGCATACACCGCCATTACCTCGATGAACTCCTTTATCGTCCTGGCCACACTCGCAATCATCTTCACAATCGGCGAACTCCTCTACTCTCCGATTCGGCAAGTGAAACAGGTTGACCTCCTCGACCCTGAACGTCGGGCTTCCTACCTTGCGTTCGGCGGGCTCACATTCCATGGAGCTAAATTGGTCGCTGCGGCAGGAATTGTCGTCGGCGCGTTCATCGGTCCGGTCTTGATGAGCGGTTACATGTTTGTCTTCGGTGCCCTCGGTGCTTACTTGTATTATGTATCGCTCTACAAGATGCAACCTGCTCGCCAACTCGCTGCTTGACGTTTAACATGAAGACAAAACGGTAAAAAAGTACGATGAAGGAGGCGAAGTACTTGCCTGCGATTGTTTTATTTGATGGCGATTGCAACTTCTGTGATGCTAGTGTTCAGTTCATCATTCGTCATGATCGACACGCCTCGATTCACTTTGCTTCGCTCCAAAGCGAGGTCGGTCAGTCGCTCCGAACACGACACCGGATTCCGGAATCAGTCGACAGCATCGTCTATATTGAGGAAGGGGTTCCTTACTTAAAATCAGACGCTGCGATTCGAATTGCCGAACACCTTGATGGCCGTTGGCGCCTGCTTCGACTCATTCGTTTCATACCTAGACCGATTCGTGATCATGGATATACGTTGTTCGCCAAATATCGGACACGTCTATTTGGGAAAAAGGAAGTGTGCACACTCCCTTCACCAGATGTTCGTAAACGATTTTTAGACCGCTAAAAGAGGCTGGGACATAACTAGCCGGTTTTAAAGATTTTTGATAAAAAGAGGGGTCCGGTCACCGATTTTCGGTGGTCGGACCCCTTCTTTTCTGTTTAGTCCGAAATGCACGAACCTATAAAAATGACAAGAGGCCCTCGTGAGCGAACAAGTCGCTCACGGGGGCCTCTTTTTTAGAAAATTAATGGGTTATGTCCCAGCCTCTTTTCATTATTCAACTACAGCTAAATCTTGAATCATATACAGATCGTAATACGCCCCGCGACGACGCATCAGCTCTTCATGCGTACCCGTCTCCATGATTTGACCGTTATCCACGACGACGATTTGATCGGCGTCCGTAATGGTCGACAAGCGGTGGGCGACGATTAACGTCGTCCGTCCTTTAGTCAGACGGGCCAGCGAGTCTTGAATCATCGCTTCACTTTCTAAATCAAGCGCACTCGTCGCCTCGTCTAAAATCAAGATCGGTGGATTTTTCAAAAAGACACGTGCAATCGCAAGCCGCTGTTTCTGTCCACCAGACAATTTGACACCTTTCTCCCCGACCGGTGTCGCATATCCGTCCTGTAGTTTCGAGATGAACTCATGGGCGTTCGCTGCCTTGGCCGCCGCAATGACTTCCTCATCCGTCGCATCCGGTTTCCCCATTCGAATATTCATGGCGACCGATTCGCTGAAGAGGACCGAATCCTGCATGACCATCCCAATCTGGTCGCGGAGTGCACGTAATTTGAAATCACGCACATCGACGCCGTCGATTTTGATGCTTCCATCCGTCACGTCATAGAAACGCGGAATCAAACTGACGAGTGTCGACTTCCCTCCGCCGGACATTCCGACAAACGCCACGCGTTCCCCGGAACGGATGTGAAGGTTCACATCGTTCAACGCTCGTGCCCCGTCCTGTTCATACGAAAAACTCACATGTTCAAGGTCGATTTTACCGGCTGTCGACAACGGGACGAACCCGTTCGGTTTCTCCTCGATATCATATGTCTCATCCAAGAACTCAAAGACACGGTCCATCGAAGCGACAGACTGCGTGAGTGTCGTCGCCGAGTTGACGAGACGACCGAGCGGCGCATAGAGTCGGTCGATATATGCGATGAACGCGACGAGCGTCCCGAGCGATACCGTTTCTTGAATGACGAGCCACGATGCCGTCGTGAAAATGAGGATCGGCGCGATGTCAGTGATCGTCGATACAACGACATACGTCTTGGCGTTCCAACTCGTATGTTTGAGTGCCGCGTTCAAGAAGCCACCGTTCTGTTGTTCGAACGCCTTGTTCTCATATGGCTCTAGCGCAAAACTCCGAATGACCGCCATCCCGTTGACGCGCTCTGTCAAATGACCTTGTAGGTCAGCGAGTGCCGCCGACCGTTCACGCGTCAAGCGACGCAACCGTCCATAGAAATAGCGGACTGCGATCGCATAAAACGGAAGTGGTAAAATCGCGATCAGCGTGAGTTGCGGGTCAATCGTATACATGATCCCGATGGCGATAAGAATGGTAATCATGTCGAGCCAAATATTCATCAGACCGGTGATGACGAAGTCTTTCGTCTGTTCGACGTCGTTGATGATCCGTGAAATGATTTGTCCCGTCTTATTGTTTGAATAATAGCGGAGTGACAACTTCTGGACGTGGTCGAATAACCGGTTCCGCACATCGAACAAGACACGCGTCGCGGCCCACTGCGCCAAATATTGACGCAAATACTCGATTGGCGGCTTGAGGACCAGGAAGACGAAGAAAACGATGCTGAACAACCAGATGAGCGTTGTATAGTCCTGCCTCGGCGCATCGTCCGTCAAATAGTGATCGATGACATATCTATAAAGTAACGGTAATCCGAGCGGGATGGAAAACTTCAAAATCCCGACGAAAATGGTGAGGGCAATTTGTTTCTTATACGGACGAACAAACTGCAAATAACGTTTAATACTACCCATAATGCCTCCTGACTTAAGAAAAAAAGCGGAGATGAGGAATCATCTCCGGTAACGTGCTTCGTATTCGCGATACCATTCATCGACGAATGTTGGGTTGAACGGCCCTTTCCGTCCTCGAATCCAGTTGATCAGTTCTTGCACGTTCTGCTTCAAGATTCGATCAATCGCTTTCGGATAATTCATCTCGCGACGATGCCGTTCATATTCATCTTCATCTAAAATCGTATACGACATATCCGGGAACACCTTAATGTCCAAATCGTAATCGATATATTTGATGGCACGTTCTTCCCTATCAAATGTAGTCGGCGAACCTAGATTACAGTAGTAGTAAATCCCGTCTTCGCGAATCATACAGATGACATTGAACCAATACTCAGATGAAAAGTAGCAAATTGCCGGCTCTCGCGTTCTCCATTGCCGACCGTCTGACTCGCTGACCATAATGCGATCATTGAATCCGATCATATCCGTTTTTGACGACTGAAGGACGAGCGTTTCTTCCCAAACGCGATGCAAAGTTCCGTTGTGCTTGTAGCTCTGTATCTCGATTTTGCTACCTGCTTTGGGAAATAAGCTCATAAGCTCCTCCTTTCCGCTATGGTGCTATACAATTCTCATATTTAATTATAGCGACTTTCAGAACCAATGAAAAAGGAAATCTCTTATTTTCATGAATTTAGTGTTTTTTGGAAGACCCGTGCCCGTTCTTGGAACATCAGACGAAGCACGAAATACTCGACGAGTATGTTCGAAACATAGCTATCGAACGTTACTTCGTCGATCATGACCGCCTTACCATCACGCGCCTCGACCCGATGCACGTGTGTGAACCGCTTGAACGGAAACGGTAATGTCTTTCCTTGATCGCAGAATGCCTGGTTTCCCACCACGGTGATGGCACTGGTCCATGGCAGTTCCACCGGACCGACCCCAACGAACAACTTCACTTCATTCCCTTCGACCGAGGCGCCGTCCCCCTCTAAGCGTACTTTAGGAAACTTCGTCAGCTTCGTCAAAAGCGAGGCATCCTGTAACAAATCCCAAAGCGAATCGACCGTCGTATCATATGTCGACTCTACATCAAATCGTCTCACGTTCGTCACCTACCAATCGTTCTAATTTTTGTTGAGCAACAGAAACCGTCTTCACCTCGCGTTCCGAAGCGTCTAGCCAGACGACGTCATCCGTCGGAAGCGTATCGACGCGATATAAATCGATATACCAGACGATATGAGAGAAGACATGCTTCACTTGCCCGAGATACGTTCCGTTAAGTTGTTCCCCCGTTCCTCGATCCATAAGCGGGTATTGCCACATCCCAGCAAGCAATCCCTTATCCGCTCGTTGCACATAGGCGACTTTCCCCTCTTTCTCGATCCAAAGGGCATCGTACATCTCGACGCGTACCGCTCCCTTTTTCGTCTTCACCGGCAATTCTTCTTGAACATTATGCGTATACGCATAACACGTGTCTTGCACGGGACAGAGTGAGCACATCGGATTTTTCGGTGTACAGACCGTCGCACCTAACTCCATCACGCCTTCGTTAAAATCGGATGCATGAGTCGGGTCCATCAATCGACGAACGACTTGTTCAAAGATTTTGCGCGTCTTCGGCAACGCGATATCGTCATAGATTCCGAATTGACGGGACATGACGCGCATGACGTTCCCATCTACAGCCGGTTCCGGTTGATTGTACGCAATCGATAGTACGGCTCCCGTCGTATATGGTCCGACCCCTTTCAGTTTCTCAAAACGTTCCTTCTCTTCCGGGACGACCCCCTCGTAAACGGAAGCGACTTCTTTGACCGCTTCGTGTAAATTTCGGACGCGAGAGTAGTAACCAAGCCCTTCCCAATACTTTACGACCTCATCCGTATCAGCAGCCGCAAGATCCTCGAGCGTCGGAAAGCGTTCCATGAACCGGTTGTAATATGGGATAACCGTATCGACTCGTGTCTGTTGCAACATGACCTCACTCACCCACACGCGATAAGGATTTTTCGCATGACGCCAAGGTAAATCACGCTTTTCGCGATTGAACCACGTGACGAGTTCCTCGTTGAAATGGTGAATATTATAATTTGTGAACAATTTATCGAGATTAAGCATTGTGTTTCCCCTCGTTTTAAAAATATTGTATGATTAATAAAAATAGATGACGTAATTCTTTCATGATTGATGGAGGTGCTGACGCACATTGGATACTGCGACACACATTGGTATGGGACTTGGTTTAAGTGCCATCGCGACGCTCAGCCCGGAAGTGTCGGGTGATGCACAACTGTTTTTAGCGATGACAGCCACGGCTCTCGTTGGCTCGCATGCACCAGACTTCGACACCGTCTTTAAGTTAAAAGGAAATAGTACGTATTTACGCCAGCATCGTGGTCGTTCACATGGAATCACCGCGCTTCTCGCTTGGCCAATCATCGTCAGCGCTGTCATCGGGACGGTCCTCGGTGTCAATCCTGCCTCCCTATGGGTCATGGCACAAATCGCCGTGTTGCTTCATATCACAGTGGACTTATTCAATGCCTATGGGACGCAAGCGCTACAACCTTTTTCGAAAAAACGGATCGGCTGGGGCGTAATCGGGACGTTTGATCCGTACTTGTTCTCCGCTTATTATGGTGCATATGCATTATGGATGATAACGGGTGCGACTGTCCCTATTTTTGCACTGCTCATTGCGCTTGTCATCAGTTACTATGCCATTCAGTTTAAATTACGTAACCGCGCGCTCGCTACCGTGGCGAGACACTTTGCAGGGGCACATGAATTGTTCATCTCTCCAGGAATTGGTTGGGATGACTGGCACGTCGCCGTCCGCTTCCGCGATGGTCTCGGAGCCGTAAAAGTGAAAAAAGGCAAAGTCATCGAATGTGGTCGCTTCCGCGACAAACCAATGCCAGGAGAAGAAGATCAACATTTCGTAGAGGCTCGGAAAAATGCAGACTTACAGGCGTTCCTCGAGTTTTCTAAAATTCACACGTACACCGTGACACGTCATAACGGGATGATTGAATACCGCTTTACAAACTTGCGTTATTTCTCTAAAAACATGTATCCGTTCATTGCGGTCGTCATCGTCGACGAGCAGACGAATGACGTGTTGTCATCCTTTACGGGGTGGGTGTTTAGTGAGGACAGTCTTCAGAAAAAATTGGTATACGAACAATAAAAAGTCGCTCACCTGAGCGACTTTTCTTATGCCTCCGATTCAGTGAATTGGAGCTCGAACTCGAATTTGACTTTCTTATCGACGAGGACACCGCCCGCCTCAAGCGCTTGGTTCCAAGTCAATCCATAGTCCTCACGGTTGAGCGACCCTTCTCCGGAGAAGGCGTGCTTCGTGTTGCCCCATGGGTCTTTTGCGCTTCCTTCATACTCCACTTCGAACGTCTCTTCCCGAGTCGTTCCTCGAATCGTTAAATCCCCTGTCACTTCGAATTTTCCGCCCCCTTTTGGACGGAAAGAAGTTGAATGAAAGACGAGATGCGGATGTTCTTCGACATTGAAGAAATCTCCTGAACGAAGGTGGTTATCCCGATCTGTGTTATTGGTGTCAATCGATGCTGCCTGAATCGTCACTTTCACACTCGCATTCGCTAGATCGCTCGGCTCACCGTTCACCTTAATATCAAATTCTTTGAACTCGCCCTTCACCTTGGAAATCATCATGTGCTTGACCGTGAACGTGATCGAACTATGCGCTAGGTCAACTTGATATGTCTTAGCCATCGTGAGTCACTCCTTATGGATAAATTAATGTGTACAATCTAATCATTTCCACAAATCTTAAGTTCAAAACGTATTTAAAAAGATTGACAAATTATTGTCTAAAAATTTTGACTTTTATCACATCATACCGTTACGATGAAAAAAGGGAGACGTTCGCTTGCTGAAAAAAATGTAAGCGCATACACAACTCCTCCACACAAGTCGACACGACCGTCACCTTGAAACATATCGAAGACATCAAATCGACAATCAAGCAGTAAACAAACATCCCCGTACTCATGATGAGCGCGGGGATGTTTCGTCATTTACTCTGCATTTTAAAACGTAAATACAGCTCGTTATAGTAAGCGTTCATGCGCTTCCCTAGGTTTTCATATACTTCAAGGTCTTGTGTCACTTCACGAGACGGGTAGAACCGTTCATCCGATGTGACTTCTTCATCCAAGAATTCGAGAGCCGCTTCGTTCGGTGTCGAGTATCCGACATAATCCGTGTTACGTGCTGCAATCTCAGCATCTAACATAAAGTCGATGAACTGATGTGCCCCGTCCACGTTTTGTGCCGTACTTGGGATGACGAGGTTATCAAACCAGAGATTCGTACCTTCTTCCGGAATGACATACGTCAGTTCTTCGTTCTCATACATGATTTCTGACGCATCCCCGGACCAGACGACGGCTGCCGCTGCTTCACGGTTCGCCATCAGCATTTTGATTTCGTCTCCGACAATCGCTTTGATGTTCGGCCAAAGCGTCGTTAACTTTTCTTCCGCCTCAATCAACTCATCTTTATTCGTCGTGTTGAGGGAATACCCAAGCGAGTTCAGGCCGAAGCCCATCACTTCACGTGTCCCGTCCGCAAGGAGAATGTCGTTCTCGAGCGGCATTTCCCATAGGTCGTTCCATGAAGTGATCTCACCATCGGCTAGTTCAGGATTGTAGACGATCCCGACCGTGCCCCAGAAATAAGGAACCGAGTACTTGTTACCCGGGTCGAACGATTTATCGAGGAAGCGCGGATCGATATTATCAAAGTTTTCGAGTTTATCGTAATCGATCGGGAGAAGGAGATTCTCCTCTCTCATCTTACTGATCGCATAATCGGATGGAACGGCGACATCAAAGGCCGTCCCGCCTTGCTCAATTTTCGTGAGCATCGCTTCGTTCGAGTCGAACGTTTGATAAACGACCTTCAACCCGCTCTGTTCTTCGAACTCACTAATCAATTCTTCATCGATATAGTCTCCCCAGTTGTAGACGACCAGTGTGTTGTCGCCGCCGAATCCTTGCGCAGCATTCAGTTGCTGAATCCAAAGAAGGAGACCAAAGCTGACAATCAATGGCACAGCCAATATGATGACTAGTTTTTTCATCGTCTAACCTCCTTTGATCCTCGTTGCGCCAACACATAATATCCGATGACAAGGATGAGCGTGAAGAGGAACAGAATCGCAGACAACGCATTGATTTCAAGCGAGATACCTTGACGTGCCCGCGAATAAACTTCTACGGCGAGCGTCGTGAAGCCGTTTCCTGTCACGAAGAATGTGACAGCAAAGTCGTCTAACGAATAGGTGAGTGCCGTGAAGAAACCGGCAAATACCCCCGGCGTGATATATGGCAGAATGACTTTCGTCAATACGTCCCACGTGCTGGCACCTAGGTCACGTGACGCATCAATCAACGTCGGACTCATCTCTTGGAGTTTTGGCAACACCAAGATGACGACAATCGGAACCGAGAAGGCGATGTGCGACAAGAGGACCGAGTAAAAGCCTAACTGAATCCCAAGCATCGTGAAGAGAATCAAGAAGGAGGCTCCAATGATGACGTCCGGGCTCACGATTAAGACGTTGTTCAATGATAAGAGCGACGTCTTCGTATACTTTTGTTTCGCCGTATAGATGGCGAGTGCCCCGATGACACCGAGCACGGTCGAAATCGTCGCTGAGAGCAGCGCGATGACGATCGTATTCAAGACGATGACGAGAAGTCTCGTGTCCGTGAAGAGCGCCTTGTACCATTCGAGGGTGAACCCTTCGAAGTTACTCATCGTTCCACCACTGTTGAATGAGTAGAAGACCAAATATAGAATTGGCGCATATAAGATGAAGAACACGGCCGCCAAGTATAAGTTTGATAATTTGAATCGTTTACGTTTCATCGACGCACCGCTCCTTTCGCACCCCAGTCACGTGTGACGACCATGACAAGAACCATCGCCAAGATGAGGAAGACGGCAATCGTCGAGCCCATTCCCCAGTTTTGTGTGACAAGGAATTGTTGTTCAATCGCTGTACCGAGTGTGATGACTCGGTTCCCGGCGATGAGTCGGGTGATCATGAAGAGCGATAATGCCGGAATAAAGACGATTTGAATCCCTGACTTGACGCCGTCAAGCGTCAACGGGAAGATGACACGTCGGAATGTCGTCCAGTTCGATGCACCTAAATCACGGGATGCGTAGACGAGTGATGGCGGTAACTTCTCAATGGCGTTGTAGATTGGCAAAATCATGAACGGGATGAAGATGTATACCGAAACAAAGACGAAACTGAAATCGGTGAATAGAATCTGTTTCGTCCCAATACCGATGGCTTCTAAAAATTGATTCGTAATCCCGTATGTCCCAAAAATTCCAAGGAACGCATACGCCTTTAACAATAAGTTAATCCATGACGGCAGCAAGATAAGTAAGAGCCAAAGCTGTTTATGCTTCGTCTTCGTCAACAAATATGCCGTCGGATACCCGACGAGTAACGAGAAGAACGTAATGAGGAACGCATACCAGAACGACGAGAGCGTCATCGACAAATACGTCGACGTGAAGAACGTCTGATAGTTTTCTAAACTCAAGTTCCCATCGATATCAAAAAATGAGTAGTAGACGACGAGGACGAGTGGTGCGATGACGAACAAGGCAATCCAAATCCAATAGGTCGTCAAATATACCGTCTTTGCGGTCTGATTAGTTTGATTCATGAGGGACCTCCTCGTAGGATTCGAGACGACGGTCAAATTCTTCTTCTGTTTCACCTAGTCGCATGACGTGAATCGCTTCTTCGTCAAACGTCAATCCGATTTTTGATCCGACGATTGATTTCTTCGTCGAGTGGACGAGCCATTCGTTTCCTTCTTGGTCATAACAGCAAATCTCGTAGTGGACACCTCGGAACAATTGAGAATCGACGTCGACAACGAGTTTCGCTGCATCGACCGATGTCATCTCTAAGTCTTCCGGACGAATGATGACCTCAACTTTTTCATTGCGATCAAATCCTTGGTCGACACAGTCAAACGTTTTACCAGCAAACGTGACGATATTGTCTTCCGGCATGACACCCGGCACGATATTCGATTCACCGATAAAGTCTGCGACGAAACGGTTGATCGGTTCATCGTAAATATCAGTCGGTGTCCCACTCTGAACAATTTTCCCGTTGTTCATGACGAAAATCACATCTGACATGGCGAGCGCCTCTTCTTGGTCGTGTGTGACGAAAATAAAGGTAATGCCAAGACGCTGTTGTAACTCACGAAGTTCATATTGCATCTCCGTGCGAAGTTTCAAGTCCAAAGCAGAGAGTGGTTCATCGAGGAGAATGACCTCCGGCTCGTTCACGATCGCACGCGCGATGGCGACACGTTGGCGTTGTCCACCTGACATTTCATCAATCTCACGCGCCCCGTAGCCCTCTAAGTTAACGAACTTTAAAGCTTGCTCCACTTTCGCTTTCACATCTGCTTCTTTCATTTTTTTAATCCGGAGACCGAATGCGACATTCTCAAATACGTTTAAATGAGGAAACAGCGCATAATCTTGGAACACGGTATTCACTTGTCGTTTATTAGCCGGCACATCGTTGATTCGTTTCCCGCTGAAGTGAATATCTCCTTCGGTCGCATCGGTAAATCCGGCGATGAGACGCAAAATCGTCGTCTTCCCACATCCCGATGGACCGAGAAGCGTATAAAACTTCCCACGCTCAATCTCAAAACTAATATCTTCAAGGACGACTGTGTCGTCGTAACGCTTTGACACGTGGTCAAAGCGAATAATTGTCTCTGCATTCATGCTGTTTCCTCCTCTGTTGACTTATAAATATGAATGGGTCGCGACGATGAGACATTCACTCTCTCCATCGTTATCGTTTACGAGTTGATGCGAATCCGAGGCGACATAATAAAGGGTTTCCCCTGTCTTGGCAAAATATGTGTGGTTCCCTAATTTCAAGGCGATTTTGCCGGACAAGACGTAAACGAGCGTCTCCGAACGCGAAGGCTCATATTGTTTGAACTCTCCATGTTTGAAAAATGTGACAAGGATTGGCTCCATCTCTTTTTCATTCGATTCCGGGATGAGCCATTCTGTCCGATATTTACGTTCTTCATCTGTATAGATGGTGCGATCGTCAACGGTGTACACCACTTTTTGATTCAACTCTTCATCAAAAAACTCTTTCGGGGAACTCCCGAGAACATTCAATAAATCGAATAACGTTTCTAGTGAGGGAGAGCTTAAATCCCGCTCGATTTGAGAAATATAGCCTTTACTCAAATCGGTACGTTCCGCCAGCTCCTCTTGGGTCAATCCTTTTTTGATCCGGAGCCGCTTAATGTTTTGACCTACTTCCAAAGACTGAACGCCTCCTTCTTGTTTAGTGAAACATGAGTTCAACTAAAGAAAGTTTATCTATACTATACTTTAAAACAAACTATTAGCGTCCTTCATTATAACGAATTGTTGAAGAATTGCAATAAAAAAATCACGCCCCAAGGACGTGACTCAGTGTAAGTTCCGTTTAGACATCAAATGCTTGAACTTTTCGTTTTTCGTTTGGAACAAATGGAGCTGTGCCCCATATGCATCAATCTGTTGAATGACGTATTGGAAAGCCTTTGCCTCTCCCGGATACGGTTCGCCCGCCTTGGCAAGTGTTGTCTCAAAATCTTCCCATAACACTTCGACCCACGTCACCGCTTCTGAATCGTTCAAGACGTCATTTTTCTCTTTTAGAATGACCGCAAGCCGTTCATACTGTTCGTTCCGGTTCATCGCTTCACCTCCGACAATTCTGAGAGCGGGATGGCCCGTTCTGTCATCTCGCCTTCAAACGTCCCCCAGCCCATAACGCCGTTAACGAATTTCAAGCGAAACGGAAGGTCATTGTAATTGACGACATATGTTTCACCTGGACGAAACGATGATGGGTCAATCAAATAGCTTTCGGCAATCGCAATCCGTCGAAGGACGACTTCAATTTCGCTGACCATGCCCATCTGTTCAGCCTTTCGTTTCCGTTCATGTAATGCTTGAATCTCTTGCTCTAACTCATATTTCGATAAGTCACTTAACCGCTTTTCCATATCGTTCACCTCGATGTAAGCGTATCAGATTTTACGAAAAAAAGAAAAAGACGAGACTGAGTACGTGACTCAGTTCGCCTTGAAGTTGTAAAGTGGCTTGATGATTTGATTGATTCGAACGGTCGGTTCGATATAACGAACAATCTCTTTCATCGACTTATACACGAATGGTGATTCATCGATTGTCGATGGGCGAACGGATGTCGACCAGACACCTTCCATCGAACGTTTGAATTCTTTGAAATCGACGCGTTTCCGCGCGGCCGAACGAGACATGATCCGACCTGCGCCGTGTGGACCCGAGAAGTTCCAGTCTGGATTCCCTTTCCCCGTACAGATGAGCGAACCGTCTCGCATGTTCATCGGAATGATGACTCGCTCTCCTTCTTGAGCGGAGATGGCACCTTTTCGCAGGATCATCGCATCATGGTCGATATAGTTATGGACGGTATCGAATTGATCGACGATGTTCCAATGCATCGCTTCGACGATCACATCCGTCATCGCACGACGGTTCGCCGCTGCATATTGTTGAGCGATGCGCACGTCATGCATGTAATCGTCCATATCTGCCCCCTCCACATAAGCCAGGTCTCGAAATGGTTTCCGTGACGCCCGCTCTGTTTCCAGATAAGCCGAGATGTCTTGTTGTCGACCTGAGACCTTCAAACGCTCAATTTCTTCTTTTACATCATGTGTTTCCATCATGTGTTGAATCGCTCGCTCCTGATAGTGATCGGCAATCTGCACCCCAAGATGGCGCGAACCGGAATGAATGACAAGAAACGTACGTCCCGATTCATCTCGGTTCACTTCAATAAAGTGGTTCCCCGAGCCGAGCGACCCGACCGAGCGCAAGGCTCGGTCGAGTTTATACGGCGCTCGCACCTCTTCTAATGGAAGTTCAGATGCGTATGGATGAACCTTCTCACGAATGTTCATTCCACTCGGAACCTGTTCACGAATGATGTCGTCGAGTCGTTGAAAATCGATCCGCTTGGCTTTGATCTCCGTACAAAGCATCCCACATCCTAAATCGACACCGACCAGGTTTGGCACGACTTTGTCTTGAATCGTCATCGTCGTCCCAACGACCGACCCTTTCCCCGCATGCATGTCCGGCATGATCCGAATCGATGCCCCTTGTGTGAACGGTTGGTCGAGCAATGTTTCAATTTGATTCCGCGTCATATCATCGATTCGTTCGTTGAACACTTTAGCACGGTTATATTTCCCCTTGATTTCCATGTGACCTCCTTAACTGATAGCTTGTTGTTTACTCTGTAATTCATGCATTCGGGCGTAGACACCACCATATTCGATCAGTGACTGATGAGTGCCTCGCTCAATGATTCGACCGTGGTCGAGAACGAGAATCTGGTCCGCTTCCCGGATCGTCGAGAGTCGGTGCGCGATCACAAATGTCGTCCGACCGTACGTGAGTGTTTTGAGCGCGTCTTGAATCAATGCCTCCGTCTCCGAGTCGACGCTTGCTGTCGCTTCATCGAGGACGAGGATGGCCGGGTCGAAGACGAGGGCGCGTGCGAAACTGATCAACTGTCGTTCTCCACTCGAGAGTGAAGCTCCACGCTCAATCACCGGCTCATCGATGCCTTGCGGTAGCTGCTTCACGAAACGGTCTGCCCCGACGGCCGTGAGTGCTTTCCATACCTGTTCGTCCGTAATCGTCTCATCGCCAAGCGTGACGTTCGTGCGAATCGTGCCCGTGAACAGGAACGGGTCTTGTAAGACGATCCCGAGATGGTCTCGTACCGCCTGCGTCGGTAGTTTAGTCACGTCCATGCCATCGATTCGAAGGACTCCGGACGAGGGGTCATAGAAACGCATGAGCAAGTTCATGATTGAACTCTTCCCGCTTCCGGTATGCCCAACGAGTGCGACCGTCTCACCAGGAGCTGCGTGCAGATCAATCTGTTGCAACACCGGTTTCCCTGCTTCATAACTGAACGTGACATCATCAAAGACGACATCCCCTTTAAAGCGTGGAAGACGTTCCGATGAGACCGGTTCCCCTTTTTCGTCGAGCAGTTGGAACATCCGGTCGGCCGAGACGAGCGCTTGTTGGAGTGGTGACAATTGGTTCATAATCTGTGTCACCGGCTCAAAGATTCGCGAGACGTAGTCGATATACGCGTACAGAATCCCCAGTGTCAGGACACTTCCTGTACCGAGCGTTTGGACCCCGACAAACCAGATGAGCAAGGCGAGCGCCATGTTTCGGAAGAAGTTGACGAGGTTGTGGCTCATCAACGCATCCAATTTCAACAACTTCCGTCTCGTTTGGAAGTTGTCGCTGTTCTTCTCATTGAACTCGTCATAAACGAGATTTTCGCGGACGTATGATTGAATGATTGGCATCGTTTGAATGCTCTCGTTCAACTGCGCGTTCATATCCGCGACGAGGGCGCGGACACGGAAGTTATTTTTTGTCGAGAAGCGTTGGAACAACTTGATCCAGACGATGACGACGGGAATGATAATGAGCGAGACGAGTCCTAGACGCACGTCTAGGAAGAACATCGCAATGAGTACCCCGATCATCATGACGACACTTTGGAAGACGCGAGCGAGCACTCCTAAATACAGGTCGCGTATCGTCTCGGTGTCATTCGTGACACGACTGACAATCTTCCCGATTGGTGTCTGATCAAAATAACGTACCGGAATCGTTTGAAGATGCTTCATCACGTCAAGACGCATTGTCTTGACGATTTTATGCGCGGATCGTTGTAGGAGCATCTGTTGTCCCCAGTTCAATCCGGCCGCAAATAGTAACAGGACGACGTACAATCCCGATAAAAGAAGGACTGCTCGTAAATCCGTTTGATAGAACTGGAATACGTCGGTCGACGAGAGCGCGACAATATTGTCATATGTCGCCGTTTCGTCTCCTCTTGAAATCGTCAGCACGTCGCCTTCGACTTCACGGACGCCTCCGCTTATAACAGCATCAGGTACGAGATAGTACCCATCGGTCGTTTGGACGATTGAGACCGGCTGAATCACCTCTTGCCCATCTAGTCTCGTTTCTTTCTCATAAGAATCTCCATTAAAGGAAACACTACCGCCGGATTCGACTTGAACCCAGTCACGTTCGATGGCGACGATATGCTCATCGATAATGATTTTGGCGATATACGGTCCGGCCAGTTCTGCACCGACCGCTAAAAAGAGTAATGTCAGTCCGAGGAAGATGGAGCGCTTCACTTGCTTGGCATAACCAACGAGTGAGCGGATCGTCTTCTTCCGGCGGACCGGATCTAATTCATATTGATCGATCATGAGAGATTCCCCCTTTCCCGGATTACTCCGTCTCTCCTTGTCGAATAAATTGTTCATAGTACCAACCATGTCGTTCCATCAGTTGGTCGTGGGTGCCGCGTTCGGTGACTCGTCCATCTTGAAGGACGAGGATTTGGTCGGCATGTGCCACCGCAGAAAGACGGTGCGCCACGATAAAGGTCGTCTTCGCCTCACGGCTCGTGCGGACCGAATCGATTATGCGAGATTCCGTCTTCGCATCGACTGCTGAGAGTGAATCGTCAAGAAGCAGAATCTCAGGATTTTTCAGTAAGGCGCGTGCAATCGATAATCGTTGTTTTTGTCCACCTGACAGCATGACCCCTTGCTCCCCAACGACGGTATCGAGACCGTTCTCTAAGTGTTCGATGTCTGTATCGAACGCCGCGAGATGAATGGCTCTGTCGAGTGCTTCATCCGAAGCATCATCCACTCCGAAACAAATGTTATCACGCACCGTTTTTGAGAATAAGAGATGCTCTTGTGACACATAGCCGCTCCAGCCACGGACCGTTTCAAGTTTAATGTCCGAGATTGGCACCCCGTTCACGAGAAGGGAATCGTCAATCGGATACTCCCGGAGCAATTGACGTAACAACGTCGTCTTCCCAGCTCCAGTCGGTCCGACAATTCCAATCGTCTCACCACGCGAGACGTGCAGGACGATGTCCTCTAACGACTCCCGATTCGCGTTTGGATAACGGAATGAGAGCGATTTGAAGGTGATCTTCTCCGGTACATCGATGTGAACCGTTCCGGTTGACGAAACGTCCGGTACCTCATTCATCGTTGTCTCAATCCGTTCCAAGCTCGCCGTTCCACGTTGGACGACGTTGATGAGTTCCCCGAAGGCATACATAGGCCAAATCAACATCCCTAAATAAATGTTGAAGGAAACGAGTTGACCGAGCGTGATGTCGTTCGTAAAGACGAGATATGTCCCGAATGAGAGTCCGATCAAATAGCTGAGTCCAACGAGTAATTTGATAACCGGCTCAAACAAGACGTCGATTTTAGCGACATGCATGTTTTTCGCCATCACGTCATCCGTAATGTCATCAAATTTTTTCGTATCCGCCTCTTCTTGGACGAAGGAGCGGACGACCCGAAGACCAGAGATGGATTCAACGACTTGGTCGTTCATCACGCCGAACGAATCTTGGGCTGCCGTGAAACGTGTATGAATCTGACTCCCAAGTTTATTCATCGACCAGGCGAGAATCGGCATCGGCAAAAGTGCTGCGAGCGTCAACTTCCAATCGATGAACACGCCCATAATCGTCAAGGCGATGAGCGTCATGTTGAACGAGTCGACTAATGTCATGACCCCAAATCCCGCTGTCCGTTCCACTGCTTTTAAATCATTCGTCGCAAGTGCCATCAAGTCTCCTGTGCGATGTTGTTGATAGAAGCGCGGTGTTTGTTTGAGGAGGTGACCAAAGAAGCGACCTCTCAATTTCTTTTCAAGTAAAAAAGCTGTCCCGAACAGTCGAGCAATCCACAAGTACGACAACACGTACGATAACACCATGATGCCGAGTAGCGACGATACAATCAGAATCAATCGCTCTGTCGTCAAACTTCCTTCACGAATCGCATCGATTGCCTGACCGATAATCCAAGGTGGTAGCATATCTACAACCCCTGTGATGATCAGTAAGATGATCGCAATCACATACGTTCGTTTCTGTCTTTTAATAAACCAATCCAATTGCTTAATCAGTTTCATGACTGATCTCCTCCTTCCGCCTTCCCCATCCAAGCACGCAAAAAAGCGCACTCCACCTGATTGTGCAACCAATCAAATGAAGCGCGCTTGAAGTAGTCTTCAGTCTTTTGCATGGTCAGAGAAAGGACACTACCCCTATCCAGCTGCCAATGTCACGCAGGTGAACTACTCGCCACTTATTTGCTTCACAAATTGAAGGGGGAGCTTCTTGGGAAAACCATGCTTTTACTAGCCACGATTGTTTACCAAGCTCACCGGGCAGTCCCTGCCCTGAATGGTTGTCAGTCGGCCAACATCAACAGGTTGATGCTCGCGTTGATGTCACGGTCATGGTGCGCGCCACAGGCACACGTCCATTCGCGGACATCTAATTTTTCCTTCTCGCCTTTTGCTCCGCAAGAAGAACAGATCTGGGTCGATGCGAACCAGGGGTCTGCCTTGATAAGCGTCCGTCCGTAGAAGGTGCATTTGTATTCCAACTGTCGGACGAACTCGTACCAGCTGACATCCCCGATGGATTTCGCTACCTTGTAGTTCTTCATCATGTCCTTCGATGTCAATGTCTCCACGACGATGACTTGGTTCTCGTCAACGATCCGTCTCGACAGGTTGTGAAGGAAGTCCTGGCGGTGGTTGGCGATCTTTTCGTGTTTTTTAGCTAAAAGTAATTTGGCTTTTTCACGATTCTTGCTTCCGATCTTCTTGCGTGACAGCGCGCGCTGTGCCTTCTTGACCTTCGCTTCGGACTTCCGGAGGAGTCGGGGGTTGTCAATCTTCTCCGAGACCATCGCGTCGTTCGTCATGACGGCGAAGTGCTCCAGGCC